>NZ_JBKEAY010000121.1:0-14461 GCF_047972865.1 Microbacterium sp.
GACCCCCGACTACCATCAGAAACCAGCCCCAACCGGGGCACCACAATGAGGAAGACAAGCCTCTAACAAACCCGGGGCGCAACACTGGACGCTCAGCGTTCGCACCCGCGACTACCTGCACTGCTACATGCCGAGCAACCGCCTGCTCGCTGCCATCCGCACCCGCCGCGGACTCAAGTGGGGGATACCCGCGATGCTGGTCGCGCTTCCGTACATCCTGATCGCCAGCATCTGCTCTGGCTCGGCAGCCGACGGCGGCCCCGGTTGGCTCCACCTCATCGTGCTGTGGCCATGCTGGAACGCGCTCAAGTTCATCATCATGGGACCCGTGAGCGTCGCTCTGCTCATCCGTGCGCGCCTGCGCGAGGCTCCGGTCCGTCGTCACCAGCGCCACGGCGTCGAGGCGAGCCTGCGTGAGCCAGTCCTTCGTGTCTAGGCTCAACCGCCCACGGCAGTGGATGCCGTGATGCGAGAACCACAGCGCCCACCAGGCCGGATCACGACGCCGTGCGAAGCGAGCGCTCGCCGGACAGCCTGAGGTCCCGCCCCAACCTTCACGCCGACCTCTACCAGCGTCAATCCGCTGAGGTAGAGGTCGGCTGCTTCGTGGATGCGGGAGGAATCGAACCGTCCACGGCGGATCGTCACCTCCCGCCGAGTGAGGTGGGTGGCGACCGTGCGGCGGTTCACTCCGAACACGGAAGCCAGCTCCACGAGCGTTGCGCCCTCGCGGTACTGCGCCACCAGATCGTCGACCTGCTCCGGGCGAAGGAGGGTTTGAGCCATCCCAAGTGATCGCACCACTCGCCCCCTTGAGTCGGAAACGGTAGGCTCAGAGGAGCGCTGGTCGTGGTCGTAGAAGCCCCGTGACCTGCGCAAAGACAAGGTTTTCAGGTGTGGGCAGGGGTTCTCAAACTCTCGACGGAGGTCCACAATTGAAGACGTGCGAGAACTCCTGACCTCAGTTGATGCAGGTCTGGTGTGAAAGCTGCGAAGGGCTCAGTGAGTCGGATCGTCGCGCTTTCGTCTGAGTCGGGTCCACCCGTGGGCGGCAGCGATCGCGTCCACGTCGTTCTCGAAGGCGTCGACGTCGAGGTGCGGAATCCTCTTCGTGCGCATGATGTCGAATGAACGCACCGCGACGTCGTAGAGGATGCGGTATTGCTCAGCGGGGTCCTTCTCCCGACGCGCGCGACGCCAGGCCTCGTGGTCGACGAACAGGCGCAGGTCGAGTTCTCGCTTCTGTCGCTTGTACAGCGTGCGTTCTCTCCCACGCTCCTCCGGTGCGTTCTCGCGCTGGAAGACGAACATGAGAAACCAGAGGTCGATGCCGTCACCGTAGTCTTCGTCGGCGAGGCCATCGTTGAGGATCTTGTCCATCCTCATGTAGAACGCAGGTGCGTCCTTTCCTTCACCCAAGGACTGGATGCCGGTGAAGAACACCCGCATGTCACGCCGCCTCGTCGAAGTTCTCGGTCACAATGGACGGCTTCGAAGAAGCGGAAAGATCGTCATCGGTTTGTCGTCGAAGGAGTCGCATCCATTCCAGATCCTAGCCGCTTGTCGGCTGCGCTGATCGGGAGGGCCGGTTGGCGCAGGCAGGTGGAGCCTCGTCGCCTGCGTCACCGACATGACCGGGCGGGCGTCGCAGGACACACCCAGCCCCGAAAGCAGGCAGGCGTGCCCGCGGTTGGTGGCTTGACAAATAGCATGGGTGTCTGAAACATTCAGACCACAGGTGTGTCAGAGTTCCTTTGATGCATGATTTGTTTCACTCCGTGTTTCACACCGTGAGCGTCACTGCAGACGTTCGACGAGAGGCTCCCCCCGATGACTTCACCGACGACCGCGCATGGCGGCCATGACCACGATGCGGCGCTGTCGCCGCGCAAGACCCTGCGACTGTGGGAAGTCGTCGCCATCTCGATCGGCTTCATGGGCCCCGTCATGGCGATGTCGCTCAACGGCATCGGAGTGGCGGGGCTGGTCGGCTCTTCGGTGCCGTTCACGTTCGTCGTGTCGTTCGCCGGCACCCTCCTGGTCGCCTACGCCTTCATCCGGCTGACGCGCTACATCACCCACGCCGGCTCGGTGTACGCGCTCGCCGGCTCGACCCTCGGTCCGCGCGCCGGCTTCTTCGGCGGATTCGCGCTTCTGGGCACATACCTGTTCTTCGCGGTCTGCATCGCCGGCGCGTGCGGCGTGTTCTTCGAGGCGATGATGGCCGAGCTGGGCGTGGCCCTCCCGGCGTGGACGTGGATCATCGTCCCCGTCATCGTGTCGGCCTTCGTCCTGCTGCTCAACGTGCGCGAGTCCACCGTCACGGCGCGCACCCTGCTCGGCATCGGATTCATCGGCATCGCGGCGATGGTCATCCTGTCGATCGTCATCATCGTCCGCGTCGCGGTCGGCGACGCGCCCGTATCCACCGGAGTCGACTTCGCGGTGCTGCTGCCAGGTGACGCACCCCTCAGCGCCGTGATGACGGCAGCCGTCTTCGGGTTCCTCTCGTGGGCCGGCTTCGAATCCGGCACCTCACTCGGGGAGGAGACCCGCAACCCGAAACGGGTCGTACCGATCGCGCTGCTGCTGGCGGTGGTCGTCGCCGGCGTCATCTACGTGCTGGTGATGTTCGCGCAGACCATCGGATTCGGAACCGATGAGGCGGGCGTCGCCGCCTTTGCCGGGTCATCGTCCACGCTCACCTCGCTTGCATCGACCTACGTGGGTCAGTGGTTCGCCGTACTCATCGCCGTCTTCGCGTTCCTCGTGGCGTTTGCGTCACTGCTGAGCTCGACGGCCGCCGCTGCCCGGCTGCTGTTCGCCCTGGCCCGGGACGGATTCGGGCCGAAGTCCTTCGCCCGCACCAGCCCCGCCACCGGCGTTCCCGTGCACAGCACCGTCTTCGTCGTGCTGTTCACCGTCGTGCTCGCCGTCGGCTTCGGTGTCTTCGGCGCCACGAGCGTCGATGTCTACTACTGGTTCGCGACGATCGCCGTGCTGTGCATGGTGGTCGCCTACGGGATGACGTCGGTCGGCGTCATCCGGTACACGTTCCGCCCCGCCTCGACCATCCCCAAGTGGGAGGTGGTCATCCCGGTGCTCGGGTTGGCCTTCCTCGTCTACGTGTACGTCATCCAGATCGCCGGCCAGGAACCCCCATACACGTTCTTCCCGTGGATCGCGGGAGCGTGGTGCCTCGTGGGCCTGGTGATCGTATGGCTCCGGCCGAGACTCGCCGACCGCATCGGGTCGCGGCTCACGATGGAAGACTTGGATTGACATGACCCCGGAGCAGGTACCTGCCGACCTCGACGAACTGATCTTCATCGCCACAACCGACATCGCGGCCCGTACCAAGGGTCGGGCGATGCGGCGGGCCGACTTCGACGAACGCAGCTCGCTCGGCTGGGTCCCCGCCAACCTGGGCATCGGCTCGCTCGGGCACATCGTCACCGACATCCCGTACGGCTCCACCGGCGACCTACGACTCAAACCCGATCTGACCTCGCTCGCACGCGTCGACGGCATCCCCGGCCGGCCTCCGCTGAACATTGTGTTCGCCGACCTCGTGAACACCGACGGTACCCCGTGGGAAAGCTGCCCGCGTACGTTCCTGCGCGACGCGGTCGAGCAGTTGCGCAGCGAGTTCGGCCTCACGGTGCGCAGTTCGTTCGAGCACGAATTCGTGGATGTCAGCGCCACCGGCGATCATCACCCGTTCTCGCTGCAGGCGTTCCGTCGTGCTGAACCGATCGGTTCGCAACTGATGACCGTGTTGCACCGCGCCGGGCTCGAACCGGAGAACTGGCTGCCCGAGTACGGAAGACACCAGTACGAGATCACCGTCGCGCCCACCGACCCGCTGAATGCCGCCGACCGCGCCATCCTGGTGCGCGACATCGTCTACGACATCTTCGAGGCGCACGATCGGGAGGCGTCGTTCGCGCCCGTCGTGTCGCCGGGAGAGACCGGTAACGGCGTGCACGTGCACTTCGGGCTCGACGACCTCGCCGGAGACACCCTCGTGTTCGATCCGTCGCGACCCGGGCGCCTCTCCGAACTGGCCGGCAGCTTCGCGGCCGGCATCGTCCGGCACGGCCCCGCGATGGCGGCCCTGATGGCGCCGCTGGCGACCAGCTACCTGCGACTTGCGCCGCACAACTGGTCGTCGGCCTGTTCCTTCCTCGGCCTGCAGAACCGCGAGGCGCTGCTGCGGATCTGTCCCACCAACGAGCTCGACGGACGCGACCCGCGCCGTCAGCTGCACTTCGAGTTCCGCGGCGGCGACATCGGCGCCAACCCGTGGATCCTCCTCGGGATGATCCTTCGCGCCGGGATGCAGGGGCTGCGGGAACAGCTGACCACCCCGGAGATCGTCGTCGGCGAGCTCGATCTCGACGGTCGGCACGCCGGCCTGGCGAAGCTGCCGCGCAATCTCGAGGAGGCCCTCGACGTCATGAAACGGGACGCGGTCGTCACCGGCTGGTTCTCGCCCGCGTTCCTCGCGACCTACGAGGCGATCAAACGCGACGAGTTCGCATCGGTGCAGGCGCGCTCATTGACCGAACAGTGCGAGGTGTACACGCGTGTCTACTAGCCCTGCCGACACGGGGACGACGGGAGTGCTCGAGGGCGTCCCCCTCCTCGATCACCATTGCCACGGCGTGACGACCGCCGACCTGGACCGGTCGGACTTCGAGTCGCTGCTCACCGAGTCGGATTGGCCCGCCCCGGAGGGCACCACCCACCTCGACTCGCAGGTCGGTTTCGCGGTGCGGCGTCACTGTGCCCCGGTGCTGGATCTGGCGCCCTTCGCCACCGCGGACCAGTATCTGCGGCGACGCTGCGACCTCGGTGGAAAGGACGTCAGCGAGAGACTGCTACGGGCCAGCGGCATGAGCGACCTGTTCATCGAGACCGGTCATCGCGCCGACGAGATCCTCGACCCGGTCGGCATGGCCGCGGCATCTGGTGCCCGGGTGTTCGAGATCGTCCGCCTGGAGCGCCTCGCGGAGGAACTCGTCGGGAGCGGATGCGGCCCCGCAGACTTCCGCGCCGCGTACGACCGGCTGCTCGACGACCGGCTGCGCACCGCCGTCGGCGTCAAGTCGATCGCCGCGTACCGCGTCGGCCTGGACGTCGTCACCGAGCGCCCCGATCCCGCGCGAGTCGACGAGGCCGTGGCCGCCTGGCGGGCGGACGTGGCCGGCGGCGCCCCGGTGCGCTTGGCTGATGCGACGATCATCGGTCACCTGCTGTGGGCGGCGGTCGACCGAGGCTGTGCCATTCAGTTCCACATCGGTTACGGCGACGCCGACGTCGACCTGCACCGATGCAATCCGTTGCTGCTCACCGAGTTCCTGCGCGCGTCACGCGTCTCGGGCGCGCGGGTCTTCCTGCTGCACTGCTATCCGTTCCACCGTGAGGCAGGCTACCTCGCGCACGTCTTCCCGCACGTGTACCTCGACGTGGGCCTCGCGATCAACTACACCGGTTCACGTTCCGACGAGGTGATCGCTGAGAGCCTCGAACTGGCGCCGTTCCACAAGCTGCTCTTCTCCTCCGACGCGTTCGGCGCCGCCGAACTCTTCTACCTGGGCGCGTTGCTGTTCCGTCGAGGGCTCGATCGTGCGCTGGCGACTTTCGCCGACCGTGACGGGTGGCCGGCGAGCGAGTGCCGCCGGGTCGCCGAGATGGTCGCGTGGCGCAACGCCCGCCGCGCCTACCGTCTCGACGACGCCCGTGTCGCCCCGGCGGCGGCTGCGGCGACATCCGGCCCGCTCTCCGACGGGCCGCGATGAGCGGACCCCGTGCGCGCCTGGCCGATCTCGCCGGGTGCTGGAGCGCCGCCCTGGAACGCGAGCTGTCCGCCGCCGTCGCGCTGCGCCACGACCTGCACCGCGCCCCGTGCCTGTCGGGTGCCGAGCACCCGGCACGCGACCGCATCGCCGCCGCGCTGGGGGATGCCGTGGCCCTCGAGCCGGTCGCCGACTCCGGCGGCGTGGGGCGGTTGGGGCCGGAACGGGGACGGGCGGTCGCGGTGCGCGCCGAATTGGATGCCCTGCCACTGACCGAACGGACCGGTGCGGCCTGCTCGGCTACCAACGGCGCCATGCACGCGTGCGGCCACGACGTGCACCAGGCTGCGCTGGTCGCCCTGGTGCGGGCCGCCGCCGGGCTCGACCTGCCCGTGGGTCTCGTGCCCGTGCTGCAACCGCGCGAGGAGAGCTACCCTTCGGGTGCGCGCGACATCGTCGCGGCGGGAGCCCTGTCGCGGTTCGGGGTGGCGCACATGATCGGAGCGCATGTGCACCCCGGGGTGGCCGTGTCGGCGGTCGCTGCCGGTGCCGGGTTCGTCAACGCCGCCGCCGATGAGATCGAGATCCGGCTGCAGGGCCGCGGCGGGCACGGCGCGTACCCGCACACGGCATCCGACACGGTCGCTGCGGTTGCGCAGATCGCGATGGCGCTGCCCGAGGTCGTGCGCCGCGCGGTCAGCCCGCTGTCGCCCGCGCTCCTGAGCATCGGCACTCTCACTGCCGGCGACGGCGCGGCCAACGTGCTGCCCGCTCATGCGAGGATCCTCGCCACGATGCGTACGACCGACCCGGAGGATCGGATCCGCCTGTTCCACGCCGTCCGGCAGCTGGCCGACGGCGTGGCCGCCGGGTTCGGAACGGTCGCCGAGGTGACGATCTGTGAGGGGGAACCCGCGCTGATCAACGATTCGGGCCTCGCGGAGGGGGCGGATGCCTGGCTCGCCCGGCTCGGTGTCGACCGGGCCGAACCCATGCGCTCGCTGGGCGCCGACGACTTCTCGTACTTCGGCGCGGCGGTGCCGTCGCTCATGATGTTCGTCGGCGTCGAAACGGAAGGCGCCGCCGACCCCGTCGACCGGCCGAGCCTGCACGATCCCCGCTTCTTCCCGTCCGACGCCTCCGTCGCGGCCGTGGCGCGTGCGCTGCTGGTGGGCTACCTCGCCGCCGCCGAGGCGATCGTCGACGCCGACGGAGCCTGACTGCGGCCTGCCTTGGCTACACGGCGGGCCGATGCGGGTGCATTGCCTCTAGCTGCTCCAGTCGTACTCGGCCGGCTGCGCCCAGGCGGTCGGTCACCCCGGCGACCACGGTCTCGACGACGGCCAGCGCCGGCACCAGGGAGTCGAACGGCGACGGCGCCTCGACGTGGGCCGGGAGCACGGTCGCGGCGACATCGGCGGCGGGGGAGAGCCAGCGGTCGGTGAACAGCGCCACTTCGGCGCCGCGCGAGGCCGCTTCGCGGGCGAGATGGACGGTCTGCGCGTCGTAGCGGCGGAAGTCGAAGACGACGAACACGTCGTCGCGGCCGGCGTCGTGCACGGCGGTCTGCCGGGCGAACTCGTCCCCGCTGAGCACCTGGGTGCCCGCCCGGAGAAGATGCAGGTGTGCCCCGAGATAGTCGGCGAGAACGCGGCTGAACCGTCCCCCCACCAGGCGCACCCGCCGGCGCGGATCGGTCAGCAGGGTCACGGTGCGGTCGAATTCACCGCGCGGGAGCTCGGCCAGCGAGGCGGCCACCGCGGTGGAGAACGACCCCGCCGCGTGTGCCAGGTAACCGTCGCCGACGGCGAGACCGGTGCGGCCGTACTGCTCAAGCGGCGATCCCATCCGCTCGTGCACCTCCCGCATGAGCCGCTTCTGGAACTCGGGGTAGCCGCCGAAACCGAGCCGGCTGACGAACCGTGTCACCGACGCCGGACTGACCGCCGCCCGTTCGGCCAGTTCGGCGACGGTCTCCAGGCCCGCGATGGGATAGTCCGACAGCAGGGCCCGGGCGACCTTCCGGTCGACCGAACTGGCCGCGTCGAGAGACGCACGCACCAGGTCATTGACCGGACGCAACTCGTCGCCCTCGGCTGTCATCGTGTCTCCTGTTCGGCGCGCGGCACGGATGCCCCGATTGTGCCACGGTCCCGGCGGTACCTGGCGGCGAGGCCCGCCGCTCACATCGGATCGGCCGATCCTGCCCGGATCGCCGTGAAGGCTCCCGGGTCGCCGCTGATCTGGCCGGCGACCGCGTCGAAGAACCACTCGAGGGCGGCCGGCTGCTGGGTCGTGTTGCGCCGGTAGAGCCGCAGCTGGGCCGCCGGCAGCTCGAACGGCGGACGGGCCGTCGCGAGTGACCAGGTGGCCGCCCAGCCGTCCGCGAGCGTCTCGGGCAGCACCGCGACCAGGTCGTCATCGGCGGTCAGCAGCGACGGCACCGAGGCGAAGTGCTGCACGCTGAGGGTCGGGGCGACCATTCCCTCGACGCGCTGGTGCGCGGCATCGAGCAGATCGACGCTGGAATCGCTCGCCACCCGCACCCGCCGCGCACGACAGTAGGCGGCCTGGTCGATCGATCCGCCCGCGAACCGATGCCGCGGCGACATCGCCAGGGTGTAGCCCTCGTGTTTGACGACGCGGAAGGGCAGTTCGTGCCCCAGCTGCGCCGAAGTGACCGCCGCGTCGATCGACCCGCGGGTGAGGTCGTCGACGAGTGTGGCTGAGCGCAGCGCCACCACGTCGAGGTGCGCGGCGGGAGCGAGAGTGCGCAGCATCGCGGCGATCACCGGCAGCCAGCCGATCTCGCCGAGCTCTGACAGCGCGATGCGGAACGTGGTGGTCGTGGTCGCCGGGTCGAACTCGCGCACCGCGTCGAGCGTGCGATCGATCGTGGCCACGACGCTCCGGAAGTCCGGGTAGACCGCCTCGGACAGCGGCGTGGGCACCATCGTCTTGCCGGCACGCACGAACAGGGCATCGTCCAATCCGGTGCGCAGCCGGCCCAGCGCCTGGCTGACGGCCGACTGCGAGACGTGCAGTCGTGCCGCGGCGACGGTGAGACTGCGCGCCTCATAGATCGCGACGAACACGCGCGTCAGGTTCATGTCCATGCGAGTCGCTCCTTTCTCGGCCCGGCGCCCGATAAGCACGGCGAAGGTCCGCGTGAGCAATCGTGGCCCGAGATCGGGTGCATCGGCAACCGCGTGCTCGGTAGCCTCGCTTGCGGGGCACACCCCCACCCCAGGGAGCAAAGGAGTTCACCATGGCTGAGACACTCGCCGCCGCCATCGACCGGGTCGGCAGCGCCGTCGACCTGCTGCGCAACGCTCAGGCGCGACCGACGATCTTCCCGGTCACCGCCGAGTTCAGCAACTGGCGCTCGGAGCAGCTGTCCTGGCGCCGCAGCGTCGCGCTGCTCGACCAGTCGCATCACATGACCGACCTGTTCATCACAGGACCCGACGCCCTGCGCCTGCTCAGCGACACCGGTGTGAACAGTGTGCAGAGCTTCGCCGTCGACAAGGCGAAGCAGTTCATCGCCGTCAACCACGAGGGATACCTCATCGGCGATGCGATCCTGTTCTTCCTCGCCGAGAACGAGTTCGACCTCGTGGGCCACCAGATGGTGATCGACTGGGTGCAGTTCCACGGCGAGACCGGCGACTACGACGTGACCTTCCAGCGGGACGGCAACTCGATCGTGCGGGACGGAGATCCTGCGCTGTATCGCTACGAGCTGCAGGGGCCGAACGCGCTGGCACTCATGGAGGCCGTGACGGGCGCACCGGTGCCGCCCACCAGGTTCTTCCACATGGCGACCTTCACGATCGACGGCGTCCAGGTGCGGTCGCTGCGGCACGGCATGGCCGGCCAGCCCGGGTTCGAACTGTTCGGTCCGTGGGAGCAGGGCGAGCGGGTCCGCGACGCGCTGCTCCGCCACGGCGAGAAGTTCGACTTGGTGCGGGTCGGGTCGAAGGCCTATTCGTCGGCCAACCTGGAGTCGGCGTGGGTGCCCTCGCCGCTGCCGGCGATCTTCAGCGGGCACGACACCGACCGTTACCGCCGGTGGCTTCCGGCGGCCAGCGCCGGGTCGCTCGCCGGCAGTCTCGCGTCGGAGCGGATCGAGGACTACTACGTCACGCCGTACGACCTCGGGTACGGGAGAAGCGTCGCCTTCGACCACGAGTTCATCGGTCGCGCCGCCCTCGAAGCGCACGCCGCCAACCCGCAGCGCCAGAAGGTGACGCTCGTGTGGAGCCCCGACGACGTTGCGGCGGCGCAGCGGTCGATGCTGGAACCGGGCACCCCGGCCAAGTACATCGACTTCCCCAAAGCCCGGTACGGGCTCTACCAGGTGGATCGCGTGCTGGTCGGCGGCGTGGACGTCGGCATCTCGCACGATGCCGGCTACATCACCAACGAGCAGGTGTTCGCGTCGCTGGCGAGCATCGACAACGCGCACGCCGCCCCTGGAACCCAGGTCGAGGTGGTGTGGGGTGAGGAGCCGAATTCGGCCAAGCCCGCCGTCGAGCCGCACCGGCAGGTGCGCATCCGTGCCACCGTCGAACCCGCTCCGTACTCCCGGTTCGCGCGCGAGAACTACCGCTCCGACGCGTCGTAGCCGCCCACTCCGCACACGACGGCGGCGCGTCCCCGGTGACCGGGTGCGCGCCGCCGTCCTCGCCGAGGTGACGCCAATGCGCTACGCGGTGAGGGCGTTGTGCCCCGTCGCGGGGCTGTCGTGGACTCGCGCCTACGTGCGGGGCGGTGAAGAGTCCTGACCGCCGCGCCCCGAGGCGGCGGTGGCACGGAACCATTGGATGCTCTTGACGGTCGACACAGCAGCGGGAAGCAAGATCGCAACGACAGTCAGCATGAGAGTGGACCAGGCGCCCTCACCGAATCCGTGGCCGAAACCGTCGAGCGACATCCCGATCGAGTAGACCTGGCCAACCACCGTCATCGTGATGGCGCTGACTTTTCCGGAGAGGAGGATCCCGATCAGCGGCGGAAGCACCATCAGCGTGAGGAAGATGGCGAGCTGCCAGGATTCTCCCGAATTGTGCTCCGCGACGGACGCGTAGAAGTCGAGGTGGTCGGCGTGCTCCGCACCGTCTGCGTGCTCGGCGCCGTGGTCATGGTCGTGGTCCTGGTCCTGTCCATTGGACAGCAGAGCCACCTGACCGATCGCGCTGTACAGGTGCAGCAGGTGAAACGTCGTGGTTCCGATCGCCGTGACGACCCATCCGATCACCGCGTGCGTGCGGAGCGTTGCCGCATCCTTGGGGGCGGTTGCCTGCATTGTTGACATCGGCGGGTGCCTATCTACTATTGAGAAGTGCTATCAATAGCCGTCGACGCTAGCAGTTTCCAAGGGACATTCAGCCAGACGTGCCGAGTCACTTCTTCATCCGCCGCGCCGTGACGAGCGCGGGGGAGGAACACCGATGACCGTGGCCGTTGGGGCGCCCTTTCGGACCGTGCGGGAGTTGTGGCCGATCGCCTGGCCGGTGATCCTGTCTGGACTGGTCGCCTTGTTCATCAACGGCAATGATGCGTTTCTGCTGGTCGGTTCCTCCGACAAGGTTCTCGCCTCTGCTGTGGCCGCTTCCGCGGTGCAGTTCGTCGCCGCCATGGTGGTGACCGGTCTGGTGGGGTCGAGTCAGGTACTGATCTCCCGTGCGATCGGCTCCGGCCGCCGTGACAGAGCAGCGCGACGTGCGGATGCCGGATTGTGGCTGGGTATGTGGGGTGGGACCGGTGCGGGCGTTCTTCTCGTGTTCGCGGGCCCGGTCCTGCTGTGGCTTCTGTCTGGACCCGCGATCGACGGCGACTTCGCCCGGGCCTACCTCACGGTGACCGTGGCGGCCTTGCCTTTCGTAGGTCTTGGCTCGGCGCTCCGGGCACGGCTCGCCGGACTCGCACAGGCGCGGGGGTTGCTGTTCGCATCGATCGCCGCGGCCGCTGTAGACGTGGCGGTTGCCGTTGTCCTGAACCACATGATCGGTCCGTTCGGCGTCGCCATCGGCACCGTCGCCGGCTCAATCGCCAATGCGCTGGTGCTCGCGTGGTTCGCTGTGCGTCGGCTCCCTGCGCCGACCGGCGTGCGGGCGCCGCGTGCCACCGCTGTTTTCGGGGTGAGCAGAGGCGACTTGCGGGATCTGCTCGCCCTCGGTTGGCCGGAGGCGATCTTGTACGGCGCGAGTTCCGGGGCCGCCGTCGTCGTGGCCTGGCTGCTGTCGGACGGGCCCGCTGCGGACCTGGCTGCGTCCCGGATCCTCGAACTGACCACCAGCTCGATCGCGTGGATCGTGCTGACGGGCATCGGCACGGCCGCGACGACCCTTCTCGGCCGCTCTCTCGGCGGTGGGGACCTGCCCGCCTTCCGACGCATCCTGCGGCACACGCTCATAGTGACTCTCAGCGTCGCGGCCGGGATCGTCGTGCTCGGACTCTTGCTCTACATCCCGATCCTCGGGCTGTTCGCACCGTCCAGCGTGCGGGAAGCCTCCGTGCCCGTGGTGTGGCTCGCCTTCGCGCAAGTGCCCCTGATGGCGTTACACGTTCCGGTGACCGCCGCCGTGCGCGCCATGAAGGACACCCGCACGCCGATGATCGCCAGCCTGATCGCTGAGTATGCCGTGTTCCTCCCGCTGGGCTGGGTCCTGACGCGCGTCATCGTCCTCGGCCTGACCGGCGTGTTCATCGCCCACGTGGTGTTCTGGGTGGTGAGCGTGCTGATCGTCGGCATCCGCCTCATCGGACGGATCCGCACGCCTCACACGCTGGTGTAGCCGCCGTCGACGAGGTAGTAGCCGCCGGTGCAGAAGCTCGCGTCGCCCGACAGCAGGAAGCAGGTCAGCGATGCCACCTCTTCGGCGGTGCCCAGGCGCCCCAGCGGATGCTTGGAGACGAGGTACTGCACCATCTCGTCGGTGAGGTGGGCGTCCAGCAGCGGCGTCTTGATGTAGCCGGGGCCGACCGAGTTGATGCGCAGCCCGTCGGGGCCGTACTCGGCGGCGGCGTTCTTGGTCATCCCGACGACCGCGTGCTTGCTGGTCGTGTAGGCGTCGCTGCCGAGAGCAGCAACCGATCCGTGGATGGACGCCATGTTCACGATGGCGCTGTTGGCGGCATCCTTCAGCATTTCGGGGATCTCGTACTTCATGCCGTAGAAGACGCCGTTCAGGTTCAGGTCGATGACCTTCTTCCAGTCGTCCAGTTCGACGTCGGCGAGGTTCGCCTGTGCGCCGCCGATGCCCGCATTGTTGACGGCGAGATTGAGCTTGCCGTAGGTGTCGACCGTGAAGCGCACGGCCGCTTCGTTGCCTTCCGCGGTGCTGACGTCGCCGACGACTGCCGCGGCGGTCCCGCCGGTGGCGGTGATCTCCCCGACGACGCGTTGCGCGGCATCCGCGCTGATATCGCTGACGACGACGCTTGCGCCCTCTGCTGCCAGCCGCTTCGCGATGGCTTCTCCGATCCCGCTTCCGCCGCCGGTGACCAGTGCGACCTTGCCCTCGAAACGTGCCATGTCCGTCCTTCCCGACTCTCGTACCGCGTCGCGACCGCGCCACGGCCTCGTGTTTCACTCTATGCATAGTGATGCATGTGCGGAAGGGGTGCCAGCGGGACCACAACCCGGCGAGCCGATGTTGTGTCTGTTGTCGGCTCGAAGGATGCCGCTGAGGCCACCGGCACAGACAACGAGGAGAATGAGACCATGACCACCGACACCGGATCCATCACGAACATCCCCGGCGCCGAGACCGCGGTGCTTGCGGGCGGCTGCTTCTGGGGTATGGAGGAGCTCATCCGTCAGCAGCCGGGCGTGCTGCGGACGCGAGTCGGCTACACTGGCGGAGCCAACGACCACGCGACCTACCGCAACCATCCCGGCCACGCCGAGGCGGTGGAGATCGTCTTCGACCCGTCGCAGACGACGTACCGCGACATCCTGTCGTTCTTCTTCCAGATCCACGATCCGTCGACGCTCAACCGCCAGGGCAACGACACCGGCACGAGCTATCGCTCGGCGATCTTCCCGACCTCATCCGAGCAGGATGCCGTCGCACGGGGGACCATCGCCGATGTCGATGCGTCCGGGCTGTGGCCCGGCCCCGCCGTCACGACGATCGAGGCATCCGGTCCGTTTTGGGAGGCCGAGCCCGAGCATCAGGACTACCTGCAGCGCATCCCGAACGGTTACACCTGCCACTTCGTGCGACCCGGCTGGGTGTTGCCCGCCCGCGGCGAGGCTGCGTCAGCCTGATGGGGCGGTCGAGCGCCGCGCGGCGCCCGCGCGGTCGGTGTGCACAACGTCGCAACACCGGTGTGCGCGGCTCGTGGATCGGGCCCTTCGGGTCCGCGCCGGCGCAGATTCGCGATGTTGTGCGCGGCTGCCCGCCGTGACCGGCGGTATCACCGGTGGCCGCGGCGCCTCCTCCCATGTGCGTCGGTGCTGTGCCGGGGCCGCCGAATGGCGCAACACAAGGAGGACACGATGGCTGACCGCATCACACACGATGAGATTGCGCAGCGCTTCGCAGATTCAGGGGCGATCGACTTCAACGCCGCAGGCAAGTTCTTCGCCGAGATCGGGCCGGTGCTCGCTCAGCAGGACGACGGGCTGCACGGCGTGCTGGTCGGGCGCT
>NZ_JBKEAY010000099.1:0-12150 GCF_047972865.1 Microbacterium sp.
AGCAACACGTACACGAACGGGTTGCGGGTGACCTTCTTGACATTCATGGTCTGATCAGGCTACCTCGCGGCGCCTATGGGGCGTCTGTGCATTCGCCCACGGCGTATCCGGTGGCCTGTCAGGCGTAGACGTGGCGGGCCAGCACCGCGACGTCGCGCAGGTTCCGATAGCGTTCGGAGAAGTCGAGTCCGTAGCCGACGACGAAGTCGTTGGGGATGTCGAAACCCACGTAACGGCAGTCAACAACAACTTTTGCCGCATCCGGTTTGCGCAGCAGCGCCAGCACTTCGACCGACTCGGCGCCACGGGAGGCGAAGTTCTCCAGCAGCCAGCTGAGCGTCAGCCCGGAGTCGATGATGTCCTCGACGATGAGCACATGCTGACCGGTGAGGTCGGTGTCGAGGTCCTTGCGGATCTGCACGACCCCGCTGGATTTGGTGCCCACGCCGTAGGAGGACACCGCCATCCAGTCCATCTCGACCTGGCCCGGCAGGCGACGGGCGAAGTCAGCCATCACCATGACCGCCCCTTTGAGCACGCCCACCAGCAGCAGATCCTTGCCGCGGTAGTCCGCGTCGACCCGCGCAGCCAGGTCGTCGAGCTTCTCGTGGATCTGTTCCTCGGTCACCAGAACCTCGGTGAGTTGATCTGCGATGTCGGCCGCGCGCATGTCGATGATTCTACGGGGCGTCTACCTCCGCGGGAGCGGCGTCAACATCGCCGATGCCGGCGGCGCGCACCGGTAGTGTCACCGTGAAGCGCGAGCCCTCCCCCGGCGTGCTCTCGACGGTGACGTCCCCGCCCTGCGCTCGCGCGATGCGGCGGGTGAGGGTGAGCCCGAGGCCGGTGCCGCCGTGGTGTTTGGCCAGCGAACTGTCCACCTGCACGAACGGCTCGAAGATGGCCGCCTGCTGGTGCGGTGCGATCCCCACTCCGGTGTCCCACACAGTGACAGCGACGACGTCGTCGTCGCTGTCGGCGCGGATGCCGATGCGCCCCCCGGCCCCCGTGAACTTCACCGCGTTCCCGAGCAGGTTGATGAGCATCTGCACGGTGCGCCGCTCGTCGACCCACACCGTCGGCAGCCCCTCGGGGACGTCGAGTTCCACCGAGAGGGCACGTTCGGATGCCAGCGCGCCGATGGCGTCGAGGGCCGCGACTACGAGGGCGGGCACTTCGATGTTCGCCAGGCGCGGAGCGATGCGGGCATCCGAGGCCGACTTGGCCGCATCGAGGATGTCGCCGATGATGCCCAGCAGGTGGCGCCCGCCGGACTCGATCTGGGCCACGTACTCGGCCTGCTTGTCGGTGAGCGGCCCGTAGATGCCGCGACCCAGGATCGCGGCCAGTCCGATGACGGCGTTGAGCGGGGTGCGCAGTTCGTGGCTCATGCCCGCCAGCAGGTCATCCTTCTGACGCGCAGCGGCCTCCGCGGCGTCTCGCGCGGCCAGCAGTGCCCTCTCGAACTCCTTGCGTGCACCGATATCGCGGCCGATGATCGCAGTGGCTTCGCTGCCTTCCAGTTCAGCGCGCGCGAACGTGATCTCCAGTTCGCGGGCGTTCCCGGCCCGGGTGCGCACGTCGACTTCGATCGAGTGCTCCGAGTCGAGCGCCTCAAGCGCCCGCTCCCGGTACCCGCGTCCGGCGCCCTGCGGAATCAACTGCCGCAGTTCGGAGCCGATGAGCTCTTCCACCGTCGTCTCGAAAAGTCTCGCGGCGGCGTGGTTGGCGTCGACGAGTTCGCCGGTGTCGTCCACGATGATGATGGCGTCGGCGGCGCGCTGGACGATGCTGCGCGCGAAGTCGACGATGTCGCGCTCGCGCCGTTCTGCGTTCTCGCGGTCCCGCTCAGCCGTGGCAGCGGCAATGAGGCTGCCGACGGCCGCAGCCACCGGGCCGAGGTAGTCGATCGCCCAGTCCTCGAAGTCGCCGCGCCGATTTGCCAGCGCGATCACCCCGACCACCGCGCCGCCGCGCGTGATCGGAACGGCCACGACGTTGCGCAGGTCGCCGGCGGTCTCGGGCACCGCCGCTCCGGGGTCGTCGGGGTTGTTCGAGAGCACGGGGCCGGCGGTCTCGAGCACGCGTCCGAGCGGGTTTCCCGAAGTCGGGATCTCACACGCGACGCGACCGCCCGGCAGGGTCGACTGCCGTTGGCGCGCATCCCAGCGGAAACGCGACGTCGCCCAGCTGCGCAGAATCCGGCCGCGGTCGGTGTCGCGGAGGTCGGCAATGATGCCGTGCTGCGCGCGCATCGTGGTCATCAGTGCGTCGAGCACCTCTTGGAACAGCGCCGCGAGGTCGCCCCCGGCGAGATAGCGATTCTGCATCGCGGTGACGGTGCTCAGCAGCGAATGGGACCGGTTCAGCTCGAGGTCGGCGCGGTTCAGGTCGGAGACATCCTCCATGGCGCCCTCGAAGTACAGCACCTCGCCGTCGTCATCGCGCACGGATCGCGAGCGCACACGAACCCAGATGGTACGGCCGTCGAACGTGCGCAGTTCGATCCGCTCCGCAGGCAGCGTGTCGCCGTTCAGCACGCGCGACAGCAGGTAATCGCGCCGGGTCGGGTCACCATACAGATCACGGGCGTTGACCTGGCGCAGCTGGTCGAAGGAGGTCGCTCCGACCAGTCGTACCATGGCGTCGTTGGCGGCGACGAAGCGGCCTTCGACGGTCGTCCGGTAGACCGCGACATCGAGTCCGGCGACGATGTCACCGAGCAGGGCGGTCGCGGGCTGTGTCATCGTCAGCCGCCGTTGAGCGCGGTGCGCATGACCCCGGCGAGCTGGTCGAGCTCGAGTGGCTTTGTGAGCACCCCGTTCCCCAGCGCCGCGGCGCGCTCCAGCACCGTGGTGCTACCCGAGGCCGTCACGAAGACGATCTCCATCGCATCCAGCCCCTCGATGGACGGCAGCCGCCGCGCCACCTCCAGCCCGTCCAGACCGGGCATCATGACGTCAAGAAACAGCAGGCGGGGTTTGAGTGCGCCGCACACGACGAGACCTTCCCACCCGTCAAGGGCGGACGAGACCGCGACCGAGGCGTCGACGTCGACCGCCGCGGCACGCACGATCTCGGCGGTGACGGGGTCGTCGTCGATGACGAGCACGGACAGCTCGGAACGGATGTCGAGCGACTCCGCCAGTTCCTCGAGTTCCCGTCGTCGCCGCGCGTGAGGCTCGCTGCGGCCGCGTTCCCAGGAGTTGATCGTCGGGTACGACACTCCCAGCCGTCGCGCCAGCCCTTCCTGGGTATCTCCGGTCACCGCACGAATGCGCGCAACGAGTTCGGGGGTGGAGAGCATGACCTAACTATACAGTGCGCTATGAATTTTCACGGCCAGAGCACTGCGGTCGGCTGCCACTCGACCACCGACGACAGCAGCGCGCGCGGGTCGCCGGTGGCTGCCTCGGCGAGGTGCACGAGAAAGAGGTCCATCACCATGTCCATCGTCAGCCCGACCGCGGCGTCGTAGTTGTGCTGCACGATCCGCGCCCGCTCGGATTCGTCATCGAGCAGCCGTGTGATCGCCCGAGCCATGTCGTCGACGTCACCCGGCTCGAAGAAGACCCCGGTCAAACCCTCATCCGCGACGAGGCGCTCCAGGTCGCCGACGCGCGGCACCACCGGAGCGCAGCCGAATCCGGCGGCCTGGTGCAAGACACCCGAGCTTCCGGTGGTGGCCTCGTAGGGGAACACCGTCAGTCGGGCCCCGCGGAACAGTCGCTCGACATCGTCCTCCGCCACGTAGCCGGTGAACTCGACATCGGATCCGCCCATGCGCCGCTCCACATCGGCCAGGTAGCCGGTTGCGTTCGGGCTGTCGGTACCGGCGACCACGACCGTCACGTCGGGGCGCCCGAGACTGCGCACCGCCGCGATCAGGCCCTCCACCCGCTTGTAGGTGCCGAATTTGCCGAACGCCAGCACGACCGGCACGGTGGGCGAAGCGCACGGCGGCATCGGTGCGTCGAAGGTCCCGTGGGGCGTCCAGGCGACGTTACGGGCACCGTAGCGTTGGCGGAGGATGTCGACGTAGCCCGGCATGGTCGTGGTGACCAGCGTCGAGCGCAGCACGATGCGCGTGACGAGCCGGCCGGCCGCGCGCAGCAGACGCTCCCGCAGCGGCGAACCGCCGAATCCAGCCGCACCGAGGTCGACGGTGTCGACGAGGTTGTGCAGGAGCGTGACCACCGGGATACCCGCCGCCCGCAGCAGCGCCGGGCTGCACAGCCCGAGCGCCGCGGCTACCTTCGACGAGCCGAAGCTGGTGAAGTGCGCGTTGATGAGGACGACGTCGGCGCGACGGTGACGCGCCGCCCGCAGGATCCGCACCGGGGTGGCCGGTGAGTCGAACCGCCAGCACCGCACGATCTCGACCCCGTCGATGTCGGGGTAGTCCAAGTCGAGGTCTTCGACGAGGGCGATCACCCGGATGCCGCGCCGCCGACCGAGTGCACGCAGAAAGTGCAGACCGTACTCGGCGAGCGTCGTGGCGCTGGGGCTGAGGGCGGTGACCACGGCGACCGTCGTCTCACGCATACCGGTACACCCCGCGCATCCCGTTCCAGCGAATGCGGATGATCGACCGCACGAACCGGGCGGCCTCGGCGATCGGCGAGACCGTCGATCCGGGCGCGTCGAACCACGTCACCGGCACTTCGACGACGCGGTAGCCGAACCGGCGCGCGAGGTAGAGCTCTTCGAGATCGAACGCGAAGCCGGGGATGGTCTGGGCCGCGGCGATGCGGTGCGCGGCCTCGGCGGTGAACAGCTTGAATCCGCACTGCGTGTCGCGCACCCCGAGACCGAGCCCCACTCGCACCACGGTGCGCAGGCCCGCCGTCATGAGGCGGCGCAGGGGCGAGCGATGGCGCACGTCGGCACCGGCGGCGGCTCGCGACCCGATCACGATGTCGGCGCCCTGGCTCAGCTCGGCGAGCAGGGCGTGGATCTCGGCGGCGGGGGTCGCGTTGTCGGCATCGGCGAACAGCACCGCCGCGCCGCGTGCGGCGGTGAGCCCGCGGCGCACCGCATCCCCCTTCCCCGCGTTGCGCGGCGCCGGACTCACCCAGATGTTCGCGTGGCCGAGTTGCCGGACGATCTCTCGCGTCGCGTCGGTCGACCCGTCGTCGGCGACGATGAGCTCCCAATCCAGCTCCGTCTCGGAGAGGCAGGCCGCGAAGGCCGCGATCGTCGGCACGACCCGCCGCGCTTCGTTGTAGGTCGGCAGGACGACGGTCAGGTCGATGTCGCCGACGATCTGCCGGTCACGCCAGTGCAGGTAGCGCTCGTACATGGGAGTCCTCCGGTCGGGTCAGGAGTCTTTATCTTTATATTATTTTATAGCGTTTTTTCTTCTGGCGCCAGCGAAACGACCGGTGACCGCGATCACGGTCACGGTGACGGCCATCGCGATCACCTGCAGGTTCGCGAGCGTCACCGGGTCGGCACCGAGCACCACCATGAGTGCGACCTGCAACGCCGCGCCTGCCAACAGCACGATGGGTCCCCGGTGCCGCCCGCAGGCGACATCCCACGACGCCCACAGGTTCGTCACTGCGAACAGCGCCGACGCCGCGGTGTAGGGAACGAGGATGTCTGCGGCACCCGCGTACGACGCACCGAACACCGCGACGATGAGTGGTCGGCCCAGCAGAACCGCCCCGCCGGTGGCCGCCAGGCCGAGCGCGGCGGTGATCGCCGTCGCCTGCCAGAACGCGCGGCGACGCGCGTTGTCGTCCGCCCCGGAGCGGGCGGCCTGGGGCACCGCCGCCTGCACCACCGCCCACGACAGGAAGAACACCAGCCGCCCCGCCACCGCGCCCGCGGCATAGACCCCCGCCACCTCGGGGTCGAACCGCGCCTTGGCCACCACGATGTCGGCGTTGTTGATGAGCACTTGTGCGCACAGCAGCACCGACGACCCCAGCAACGCCGCCCGCAGCGTCGGCCACGACGGCGCGGCGCCCGGGCCACGGCGCCGCGCGCCGTCGCGGCGCCGTGGCGCACGCGCCACGAGGGCGGCCGCCACGAACCCCACCGCGATGCCCACAGCGACCCCCACCGGCCCGGCACCGGCGACGGTGAGGGCGAGCACCGCCGCAAGGCGGGCGACCGCCTCCGCCACGTACGAGGCGGCCAACCGCAGGTAGCGCACGTCGCCGAGGGCCACGCCGCGCTCCACCGCCTGCACGAAGTACACCGGGAGCCCCGCCCCCAAGACAACGAACATCCAGGGAGTCGAGACCGACAGCGCCGCCGACAGGGCCGCCGCGGTGGCCGACATCCCCACGGCGATCACTCCCCCGCAGATCCACGCGGAGCGCACCAGGAGGCGACGGATGCCGTCGATCGCCTCCGGATGAGTCGCCACGGCCTTCGACGCCGCCAGCTGCAGTGTGGCGGCCACGAGCGCCGCCAGCAGCACGACGGTCATCGCGAGCGTCGCGTCGCCGAACTGTGCCGGGGTGAGCAGCCGGGTGAGCACGACGTGGAGCAGCCAGTTGCCAGCGCTGACAACGATCGTGGCGAGGCCGAGGACGGCGCTGCCTGCCAGGAGGCCCGAACGCGGGGCGGCGGGAGACCTCATGGGGTCACCGCGGCTTCGGCCCGGCGGAGCGGGACGACTGCACGGAGCCAGCCCCGGGCGAGGCCGGCGTCGGCGCGAGCGCGCATCGCCAGCACACAGGCGGCCGCGTTCATCGCGCTGCGACGCGTGCGTCGCTCCATCAGGGTACAGAACAGTGCCTCCCCGAGGGTCCCCGCATCGAGCGGGCCGTTGATGTCGACGGCGCTGCGGCCGAGCTGCAGGGCCGTCACCAAAGAGGTGACTTTGACGTCGTAGGCCAGCGCGAACACTGGCACACCCAGCATCGCGGCCAGCACGATGGCATGGAAGCGTTCGGCGATCACCAGATCGCACCGCGCGACGATGGCGGCCACCTCACGGTGGTCGACCGGGCGGTGCATCACGAACGGTACACCCGGCACACGCGCGGCGAACGCGGCCAGCGCGGCAGCGTCGTCGTGGGCCTTGCCCTCGGACTGCATCGGCAGGGCATGGATCTCGATCGGCTGGCGCGAGTTCACGCGGTCCAATGCCACTGCCAGCGCGCTCTGAAAGTGCTCCCAGTTGTCGGGGTTGGCAATGTCGTAGTTGAGGTTCAGTGCCACGGGGACCCGCGGGCCGTGCACCCGCGGCGGCAGCCGGTCGCCGCGCAGCAGCGCGGGGTCGGCGCCGAACACCGCGTCCGCGGTCACACGGGCCGCGACGCCGAGTCGCGCGCACAGCGCACCCGACTCCGCGTCACGCACCGTGAGCAGCTGCACCCGGCGCAGGATGCGGGCGGCGAGGAACCGGCCGGCGGTGCTCGCTATCGGCCCGACGCCGATGTTCAGCATGGCGATCGGCACCCGTCGTACGCGGGCGGCGACCACGACCGCCAGCAGCATCAGCAGCGTGGCGTACCGGTTGCGGCCGATCGTTGCGTACAGCTCCTTGACGATGGACCCGCCGCCGAAGACAACGGCATCCGTCGTGGCCAGACGCCGCCACAGCGACAGCCGGTCGCGCGCGGTGTCGATCACGGTCACATCGAATCGTCCCGCGAGCTGACGCTCGGTGAACGCCGGGTCGTAGCTGTTGACGGTGTATGCGATGTCGGTCCCGAGCTGGTGCAGGAACGTCTCCAGCAGCAGTTCGTCGCCGATGTTGTGCTGGCCGTGAGTGCCGAGGAAGAGGACCCGCGGTCGGGGGTCGGCGGTGGTCATTTCCACTCCTGTGTTGCGGGGGCGAGGTCGTCGCGTCGGGGACGCAGGTGTGCCCGGACGGCGAGTCCGGCCACGAGTAGCGCGATCGCGCCCAGCCCCCACACGGTCCACGTCGACCCGCTGGCACCGATCGCCCCAGGCTCCAGACCCGACACGCCCGCCGCGGCGAGGGTGAGCAGTTCCTCGTCGCTGAGGTCACGGTGCGGCCCGTTCGCGGCCGGGTCGACGTACCCGGGGCTGTCGGTTCCCTGCACGTCCGAGGTGTCGGTGCAGCTCAGTTCGCTCGGCGACGTGACGATGCGGCTGTCGGTCGCGTCCGCCCGGTAGTCCGACTCGGGGATCACCAGCACGCCTTCCATGAGGAGTTGGTTGTCGTCCTTCTTGGTGATGGTCAGTTGGGTGCGACCGGCCGTGCCCGACACGACACCCAGGTCGTAGTATTCGTCGCCACCGCTGACGGGAACCACGCCGGCATCCAGACTCGCCCCGACGCTCGCCGCCGAGCTCCCACCGAGGTCGAGCGCCGTGCGATGGGGCGTGTAAACGGTGTCGGCGCTGTAGTACTGCATCGCATCGGCCGAGCCGCGCAGCTCGACGTCGGCGTGCAGATCGAGCCCGCTGTCGTCGACGGTGACGGTGTTGACGGTGGCTGCCCCGCGCAGGAGCAGATGGTATCGCCCGTCCCGGGGCAGGCTGATCGGCACGGTGACCTCCGTGGCGTGCGGTGCGGCGACGAACGATCCGTCGAGCGTTGCGAAGACACCGGGCGTGATCATCTCGGTGCGGTTCCATTTGGTGTTGGAGAACAGCAGGAACTCACGGAACATCGGCGAGAGGTAGTAGTTCGACGACACCAGGTCGGGGTTGAACGGCAGGATCTTCGGGCTTGGTGCGAAGAACGCGTCGCGGTGCTGCTCCGCCCACAGGTCGACGGTGGCGCGGACCGGGTCGTTCGTGTACACGACGGCATCCGCTCGCGCCGCGTCGGCCTCGGAGAGGAACGGGAGGTGCTGGAAGTCGTAGCAGCGGGTGAGGTCGAGCCGGTTCCACACCAGGTCGAGGTAGCCATTCCAGGTGGTGTCGATGATCAGCGGGGGGCGATCGGCGGGGGCACGGTCGACCATTTCGTAGAGCACGAACGTGTCGTTCTCGTACGCTTGCCGCAGGTGCCCCAGCGTCACCTGCCGCTGCATGGCCGGGACGGTGTACGACTCGACATCGGGCAGGTATTCCACGCCCACGCCCTTGTTGTCGCGCAGACGTTTGTTGACGACGATGTAGCGGATGCCGATGTCGCGCACCTGGTTGATCCACCAGTCCTGCTGGTAGTAGATGCCCCGCAGGATGAGGAAGAAGGCGTACTTGTTGTAGCCGTCGCCGGTCAGTCCGTAGTAGAAGCTCGGCTGGTCGAGGTAATAGATGAAGAACTTGTCGATGAACTTGTGATCGATCCCGTTGTCGTCGGTGGTGAGCTTGGCGGTCTCGGTGGGCGGCAGGACGACCGTCTTGCCCTGCGGCAGTGCCGTGAGGTGGGTCTTGAGGTCGGCGAGGTCGGCGGTCGGGTAGGGCGCGGCGAACGTGCCGAAGTTTCCGCTGCCGAACACGAGACGGTAGTTGGGGTTCGACCAGAACGGGACGAAGAAGAGCGTCACGAGCATCGCGGCGGCCGCCGTCTGCACCACCGCACGGTCGCGGGGCCTGAGTTCGTGCCGCACGGAGGCTCGCAGGCGTCGGCCGAGGGCATCGACGGCCCACGCCAGGGCGAGCGACATGACGAGCGGGGCGAGGACGAACAGGAGCAGTTGGAAACGGTGCGGGAATCGCAGCACCTGCACGACGGTCGACGAGACCGTGAGTGCGAGGTCGCCGAGGGCACTGTGGGTGTCGTACACGGCTCTGGTCAGCGCCGCCAGGGTGCGGTGAAAGGTGGGAAACCAGGTGGGCTCGGCGTATCCGATCGTCGCCCACATGGCGAACAGCGCCACGACCAAGACCACGCCGAACAGCTGGCGGTGCGCCCGCGTGGTCAAGAGCGCCCGCCGGATCGGCGGCAGCAGCAGCGGCGCGAAGAACAGCAGCGAATAGAGGATATTGGTGAATCGGGGCATCTTGGCGAGGTAGTCACCGAAGAGGATCTTGTCCATGATCCCGGCGAGGTCCCAGCTGAGCATGTGCAGCCACGACACCGAGGCATCGCGGATGAAGTAGTAGTCGCCGGGAACGGTCTCGGCAAGGTTCTCCACCCCTCGCAGTGCGACGAAGGTGACGAACAGCTGGTAGGGGATGAGTACGACGAACAGCAGCAGGAGCCCGGCGACCACACCGCGGCCGACGACGGTCTGACCCCACCGGTGCGCGGCGCGACGCAGCCGCGCACGGCGAGCGGGCGCGACCAGGGCACTCCGGATGCGGTGCAGCCACCCCGGCATCCGTGCCGGTCCGCCGGTGCGGATCCACCGTACGATCTCGCCGGCCAGCAGGGTGGTGGCGGCGACGACGAAGAACACCGCGAACAAGATGAGGTAGTGCACCGCCGGATTGAACAGGATGAGCAGGCAGGCCGCGACGAGCCGACGCACCCAGCGGCCGCGCGCGAAAAGAACGGCGTGCACCGTGAACAGCACGGCGACCGTCATCATCGCCAGGCCCAGCAGCAGGGTGTAGAAGTGGGTGATCTTGGCGTACGTCACGATGAGGTAGAGCAGCGCAACCGGAAACGCCGTCGTCACCGCAACGGTGACCGGCGATAGCGTGCGGAACACGTCGGTGATGAACCACGTGACGGCGCGGTAGACGAGAGTGAAGACTGCCGGGATCACCAGCAGCAGGGCGAACGGCAGCACCGTGAAGTAGCGCAGCCAGGTGGTGAGGAACGCGTACCGCACGCGGAACTCATAGCCGTTGGTGAGGTCGTTGAACCATCCGGCGGCCTGATCGAGCAACTGGCTGTGCACGTTGAAGAACGGCACGAGTTCGTCGCCCGAGATGACCTCCTCGCCGCGGAGGATCGCGGGAATGGCGACGAGGACGTCACGGAAGACGATGAGGGCCGCGGCGAAGAAGACGCCGGTGACGACCCAGGTGATGCGGCGAGCGATCCTGCGTTCGCGGCCCCGTTGTGCGCGGGTGTGTCCGCCCGCGCCCTCGGCCGTTGCGGGTGTCGGGTTCACCCACAACGGCCGAGGTCCTGTCATGCAGCGAACGCGATCGCGTTCATTGCGGGGGGCGGGGTGACTGCCGGAATCGGCCCGGTGAGCACCAGGTCGAGCCGCGACAGCTCCAGCGCGATGCGCGCTGCATCTGACAGGCGGGTGACGGTCAGGGAACCGCCGACCTCCATCGTCCGCATCAGGCTGCGGACGAGCGCCGCGAGGGCACTCGAGTCCATGAAGTCAACATCGGCGAGGTCGATGAACAGTTGGGGATGTCCATCGGCGACTCGGGCAATCACCTCGCGCGCGAACTGGCCGGTGGTATGTACATCGAAACGGCCGGATACCGATACATACAACGCGTTCTGCGTTTCTGTGATGTTGAGTTCCATGGTGGTGCCTTCCACGGTTTTCGACGAGGCCTTCTCGTCGACCCAGGATTAACTGTATAGCGCTTTATAGTGATTAGGCGAGCGTTCGATCACATCAGCGCGATATATATGTCGCAGCGACCGAACGGTCTTTTACACGGCGGTGAAAGCGATACGCCCGCCCGCGCGAGAAGCCCGGCATCCCGGCAGGTCGATGGGCCCCTGGCCCGTCCAATCGGTGACCAGGCGCGACACGGCGAGGGTCTGCGTGCGCGACAGGCTGACATGGAACTCGCTGGCGACCACGTGGCGAATGATTCGGTGCCGCAGCGCGGCGGGGTTGGCGGCGAGGGCCACCGCCGAGACCGCGATCCCCGCCTCGGTGTGCTCGACGATGTCAGCGACGGTCTCATCGACCATCGCGTCGAAGGCAGTGGCGTCCTCGCGCAGTTGTTCCGCAGTGCGGGCCAAGGCCTCGGCGATGCCGGGGCCGAGCTCGGCTTCCAGCACCGGGAGCACCCGGCGGCGCGCGCGCACCCGCGCGTACGCCGGGTCGTCGTTGTGCGGGTCGTGCCAAGGGGTGAGGCCGGCCGCCTCGCAGGCGGCGCGGGTCGTGTCGCGTCGCACCGTCAGCAGCGGACGGATCCAGCGCACGGCCGCGGTGTCGCCGCGCTCGTCCCCCGTCTGGTCGGCGTCGCGGACGGGGGCCATGCCCGCGAGGCTCGCTGCGCCCGATCCACGTGCGAGGCCCAGCAGGACGGTCTCGGCCTGATCGTCGAGGGTGTGCGCCAGCAGGATGTCGCGGGCGCCGCACTCGGCGGCGGCCGTCGCCAGGGCGGCACGGCGGGCGG
>NZ_JBKEAY010000177.1:0-1767 GCF_047972865.1 Microbacterium sp.
GCGGCCAGGGCCACCACAACCCGGTGGGCAGAACTCCTGACCGCGAACGGGCAATTCCACTGGCCACCAGCGGGCACATCTGCTGGCCGCCTATGGGCAAATCCTACTGGCCGTTGACACAGGGTGGCCCGACACCGCCGACCAAGAGCATTCCTGCATAGCGGCGGCGCCGGGTCCCCGCGCCATGTTTACGCAGACAGGTCGGTGACGTCGGAAGCCGGTGCGAGCTGTTGCAGCACGTGCGCGGACGCGGCGTTGACGCGCCGGTCGGGCTCGGCGTAATGCGCTCTGGTCGTGGCCGGCGTCGAGTGGCCGAGCACCTCCGCTGCCGTCTCAATATTCATCTGATGCGCCAGCAGCGTCGCTCCTGTGCGGCGGAACGCGTGCGGCGAGATATCGATGCCGTCCAGGCCGACAGACTTCAACATCTCGCGAAGCGTGCGACGCACATTATGGGGCGCCAACGGAGTGCCGTTGCGTGTGAAGAAGACCAGGTGATCGTCGGGATGCTGCGCAAGCCGCACGAGCCGCCGGCGGAACACCTCCGCCGCGAACGGCGGAATCGCCACAACCCGTGACTCACCCGTCTTCGTCTTCGGCTGTCGCGACACACCCACCCCCTTGCGGACCACGATCGACCCGTTGACGGCGACTGTCGGCACGGCGGACGTCACGTCAACGTCGCACTTGCGGATAGCGAGCACTTCTCCGATCCGAGTGGCAGTGCCAAGCATCACCTCGATCACATCCCTGACCTGCCCGTCCGGCCGCGGCCCCAACGCGCCCGGCTCGCTTCGCCACTCGCACGCCGCCCTCCGAATCAGCGCAAGCTGCTCGACGGTCAGCGCCTTCGGCACGTGCTTCGGCCTCCTCAGCCGCGACGTCTCCTTCACCGGGTTCCGCGCGATGATCTCGCGACGCACAGCGAAGGCGAGAACCATACTGAGGATGGTCCGCGAGTGCTTCGCCCGCGCATACGAGCGCGATCGCTGCTCTCGAAGGAACCGCTCCACCCGACCAACGGTCACCTCCCGAACCGTGAGCGTACGGAACATCGGCAACACGAGCGAGCGCAGTTCCCGCTCATAGACCTCCTTCGTGCCGTCCGACCGATCAGCGTCCAGCCACAGGTCCTCGAGCCACGCATCCGCCAGATCCGCGAACGGCGAATCGGCTGTGAGCGCGCCACTGGAATCCCCCGCACGCAACCGCTCCGCGATCCGCGTCTTCAACGCCGAACGCGCAGCGCTCGCCGACTCCCCCGTCGCCGTGATCTGCCGCGACTGCCCATCCCAGTCTCGAAGCCTGGTCGACGCACGGAATCGCCGCGGACCGATCTGGCGCGTCGCGACCTCGCCGAACGTGCCGAGCGGCGTCCGCGGCCGCCCGGGCATCAGAACTCACCCCCACAGCCACCAGCAAAGACGAGATGAGGGCGAACCGGGCACGGCATAACACGAGCAATTCTTCGCATGCCAGGTAGGTACACCCGACCAGCCAAGGAGCCTCGAGCCCAGTCGAGCATCATGACCACACCGCGGGCGAAAACACGCCAACCTGTGGATAACTCGCGAATAGGTGTTGACCACATCAGATCTCTGTCCCTTCAGACGGGACAAGAAAGCCTGATCAGCCTTATCAATTTGGTAGGCACAGTACGCGACCATTCAAGAAAATCAGGGCTGGTTCCGCCGATGGCGCATGAGGTGGCGCGGCTGGCAGCAAGCGCTCAGCACACGGTTTCGAACACCGCGGAGCCCCAACCGG
>NZ_JBKEAY010000246.1:0-12189 GCF_047972865.1 Microbacterium sp.
GCATCGAGGCGTACGAGACGACGAAAGGCCGTCGCTACCGTGCCCTCTATCGCCGACCCGACAAGAAGCAAACCCAGAAGCGCGGCTTCACGACGAAGAAGGCCGCTGAGCTGTTCCTGGCGACGACCGAGGTCAACATCGCCCAAGGCCGCTACCTCGATCCCTCACTGGCAAGGGTCACCGTGGCCGAATGGCTTCAGACCTGGCTCGCCGCACGCGGCGACCTTCGCGCGACGACACGCAGCCGGGTCGAGAACATCATCGACAAGCACATCACGCCCGAACTCGGCAACATCCCGATCGGCAACCTCACCCGACTTCGAGTGCAGGAATGGGCATCCGCACTGCCAGGCGCTCCCGCGACCGTGCGGAAGATCGTCAACGTGCTCTCCGGAGCACTACGGTTCGCGGTCGAGGACGAGCGTCTGCCGTCGAACCCCGGAGCCAGGCCCAAGCTCCCCAAGCCGACGAAGACGCGCAAGCGCTACCTCTCGCACGATCAGGTCGCGGCGCTCGCCCAGGCCATTGACGAGATGAAAGACGGCCGAGACTACGGATACGGCCTCGTCGTGCTCACCCTCTCGTACTGCGGCCTGCGCTGGGGCGCACTCTCCGGGCTGCGAATCCGCGACATCGACCTTGACGCGAAACACCCGCACCTGACCGTCGAGCAGACTGTCGTCGCCGACAAGGGATACCAGCGCATCGAGCCGCCGAAGGACTACGAGCACCGGAGCATCCCGATCCCCGCGTTCCTCGTCCGCCTGCTCCGCGCCCAGATCGCAGGACGCGACCCCGACGCTCCCGTGTTCTACGGCATCCGCACCGGCACCTGGCTGCGCAACCACGCCTACCGCGTCGGCTGGCTCGACCTCGCCGCAACCGCAATCGGCCTGGATGGGCTCACTCCCCACGAGCTGCGACACACGGCAGCATCGCACGCCGTCAGCGCCGGGGCGAACGCCGAGGCCGTGCAGCGGATGCTGGGGCGCGCTTCGGCCGCTGTGACGCTCGATGTCTCCGCCGACCTGTTCGACGACGACCTCGACGGTGTTGCCACGGCGCTCGACCAGGCAGCAATGCAATCGGATGTCGCCAATCTGTTGCCGAAAGCCGCGTAGCGCCTCATAGCGCCATAGCGTCCGACGGCAGGAATGCGAAAACCCCCGGATAACCGGGGGGCTTCTTGTTGGTGACCCCAGCGGGATTCGAACCCGCGTTACCGCCGTGAGAGGGCGGCGTACTAGGCCGCTATACGATGGGGCCGTCAGACAACCGTTCAAGTATGCCATGCCGAAAGACCCGCACAAAATCGCGATGAGCGCGTTCGAGGAATGCGGCTTGCCCGGTCACCGGCGCCTGGTGTGAACTGGGGTCATGCGCGTCACCAAACTCGAACACGCCTGTCTCCGACTCACCAAGAGCGGCCAGACGCTCCTGGTCGATCCGGGTGGCTTCACGGCACCCGTCGAGGACCTCGACGACGTCATCGCGGTCGTCCTCACCCACGAACACGCCGACCACTGGACGCCGGCTCAGCTCGACCGCATCCGCGCCGCCCGCCCTGACGTGCCGATCTACGGACCCGCCGGGGTCGTCGCGGCGGCCGTGGGATACGACATCATCGAGATCTCCCCCGGCGATGCCCGCGAAGTGGGAGCATTCTCGCTGCGGTTCTTCGGCGGCACACACGCGGTCATCCACGAATCGATGCCGCTCGTGGACAATGTGGGGATCCTCGTCGACGAGACCTTCTACTACCCGGGCGACTCGTACGCCGTCCCCGACGACACAGACATCGCCCTGCTGGCCGCCCCGATCGGCGCGCCCTGGCTGAAGATCGGCGACGCGATGGACTTCGTGCTCGCCGTCGCTGCTCCCCAGGTCTTCGCCACACACGACCGGACGCTCTCCGAACTGGGGCTCGGCATCGGTCACGGCCGACTGCAATGGGCGACCGAGCAGCGCGACGGACAATACCACCGGCTCCACCCCGGTGAGTCGATCGAGATCTGACCCCGACGCGAGGACGGGGTGGATGCCCCCGTGCATCCGCCCCGTTCACGATTCGAGGATCAGCCCGCTGCGTCGTGGTCGATCTCGAGGAATGTGACGAGCGAGTCGAGCGCGGCCTCGGCGCCGTCCCCCTCGGCCTTGAGGGTGACGACCGTGCCCTGCGTGGCCCCCAGCCCCATCAGGGTGAGGATGCTGCCGGCGTTCAGGTCGGGCCCGCCTTCGACGGCGATCGTGACCGGAACCCCGGTCTCCTGCACGGCCTGGACGAAGAGCTTCGCGGGGCGGGCGTGCAGACCCGAGCTGCTCGCAACGGTGGCGGTACGTTCTGCCATGTCCTTCTCCTTTGGGTTACGCCGCGACGGGGACCGCGGTCGTGGTGGGGGTCTCGATGGGTGCGCGGCGGACGTACTTCTTCAGCACGACCAGGACGAGCGCTGAGACGACCGTACCGGCCACGAGGGCCACGAGGAAACCCCAGAACGGTTCGATGGCGAACCACACGAACAATCCGCCGTGGGGCGCGTAGCTGGCGACGCCCAGCCACATGCTCAGCGCGCCGGTCACCGCTCCGCCGACCATGGATGCCGGAATCACCCGCAGTGGGTCGGCGGCGGCGAACGGAATCGCACCCTCGCTGATGAACGACGCACCCAGCAGCCACGCCGCCTTGCCGTTCTCGCGTTCCACCGGAGTGAACAACGGCCGCGCAAGCACGGTCGAGGCCAGCGCGAGCGCAAGCGGGGGGACCATCCCCGCGGCCATGACCGCGGCCATGATCAGGTAGGGGGTGGTGTTCGTGGCGCTGGCCGCGGCCAGACCGGTCGTCGCGAAGGCGTAAGCCACCTTGTTGACGGGGCCGCCCAGGTCGAAGCACATCATCAACCCGAGGATGACCCCGACGAGGATGACGCCGGCATCGCTTTGCACGAGACCGGTCAGCCCATCGGTCATCGCCACCATGAGGGCCGCGATCGGCCGACCCAGGAACAGCACCATCGACCCGGAGGCGACGATGGACCCGAGCAGCGGGATGATCACCACCGGCATGAGGCCGCGCAACCAGCGGGGTACGTCCCACGTGCCGATCCACCACGCGACCGCGCCGGCCAGCAAGCCGCCGACGATCCCGCCGATGAAGCCCGCGTTCATGAGCACGGCGACAGCGCCGGCGACGAACCCGGGAGCGATACCGGGGCGGTCCGCGATCGCGAACGCGATGTATCCGGCCAGTGCCGACACCAAAAAGCCCATCGAGGCGACACCGATCATGAACGCCACGGAGCCGAGGTACTGACCGAGTCCGCCCGTGGGCAGGTTCCATAGAGAGTTCTGAATGATGACGGCGGCCGCGTCGTCGGTGACCTCGTACCCGCCGAGCAGGAACCCGAGCGCAATCAGCAGCCCGCCGCCAGCGACGAAAGGGATCATGTAGCTCACACCGGTGAGCAGGATGCGCTGGATGCGCCGACCCCACGACATGTTCGTCGGGGCGTTCGCTGTGCTCTCCGCGGCGGCGCCGCTGACCCGCGGTGCGTTCGAGTCGTCGGCGGCGGCGATCGCCTCGGCGATAAGCTGTTTCGGCTGCTCGATCCCCCGCTTCACCCCGGACCGGATGACGGGCTTGCCGACGAACCGCTGTTGCTCTCGCACATCGACGTCAACGGCGAAGATCACGGCATCCGCCGCCGCGATCACGGCCGGGTCGAGCGCCTTGTAGCCGCTGGAGCCTTGCGGCTCGACGACGAGGTCGACGCCCTCTTCGGCAGCCGCCGCCGTCAACGCGTCCGCGGCCATGAAGGTATGGGCAATGCCGGTGGCGCAGGCGGTGACTGCCACGATCTTCGGACCCTCGGCGACGGGGCTGACGGCCGCCGGAGCAGCCTGCGCGGGCGCGGGCTCAGCTGGCGCGCCCTCACCGATGGCAGTGCGCACGATCGCGACCACGTCCTCCGCAGTGGCTGCCGCACGCAGAGCGGTCGTGAACTCGTCCTGCATCAGCGACCGGGCCAGTTTGGAGAGCACCGCGAGATGTTCTTCGGCGGCGGTGTCTGGAGCGGCGATGAGGAAGACGAGTTCTGCCGGGCCGTCGGGGGCGCCGAAGTCGACGGCCGGCTTCAGTCGCGCGAAGGCGAGTGAAGCCCGGGTGACGGCCGGACTCTTCGCGTGCGGGATCGCGATGCCGCCCGGCAGGCCGGTCTCGTCCTTCTGCTCGCGATCCCACGCGTCGTTGGCGAGCCGGACGGCGTCGTCGGCGCGTCCCTCCGCGGCGACGCGGGTGGCGAGCGCGTCGATCACGGCGCGTTTGTCGTCGCCGAGGTCGGCGTCGATGCTCACCAGGGCGGGGGTGATGATGTCTGCCACAGTGACCTCCTCTGGTCGGGCGTGGATGGCGATTGATCGGTTCAGGGGGTGATCGCCTGCACGGCGATGTCGCCGCGGGGCAGGTCGTCGGGTCCGGGGTGCTGCGTGCCGGGCAGCGCCGCAGCGGCGGCGCCGTAGCGCGTGGCCGAGCGAAGTCGGTCCGGCGCGGCGTCCCCGGCGAGGTCGGCGAGCAGGTATCCGGCGAGGGAGCTGTCGCCGGCGCCCACGGTACTGCGCACGACCATGGGAGGGGGCAGCGCCGTCCAGGCGCCCTCGGGGCTGATCAGCACGGCGCCCTTCGCGCCGAGGGTGACCAAGGCCGTGTGCACGCGCACGGGCACGAGGTCGCGTGCGATGCGGGCCACGGCCGCGCTCAGGTCGCGCTCGGGATCGAGGGCGACGCCGACGAGTTCGGCGAGCTCCTCTTCGTTTGGCTTGATGAGGTCGGGCCGGCCCGACGCGACGACCGCGTGCAGGGCAGGACCCGATGTGTCGACGGCGATGCGGGGTGCATCGTCCTCCGACGCGCGTCGCACCGCGTCGATGACGCGGACGTAGAGGTCATCCGGCGCTCCCGGCGGGAGCGACCCGGCCAGGACCAGCCAGTCGGCGCCGGCCGAGGATGCGACGGTAGCCTCGATGACGGCATCGAGTTCGGCATCGGCCAGGTGCGCGCCCGGGAGGTTGATCTTCGTTGTGGTGCCGCCGGGATCAACGATCGCGAGGTTGGATCGTGCCCGGCCGAGCACCGGAACGATGCGGGCGGGAACACCCGTGGCCGCCACGAGCGACGCCAGCGGATCCTCCCCAGCCAGCGGCAGCACGGCGAGCGTGTGCTGATCGGCTCGTGCGATCACGGCCGAGACGTTGACCCCTTTTCCGCCGGCATCCTCACGGAGGCTCGTTCCCGCCTGCACGTCGCCGACGCGGAGGGGAAGCTCGATCCCGACGGTGCGATCGAGACTGGGGTGGACGGTGAGGGTGACGATCACGGCAGCAGCACCTCCACGTCGGCGTCGTCGAGCGCGGACTGCAGCTCACGCGGCGGCGCAAGCTCGGTGGCGAGCACATCGGCATCCGTGAGCGCGGCGAACGACACCAGCAGATCGAGATTGAACTTGGACGCGTCGGCGGCCATGATCACGTGGCGTGCGGCGGCGACGATGGCCCGCTTGACGTCGGCCTCGTCGGGGTCTGGTGTGCTGAACCCGAAACCGGCAGACACGCCGTTGGTGCCGAGGACGGCGATATCCGGGTGCAGCTGGGCGATCGCGGCGACCGTCGCAGACCCGACCGCGGCGGCGGTGAGGCCGCGCACCCTGCCGCCGATCGCCGACAGGCCTACGCCGGGAACCCCGGCCAGCAGGTGCGCGATGGTCATCGAGTGCGTGACGACCTCGAGGTGTTCGCCGTGCTCACGCTCGGCGAGCACGGCGGCCACGGCCGCTGCCGTGGTCCCGGCGTCGAGGTAGACTGAGCCGCCCGAGGGCAGTGTCGCAACGATGCGGCGCGCGATCGCGCGCTTGGCGCCGCTGTGCTGCCCGGTGCGGTCGGCCACAGAGGACTCCGCGGTGCTGCGACGCGTCGCCGCCACCGCCCCACCGTGCACGCGACGCAGGGCACCGGCTTCTTCGAGCTGCGCCAGGTCGCGCCGTACCGTCTCCGTGGTGACTCCGAGGCGGGTGGAGAGGTCAACGACCGCGACGCGACCGTCCTCGCTCACCAGGCGGGCAATGAGTTGCTGTCGCTCCGTCGCGTACATGTCGGCCTCCTTGACACACAGAGACTACAACACATCAGCAACTAAAACAACAACTACACAGATATTCTCACATCCGGGATCACGGCGGCGCGGCGGGGGACGAGACCCAGACCTCGATCCGGTCGTTCTGCAGCACGAAGCGCACGATGGTGCCGGTGTCGTACTCCGACCCCGACGCCGACGGTCGACCACCCGCGCCGACACGCACGTCCGCGATGGCGGGGAGGTCACCGATGCCGCAGCCCACCGCGTAGTCCTCCGCGCCCTGCACGATCATGCACTATCCGCCTACCGAGGTGTTGATCACCCACGGGCGCATCTGCGAGAACTCCGTGTACGCATGGAACGGGGCGTCGGCGCTCGCCCCCAGGTAGATCCGTGCGTCGGCGCTGTCGACCCAGGCCGGGGGCCGCACGTCGTCAGCCGCCGGGGCGAGGACGGCCGCCGGACCACGGGTGAACCCTCCACCGCCGACAAGCGTGCCCACCGCGACTCCCCCGCCGCCGATCACGACGGCACCGACGGCGAGTGCGGCCGTCACCGCGGCGCGGCGAGGCCGAGGCGCGGAAGCCGGCTCCGCCGTTGCCGTCGCTCCGGAGGCCGTTGCCGCACCGTTCGGCTCGGCTCCGGACGGGGCGGGCGCCTCGGGTGCGGTGGCCGCGACATCGACGGCCGCGACGTCCGCCGATGCGCGATCCTCCGCCACGGCGTCGGTGAGTTCGCGCAGCTTCTGCCGCGCCGCCGCCGCGTCACGCGGGTCGGCGTCGGGCCCATAGGCGGAGGTCTGGAGGCGCGCAAGCTCGTCGCCTGACACCCCGGCCCGTTCCGTCGACATGGCGCCATTATCCCCCGCACACACACGGAGGGTCCGGTCGCCAGGCGACCGGACCCTCCGGAAGAACCGAGGCGGCTCAGGCCTCGCTCATCGCGGTGACCTCCTGCTGGCCGCGGGCGGCCAGGGCGGCCGCGCGTGCGGCGATGCGGCGGGATTGCTCGGCCTGACCGGCATCCAGCGTCTCCTGGTCGACCGGGACACTGTCCACCTTGGCGACACCGTTGTACTTCGCGATGTAGGCGTCGAGCTCGGGGCCGCTGGTCCACGAGGTGATGAGGCAGTACCGCGGCGCGTCGCCGTAGTGGGTGGCGGCGTGCCACAACCGCTGCGTGTCGATGACCAGCTGGGCACCGGCCGGCAGCGCGATGCGGGTCTCTTCGCTCGGGTCGGTGCGGTTCTCACGCAGCACGAAGAAGCTGTCCTTGTCGTCGGTGAGGTTGAAGAAGCTGCGCACGACCCAGCCGGTGCCGTCCGGGTTCAGCCGGTTGTTGTCGTCCTGGTGCAGGTTGTAGAGGCAGTCCGCGTACGTGTTCGGCTGCAGTTCGATGATGCGACACCGGCCCACGTTGGAGCCTGGCTCCTTCGCGCGCGCCGTGAGTGTCGGAGCGATCTCGGTCTGCGCGTCGATCCAGACGCCGTCCTTGTCGGTGCGCGGCGGCTTGTGGTTCCAGAAGCCGTTGCACTCGATCTCGCCCTTGGCGGAGGCCAACGGTGCGAAACGGGTGTCGCCCGAGGACTTCCAGTCGACGTACTCGATATCGAGCCATTCCTTGGGGTCAATGGGCTTGTTGTAGCTGTCGAGGACCACGTAGCCGGTCTCCTCGAGCGCTTCGGACTTGATGTATCCCATGCGGATCATCACCTTTCTGCCAGACAAGCGAAGTTTTTACAGGTCCGACTTAGGTCACCCTACATTGGCGCGTTGCGAACTCGCCGTGTCGACGCCGTGAATATCCGGACGCGGCTAGAGTGGACCGGGCGCGCCGCCCGATCACGTCGATCCGGACGCGTCGTCACCGTTTATGATTCGTGCCACCCACACCCCCGCGACGAACGTCGACGCCACCGCCGTCAACACCATCGGCTGGCTCTCGGACCCCGCCACGACGATCGTGGTGCCGGTGTACCAGCGCCAGTACCGGTGGGACATCGGTGGCTGCGAACAACTGCTTGCGGACGTGCGCGCCGCCGCCGATGCGGATCCGGGCAGCACCCACTTCTTGGGATCGATCCTCTCGTCGGCCAACACGACCGGCGATGCCGGGCTGGTCCTCATCGACGGTCAGCAGCGCATCACCACGATCATGCTGCTGGTCGCGGCCCTCCACCACACGCTGCGCGCGCAGGACCCCGGCACGGCGGCCGAACTCGAACGGGTTCTGGTGCGCGAGGGCGAGCCCGGCCGCACCAAGCTCGTGCCTCACCGCGCGTGGGCCGACGTGTTCGAGTCGGTCGTCCTCGATCGCCGCACGACTGGCGACCGGGACTCTCGATTCGACGCAAACTATGCGTTCTTCCGCAGTCAGATCCGCCCCGACGAGGCCGCGCACCTCTGGCGCGGCCTGGGACGCTTGGAGCACGTGTCGATCACTCTGGGCGGAGCCGCGAACGCGCAACAGATCTTCGAGAGCCTCAACTCCACCGGCGAACCCCTCCGCGACCACGAGCTGATCCACAATTACGTGCTGATGGGCCTGTCTCACGACGAACAGACGATCATCGAACGCGACTACTGGATGCCGATCGAGCACGCCACCGGCGATCAGATCGGTCCGTTCTGGCGTCATTATCTCGTGATGTCCACGGGGCGGGAGGTCGCCGTCGTCGGCGAACGCGGCGTCTACGATGCGTTCCGCAGGCTCTTCCCGCGTCTGCTCCCCGCCACACTGCCCGCGATCGCTGCGCGCTGGCGCACCTTCGCGGGCCTGTATCGCACGCTGCTCGAGCCCTTCGGGCATCCCGACCCCGAGGTGGGTCGTCACCTCGGCTTCCTCAACACGTTCGGGCGAGGCGCCTACCCCCTCACCCTGCAGTTGATGCATGACCACGCCGCTGGCATCCTGCCGCGCGACGCGCTGCTGCACGCGCTGCAGGACCTGCAGTCACTGCTGCTGCGCCGCACGGTCGTCGGCATCACCACCGACCGTCTCGTCGCCCGACTGTGTCGCGCCTACGCGGACGGACCGGATGCGCTGCGCACGGCGATGGGCCGGATCACCCCGTCGGACGAACGCACCAGGGTCGGGCTGAAGTTCTCGGACCTGCCGCACCCGAGATACGTGCTGGGACGGCTCGCGGACCTGTCCCCCACCGATGCGGTCGACATCGACCACATCGTCCCGGTCTCCCCCGGCGACGACTGGAGCGGCGACGGATTCCGGCGCTGGGCACAGTACACCGATGACGAGCAGAACAGTCACCGCGCACTGGCGAAGACCATCGGGAACCTGACGCTGCTCGAACCGGACCTTGCTGACCGCGCGTTCGACGCCGCTTTTCCCGTCAAGCGGGCGGTGTACGAGAACAGCGACATCGCTTTCGCCCGCGAGGTCACGCAGCACGACGCGTGGGGCACCGCGAGCATCGGCGCGCGCACCGAGCAGCTCACCGAACGATTCGTCCAGGTGTGGCGACGGCCCGAGGTCGTCGGGATCGACGACGACGACCTCACTCCCATCCTCGATGCTCGGCGCCGGAGGGGCTGGCCGCACGGGTGGGAGCGAGAGTTCGACTACGTGGAGTACTGCGGTGAGCACTGGGAGGTCAAAGACATCCGGTACCTGTTCCACCGCGTCTTCCAGAGGCTGTGGGCCGACGCACGGGATGCCGTGAGCGCCTATAGTGCGCAGCGCGGTGGGCCGCTGTATCCCGACATGGCCTGGCAGGGGCAGTGGGACGAGGTCGCCCCGGGGCAGTATCTGTACCTCGGCTGGGATTCCTCGTACATGCTCACTGCCGTCCAGGGTGTGCTGGAGGCGGCCGGCATCGCCGGTGAGGTCTTCGTGAAGTACTCCTACATCGGCAACGCAATGCGCTGACGACGTGCGCCTCTCGCGTCGTCCGCCCCGGTCCTCCATGTGCTCGTGTCATACTGGGGCCAGGCTCCCGCGGCATCCGCGCCGCGTGTGAGAGGGGCCCAACGTAAAGGACATCTCGTGACCGGTGACGGCTCCAGCGTCCATCGCTGACCGGCTCGCGCGTCCTCTTCTGCGTCTCCCGTGTCAGCGGCATCCCCTGACACCATCTGGAGACCACCGTGTCCGCTGTCGCTTCCGTCGTCCTGCACGACGTCACCTTCTGCTGGCCCGACGGCACACCGGCCCTCGCGGACCTGTCCGCTGCGTTCGGGCCCGGCCGCACGGGCCTCGTCGGCCGCAACGGGGCCGGAAAGTCCACACTGCTGCGCCTGATCCGCGGCGAACTCACCCCGTCGAGCGGGCGGGTGACCACCTCGGGTGTCGTCGTCCACCTGCCGCAGCACCTCGCACGCGCACCGGGTGACACCGTCGCCGACCTGCTGGGCGTCAGGAACACGGTCGATGCGATCCGCGCCGTCGAAGCGGGCCGCACCGACGAGGACCTGTTCGAACGGATCGGCGACGACTGGGATATCGAAGAGCGATCGCTGGCCACCCTGGCGGCGAACAGACTGGAGCTGTCGAGCCTCGACCGGCCCACCGCGACGCTGTCCGGGGGCGAGACGACCCTCGCCGCGATCGTCGGGGTGATGGTGCGGGGCGCGGACGTCGCCCTGCTGGATGAGCCCACGAACAACCTCGATGCCGACGGGCGCGATCGGGTCCACGCTCTGGTGCGCGGCTGGCGGGGCGCGCTGATCGTCGCCAGTCACGACGAGGCGCTGCTCGAACTCATGGACGACACCGCCGAACTGCGGTCCAACAAGCTGGCGGTGTTCCCGGGCGGCTTCCGCGCGTACCGTGCCCAGGTCGCCGCCGAGCAGAACACGGCGCTTCGCGCACTGCGCACGGCCGAACAGACCCTCAAAGCCGAGAAGCGGCAGCGGATCCAGGCCGAGGAACGGATCGCCCACAGCGAGCGCAAGGGCCGGACGGATGCCGTCAACCGCCGGTTCGTCCGCGCAGTCGTCAACAACCGCCGCAACTCCGCGCAGAAGGCGCAGGCCGCGCGCCGGGGCCTGCACGACGACCGGCTCGACGCCGCGCGCAAAGCGGTCGATGACGCCGGCTCACGGGTCCGCGACGACGACCACATCAGTATCCAGCTGCCCGACCCGGGCGTGCCGGCCGGCCGTCGGATCGCACGGCTGGTCGGGTCGGACGAGCGTGAGTACATCGTGCAGGGTCCCGAGCGCATCGCCCTGACCGGACCGAACGGCGCCGGAAAGACCACCCTCATCCGGCAGCTCCTGTCCGGGGCGCCCGCCCCCGACGAGCCGGGCGCCCGGGAGGAGCGTCGACGTGCACGCGCGTCGGCGCACGCCGACATCGAGCACATCGGGTACCTGTCCCAGCATCTGGAAGGACTCGACACCACCGCGAGCGCGCTCGCACACGTCCAGCGGGTTGCCGCCGGCATCCCCACCTCCGACCTGCGCAATCAGCTCGCGCGCCTGCTGCTGCGCGGCGGCGCCGCCGATCGCCCCGTCGCTACCCTCTCCGGCGGGGAGCGGTTCCGCGCGGCGCTCGCCCGCGTGCTGCTGGCCGACCCGCCCCCGCAACTTCTGGTGCTGGACGAACCGACGAACAACCTCGACTCCCCCAGCGTCACGCAACTGGTCGAGTCGCTTGCCGCCTACCGGGGTGCGCTGATCGTGATCAGCCACGATCGCGGGTTCGTGGAGCGGCTCGAGCCGGATGCAGAACTCCGCCTCGACCACGACGGCACGCTCACGCGCGTCGGCTGAGCGAGCGCGCGCGCCGGAGGTGGTGCAGGAACAACGGGCCCCTCGAATGGGCGCATGGGGTGTGGTGTCGCCGCGCACCTGCGGTGATTGCGGCATCGAACAGACACTCTGGTGGGCGCTCACCGTCGAGAAGAAGAGCATCGACGACCACACGCCGCATCAACTGAAAGCGCTCGCGCGAATACTAAATGAAGTACCCGATTAGGGCAAATACCGTTCAATTAGAGTTGCATCGGTGTAGTTTGGGGGTATGCCGCGTTCTGGTTGGAGGAAGCCCGAGTCGGATCGGTCGTTGCCGGATCTGGTCTCGGTCGGCCTGTTGATGAAGGT
>NZ_JBKEAY010000254.1:0-3490 GCF_047972865.1 Microbacterium sp.
CGCCGCTGCGCGGGCGTTTGGCCGACGCGGTCACCGATCACCTCGGCAGTCTCGACGTGCTCGTCGCCTGCGGCGCGGAGCAGGACAGCCGTGACCGCATCCGTGCCGCCGACGCCGCGCTGCGACGGGCCGTCGTGCGACGGGCGACGGCCCAGGCGGGGACGACCGCGGTGGTCTCGGTGCTCGCCGGGGCGGCGTCGCTGCTGGCGCTGATCGCCGCCGGCCCCCTGCCGGGACCGGCACTGGCGGTCGTCGTCCTGGTGCCGATGGCGGTGTTCGAGGTGTTCACGGCGGTGCCGCTGGCTGCCGCGGCGTGGCGTCAGGTCCACGGCGCCGCAGCGCGCATCGCCGAGGCCACCGATGCCTCCCTGCCCCCCGCGATCCCCGTCGACACGCCCACCACCGGCATCGCGCCTCCCCTCGGCGACGGCCTGCGCCTCCGCAACGTGCAGGTGCAGTGGCCGGGGTCCGACCAGCCGGCACTGTCCGGGATCGACCTCACCGTGAGGCCCGGCGAACGCGTCCTGCTGACCGGCCCCAGCGGCTCCGGCAAATCCACCCTCGCCCACGCGTTGGTGCGGTTCCTCGAGGCCGACGGGTCGTACACGATCGGTGGCCGCGACGTGCACGGGATGTCCCCCGACGACGTGCGATCGACCGTGGGACTGTGTGAGCAGCATCCGTACCTGTTCGACGAGGACATCCGGCAGAATCTGCTGTTCGCCCGCGAGCGCGCGACCGACGCCGAGCTCGACGCCGTGCTCGACCGCGTGGGCCTGGGGCCGTGGGTGCGCGAACGCGGCGGTCTGGGCGCCCGTGTCGGCGAACGCGGCGCCCTCGTCTCGGGCGGTCAGGCGCAGCGGCTCTCGCTCGCGCGGGCGCTCCTGCGCGACTTCCCGGTGCTGGTGCTCGACGAACCCACCGCGGGGGTGGATGCCGCCGCCGCGGACGTGCTCGTGGCGGACCTGCTCGGCGCGGTCCGCCCCGATCAGGCGGTCGTGGTGATCTCGCACGTGCCCGTTCCGGCGGGGTCGGTCGACCGCATCGTGAACATGAGAGAAATCTCATCGAGCTGAGTTTCTCCCATCCGATCGGGAAATACCGCGTGGCCCTCGCTCGCCCGCTCCCCCGTCGCGCCGTTCCCGCGCGCCGCGCATCGGTAGGGTCGCCGTGGGGGAACCCGCGATCGCACGCACGGTGCTGACGCGCTGTTTGCGAACCGCGTAGCGAGGTTGCGTGCGGACTCGGGCCTTCGGACTGCCCGCCTGTTTCTTTTGAGGAGCCCGAATGACACGTATCCGCACCGCGGTGGCCGCCCTGGCCGCCGTCGTTCTCGCCGCGCTAGGGCTGTCGATGCCGCTTGCCGCGAGCGCCGCCGATCTGAGCGCGCACATGATCAAGGACATCACCCTGTCGCACGACGGTGAGATCGATCAGTGGGAATTCGTGACCACGACGATCACCTTCGACACCCGCACCGACCCGACGGATGGCACCGAGGTGGCCCAGGTCGACGAGGGCGACACCTTCCGGATCACGTTCCCGGAGCAGTTCCGCATCACGAACTCGACGCTCGACCTGCGGGGCATCGACCCCGCGACGGGAGAGCCCGTCGTGCTCGGGGAGTGCGTGACCAGCAACGCGGACAGTTCGCTGACCTGCACGTTCAACGCGACTGCAGCGACCAAGCAGTACATCACCGGCACCGCCACCGCGTCGGTGCAGGCGCAGACAGCCGGCACGTGGCAGACCGTGCCCTTCGTCATCGGCACCGACCCCGCCACGACCGTCGATGTGACGCTCCCGGGCGGTCAGATCGTACCCGAGAGCATCGGGGACATCCCGACGGCGCCGCGCAAGTGGGCGTGGCAGGACAGCGCCGACCAGAACAGGATCGTCTACTCCCTGCTGGTGCCCGCCGCGTGGGCCGCCGCCGACACCCCGGTGACGATCACCGACACGATCACGGGGCCCGCGTCGGCGCCGACGAGCTTCTCGATCCGTTCGTACGCCGACAATGCCGCGTGGAAAGCCTCGACGTTCACGCGCGTCGACGTCCCGGAGGGGTCGTCGACCCTGCAGTACGTTCCCGGGGTGGACGGCGACGTCACACTGGCGCTGGGCGCCGACGGCCGTTCGTTCGAGCTCACTTTCCAGAACGTCGATCCCGGCGCCGACGGCCTCTACCTGGTGCGCTACAGCGTCTTCGCTCCGGCGGACACCCTCGACAAGACCCTCTTCACCAACACGGCTGTCATCGACGAGGTGACCGTCACTCAGGAACTCGAGTACGAGAACCGCGTGAGCGTCAACGCGAACGGTCCCGGTTTCGGCGGGATCACGGTGGTCAAGACGGTCTCCGGTGAGGGCGCGAGCCTGGCCACGGGCGAGGAGTTCACGGTGCGGGCGACGTGGAGCGACAACAACGGCGAGCACCACGAAGACCTGGTGCTGACCGCGGACGGCGCGGGAGCGGCGATCGACGTCATCCCGACCGGCACCGTGGTGACGCTGACCGAGACGATGACGACTCCCCCGGCGGGTGTCGAGTCCTTCTCACCGACGTTCTCCTCGGCATCCGATCAGGTGGTCATCGCCGCGGACGGCGCGAGCGCTCAGGTCACGATCGCCGACCAGGACCGTATCTCGGTCCGCGTCGACAACGACGTCGTCTCGACCCCGACTCCGTCGGTGAGCGTCGGCGATTACGTGTGGCACGACGTGAACGAGGACGGTCTGCAGGACACGACCGATGTGCCGCTGGAGGGCGTGACGCTCACGCTGACCGGCCCCGACGGGAGCCGGGTCACCGATGTGAACGGCGCCGAGGTCGCACCGACCCAGACCGACGCGAACGGGTGGTACGAGTTCACCGCGTTGCCGACGCTCGAGCCGGGCCAGTCGTACACCGTCACCGTCACCGCGCCCGAGGGGTACGAACCCACCCTCCCCGGCGTCGGCGATGACACCGCGCTCGACTCGTCCACGGGGTCGGCAGATTCCGGTGACCTCACCGAGGACGGTGCCCGCGACGAGACGCTCGACTTCGGGTTCATCCTCACGCCGACACCCGTCGTGCCGACGCCCACGCCCGCCGCGCCGACACCCGTCGTGCCGACGCCGACACCCGTCGTGCCGACGCCGACCCCCGCCGGCGCGGTTCCGCCGCCGAGCCCGACCGTAACGCCCACGCCGAGCGCGGGTCTTCCCGCGACCGGTGGCGAGTTCAACGGATGGCTCACCGTCGCCGCGCTGTCGATGGTGGCCGTCGGCGGTGTCCTCGTGCGCAGCCGACGCCGCGCCTGACGCCCACGGGGGCGGGGCGCACCGCGCGCACCGCCCCCGCCGCGCGCCCGGAAGGAGATCCCCACTCGGGAGGACCCAACCCCGGTATCCACCCTCCCGAACGCCGACCCCCTCCCGGGCGCGCCCCACGGCACGGCACGCCGCATGCCCCAGCCGCACCCCACCGGCGACCCGGCCCCGCGGC
>NZ_JBKEAY010000148.1:0-11826 GCF_047972865.1 Microbacterium sp.
GGCGCCGCCAGACAGATGAGCGGAAGGCAAAGCCTCCCGCGAGGAGTACGCCAGCGATGGCCGAAGACAACAACGAAGACACCAATCCTCAGTCCGCTCCGAGTGCCGCCGAGTCCGGTTCGCCGACGTCCGCAGACACCGAGAGCGCGCCGCCCGAGCCCGAGGTGAGTGCGGCTGAGTTCTCCGGAGCGGATGAATGGGCGCCGGAGACCCCGGAGCCCGATACGACGGCGGAGCCGGGTGCGGCGGATGGCCCCGCAGTCGGGGATGGCCCCGCAGTCGGGGATGCCTCCGCAGACGCGGATGCCCTCGCGGACGGGGATGCCCCCGCGCAGGCGGGTGCCCCCGCGGACGCCGACGCCCTGGCGCAGGCGGATGCTCCCGCGGGCGGGGATGCGACCGCGGACGCGCCGACCGATGACGAGACTCCGGCGGCGACCGACGGCGATCCTCTCGCCGTCGCACAGACGGATGCCGCCGCCCCGACCGATGTCGATGCTCCCGCTACGGCGGAGACCGACACCGACACGGCCCCCTTCCAGGCCGACGCGCCGAGTGCACCGCGGGATGCGGATGCGCCCGAGGCGGATGCGGAAGACGCCGCGGCCGACCCGGGCCCGCCCACGGCGGTGAGCCTCGGTCTGTTGCCGGCCGATTTCGTGTCGACGGTCTCGACGGACCTCGTGTTCTACGCGCCCGAGGTGCAGCTGCTGCCCGCACGCCCGTCGGCGGATGCGGGGGAGCCCGGCTCGGAGGGGTCGTCGCGCCGGCGGCGCCGCCGCGGCGGCGGTGACAACAGCGATGGCGGAGGCTCGCCGCGGCGTCGCGAGGTCGAGGTGATCACCGAACCGCAACGGATCAAGGGATCGACCCGTCTGGAGGCGAAGAAGCAGCGCCGTCGCGACGGGCGCGAGGCCGGCCGACGCCGCGTCGTGGTCACCGAGACCGAGTTCCTGGCTCGCCGTGAGGCCGTGGACCGCGTCATGATCGTGCGCTCCAAGAACGGCCGCGTCCAGATCGCCGTGCTCGAGGACGACGTTCTGGTCGAGCACTACGTCGCTCGCAACCAGGACGCGTCTCTCATCGGCAACGTGTACCTGGGGCGCGTGCAGAACGTGCTTCCCAGCATGGAAGCGGCGTTCGTCGACATCGGCCGCGGACGCAACGCGGTGCTGTATTCGGGTGAAGTGGACTGGGACGGCGTCGAGACCGGCAACCAACCGCGACGCATCGAGCTGGCGCTGAAGTCGGGTGACCGGGTGCTGGTCCAGGTGACCAAAGACCCCGTCGGTCACAAGGGTGCGCGGCTGACCAGCCAGGTGTCCCTCCCGGGGCGTTACCTCGTCTACGTGCCCGGCGGTGCCATGAACGGCATCTCCCGCAAGCTCCCCGACACCGAGCGCGCGCGGCTGAAGAAGATCCTCAAGCAGGTGCTCCCGGAGTCGTCCGGTGTCATCGTGCGCACGGCAGCCGAGGGTGCCACCGAGGAGCAGCTCACCCGGGACGTGCAACGGCTCACGTCGCAGTGGGAGCACATCAGTGCGCAGTCCGAGTCGGGCCAGGCGCCGTCGCTGCTGCACGCCGAACCGGACCTGCTCGTCAAGATCGTGCGCGACGTGTTCAACGAGGACTTCTCCAAGCTGCTGATCCAGGGCGACGAGGCGTTGCACACCATCACGTCGTACCTGACCGGGGTCGCCCCCGACCTGCTGGAACGGGTCGAGAAGTACGAGGACGAGCACGACCCGTTCGACGTCTACCGGGTGACCGAGCAGATCGAGAAGGCGCTGGACCGCAAGGTGTGGTTGCCCTCGGGCGGTTCGCTCGTGATCGACCGCACCGAGGCGATGACCGTCGTCGACGTCAACACCGGCAAGTTCGTCGGGTCCGGGGGAAACCTCGAAGAGACCGTCACGAAGAACAATCTCGAGGCCGCCGAGGAGATCGTCCGGCTGCTGCGGCTGCGCGACATCGGCGGCATCATCGTGGTCGACTTCATCGACATGGTGCTGGAGTCCAACCGCGACCTGGTGCTCCGGCGTCTCGTCGAGTGTCTCAGCCGGGATCGCACCAAGCACCAGGTGGCCGAGGTCACCTCTCTCGGCCTCGTCCAGATGACCCGTAAGAAGCTGGGGCTGGGGCTGCTGGAGACGTTCAGCGAAGGGTGCGAGGTGTGCGCCGGTCGCGGCGTGATCGTCCATCACGACCCCGTCGTGAAGCACCGCACGGGGCAGCAGAGCTCCTCGCGCCGTTCGCGGCCCGGGGGCAACGGCGCCAGCACGACCCAGAACGGCGGCACGCACGTGATCACCGAGGGTGCCAAGAGCGCGCTCGCGCAGATCGCGGCATCCACGATCCAGGGCGGCAACGGCGGCGAGGCGGAGGCGGCCGCGCCACCGGTTTCGGAGCCGGCGGCCGAGCGCCCCAAGAAGAAGCGACGCAAGAAGCCCGAGAACAGCGGGCCGAAGACCGAGAAGGACAAGCTGCTCGATTCGGTGCTCGACGCGCTGCCCGAACCGAAGGCACCCGGGCAGGGCCGTTCGCGGCGCCGGGTCACCACGGCAGCGCTGAGCGGAACCCCCGTCTCGGCGAACCCGACCGACGACTAGGCGGTGGGTCCCCGCCGTTCGCGTGCCGTGACCCGCAGGCCCGAGGCGATCAGCCGCCGCACCAGTTGGTGCCCGTCGACGGGCTGCGCGCCGGCTGCCACGAGGCGGTCGATCGCCTCCTCCGGTACGTCGTAGTGGTCGAGGTCGAAACCCCGCCTCGGGATGCCGTTGGAGGCCGCGAACGCGTGTAGTTCGGCGAGGTCGGTGTCGCTGACCAGGTGGGCCCACATGCGGCCGTGTGCGGGCCACTGGGGGGAGTCGATCAGGATCACCACGGTCACGATCGTAGGCTTTTGCCGATGCGTTCGGCATCCGGTAAGCTAGACCCTTGGTGCGTCACGTGTCGCAGGTTCACGGCGACCGAACTCAGCTTCCGCACCAGGACTTTCCCGTCTGAGAAGACAATCGGAGCCGAGCGCTCCACAGAAGAAACAGGTGTGAAGTGGTTTACGCAGTTGTGCGCGCCGGTGGCCGGCAGGAAAAGGTCGAGGTCGGCACCGTCGTCGTGCTCGATCGGCAGCGGGCCGACGTGGGCGACACGATCGAGCTGCCGGCCGTGCTGCTCGTCGACGGCGACGCCGTGACGACCGACGCCGACCAGCTCGCCAAGGTCAGCGTCACCGCCGAGATTCTCGGTGAAGAGCGCGGACCCAAGATCGTCATCCAGAAGTTCAAGAACAAGACCGGGTACAAGAAGCGCCAGGGCCACCGTCAGGAGCTCACGCGCGTCAAGGTCACCGGCATCAAGTAAGCCAAGGAGACACAGACATGGCACACAAGAAGGGCGCGAGCTCTACCCGCAACGGTCGTGACTCCAACGCGCAGCGGCTCGGCGTGAAGCGTTTCGGCGGCCAGTCCGTCAACGCCGGCGAGATCCTGGTGCGTCAGCGCGGTACGCACTTCCACCCCGGCGCCAATGTCGGTCGTGGCGGCGACGACACGCTGTTCGCGCTGTCGGCCGGCGCGGTCGAGTTCGGCAACAAGGGCGGCCGCAAGGTCGTCAACATCGTGGCATCGCCCGAGTAAACACGCGACTTACGGGTGAGGGGCGGGCTTCGGCCCGCCCCTCACCCGTATCCGCCGACCGGAGGAGGCACCGACATGGTCACGTTCGTCGACCGCGTCACGCTGCACCTGCGCGCCGGGAAAGGCGGCAACGGATGCGTCTCGGTCCGCCGCGAGAAGTTCAAGCCGCTTGCCGGTCCGGACGGCGGCAACGGCGGTGGCGGCGGGGACATCGTGCTCGTCGCCGATCCGCAGGTGACGACCCTGCTGTCCTACCACCACTCCCCGCATCGTCACGCGGGAAACGGCGGCTTCGGGATGGGCGACAACCGGTCGGGTGCGGCGGGGGAGAGCCTGGAACTGTCGGTTCCGGTGGGCACCGTCGTGACTTCCGACGACGGTGCGGTTCTCGCCGACCTGCTCGTGCCGGGGACGCGTTTCGTCGTGGCGCCCGGCGGTCAGGGGGGCCTCGGCAACGCCGCGCTGGCCTCGCCCAAACGCAAGGCACCGGGCTTCGCACTGCTGGGCACGCCCGGCTGGGAGGGCGATGTCGGCCTGGAGTTGAAGACCGTCGCCGATGTGGCGCTGGTCGGATTCCCGTCCGCCGGCAAGTCGAGCCTGATCGCGGCCGTGTCGGCGGCCCGGCCGAAAGTCGCCGACTACCCGTTCACGACTCTGCACCCCAACCTCGGCGTGGTGCAGGCCGGCGACGAACGCTTCACGATCGCCGACGTCCCGGGGCTCATCGAGGGGGCAAGCGAGGGGCGGGGCCTGGGGCTGGAGTTCCTACGGCACGTCGAGCGCTGCACCGCGCTGGTGCACGTGCTCGATTGCGCGACGCTGGAACCGGGCCGCGACCCGATCTCCGACCTCGACGTCATCCTCGGCGAGCTCGCGAACTATCCCGTGCCGGAGGGACAGGTGCCGCTGCTGGACCGGCCGCAGTTGATCGCCCTGAACAAGGTCGACGTGCCAGAGGCACAGGATCTGGCCGACCTCGTGCGCCCCGACCTGGAGGCGCGCGGTTACCGAGTCTTCGACATCTCCACGGTCAGCCGGTCGGGGCTGCGGGCGCTGACCTTTGCGCTCGGTGACATCGTTGCCGCGCACCGCGCCGCGCAGGCGGCAGCGCCCACGGCCGAGCGCATCGTCATCCGGCCGGCCGGTGCCGAGCGCGACTTCGAGATCAGGGTCGAGGGCGGCACCTGGGGCAACACCTACCGCATCCTCGGCGCCAAGCCGGTGCGCTGGGTGCAGCAGACCGACTTCCAGAACGAAGAGGCGGTCGGCTTCCTCGCCGACCGCCTGGAAAAGCTCGGGGTCGAGGACGAGCTGTTCCGGCAGGGGGCCCAGGCGGGGTCGACGGTCGTGATCGGTGAGGGCGACGGGGTGGTGTTCGACTGGCATCCGTCGCTGTCGTCGGCCGCCGAGTTGATGACCGCTCCCCGCGGGACCGATCCGCGGCTGGACACCAGCACGCGACGCACGACCTCGCAGCGTCGTGACCGGTATCACGAGCGCATGGACGCGAAGGCGCAGGCCCGCGCCGATCTCGAGAGCGAGCGTCTGGCGGAGGCACGCCAGGATCAGGGGGATGAGCAGTGACGGTCAGAGAGCGCAGTGAGCTGCCCGGCGCGCGCCGCATCGTCGTGAAGGTCGGGTCGTCGTCGATCAGCGGCGAGAACGCCGGCAACATCCAGACGATCGTCGACGGTGTGGCGGCCGCGCACGCGCGTGGCACCGAGGTCGTGCTGGTCTCCTCCGGCGCGATCGCGACGGGGATGCCGTTCCTGCGGCTCGAAGAGCGCCCCGATGACCTGGCGACGCAGCAGGCCGCGGCCGCCGTCGGGCAGAATCTGCTGATCTACCGCTACCAGGAAGCCCTGCGCGCGTACGCGATCGTCGCCGGTCAGGTGCTGCTGACGGCGGGCGACCTGGAGCATTCGACGCCCCGCTCCAACGCGCGTCGCGCGATCGATCGTCTGCTGGGGCTGCGTATTCTCCCGATCGTCAATGAGAACGACACTGTCGCGACCCATGAGATCCGTTTCGGCGACAACGACCGGCTCGCGGCTCTGGTGGCCGAACTGATCGGCGCCGACGGCCTCGTGCTGCTCAGCGACATCGAGAACCTGTACACCGCGCCGCCCGGACAGCCCGGGGCGCAGCCCATCGAACGGGTCGCGCACGACGACGACCTGTCCGGTTTCGAGTTCGGTTCGGTCGTCGTCAACAGCGTCGGCACCGGGGGCGCGGCCACGAAGGCGTCGGCCGCGCGGTTGGCGTCGCAGGCGGGTATCGGTGTGTTGGTCACCAGCGCCGATCTGGTCGCCGACGCGCTCGGCGGTGCCGCGGTGGGAACCTGGTTCGAGCCCGACCCGGCCGTCACACCGCATGCGGGCACGGCACCGGTGCGCACCGCCTGAGCGCGCCGGCACCTCGGTAGACTGGCGCGATGAGCACCATCACCGATACCGCGCGTGAGCGGATGCTGCGCGCCAAGGACGCGTCCCGTCAGGTGGGTCTTCTCGGCGACACCGAGAAGGCCGGTGCGCTGCGCGGGATCGCGTCGGCGATCGAGGCCGCCACCGCCGAGGTCGTCGCGGCGAACGCAGAAGACCTCGAACGCGGGCGCAGCGAGGGGCTGTCGACGGGGCTGCTCGACCGGCTGACACTCGACACCGGTCGCGTGCAGGCCCTCGCCGAGGCGGTGCGCGAGGTCGCCGACCTGCCCGACCCCGTGGGTCGGGTGCTCGACGAGCGGGTGCTGCCGAACGGCGTGCGCCTGCAGAAGGTGTCGGTGCCGTTCGGGGTCGTGGGCGCCATCTATGAGGCGCGCCCGAACGTGACCGTCGACATTGCGGCGCTGGCGCTGCGGTCCGGCAACGCGGTCGTGCTGCGCGGTGGGACGGCCGCGCTGGAGACCAACGCGGCGCTCGTGCGGGTGATGCGCGGGGCGCTGGCCGACGCGGGGATCGACCCGGAAGCGATCCAGACGATCGACGACTTCGGCCGGGACGGCGCCCGTGAGTTGATGCAGGCGCGCGGACTCGTGGACGTTCTGGTTCCCCGCGGCAGCGCCACCCTCATCGAGACGGTGGTGACCGAGTCGTCGGTGCCGGTGATCGAGACCGGTGCGGGCGTGGTGCACATCGTGCTTGACACGTCGGCGCCGCTCGAGTGGGCGCGCGACATTGTCGTCAACGCCAAGGCTCAGCGTCCGAGCGTGTGCAACGCGGTGGAGACGGTGCTGGTGCTGCGCGAGGGTGCGGCGCGGTTGATCCCGCCGGTTGCGGCGGCGCTGCACGACGCCGGTGTCACGATCCACGGCGACGACGAGGTGCGGCAGCTGGTGCCCGACGCGGTCGCGGTGACCGAGGAGGAGTGGGGCACCGAGCACATGAGCCTCGACTTGTCGATGCGTGTCGTCGACGACCTCGATGCGGCGTTGGCTCACATCCGGTCCTATTCGACCCAGCACACCGAGGCGATCATCACCGACGACGCGCAGCGTGCCGAGCGATTCCTGGCGGAGGTGGATGCCGCCGTGGTGCTGGTCAACGCCTCGACACGGTTCACCGACGGCGGTGAGTTCGGTTTCGGCGCCGAAGTCGGCATCTCGACCCAGAAGCTCCATGCGCGCGGACCGATGGGCTTGCCGGAGCTCACGAGTACGAAATGGCTGGGCCGGGGCGCCGGGCAGACGCGGGCGTGACCGCATAGACTGGGTGCGCACGTCCGTCACCACGATCGGAGCCTCCATGACACTCGCCGCGATCCTCGTCACCGCTGCCGCCGAAGGCGAGCATCACGTCGGTCTGTTCGACAACATCGGTTTCGGCGTGATCGCCCTGGTCGCGTTCCTGGCACTGGCGTTGGTCACGGTGTCGTTCCGTAACGTCGCCAACCGCCACTCCGCGAAGGCCGAAGCCTACGCGCAGACGCACGCCGATGAGCTGGAGGCGGGCCACGGCCACCACTGAGCCCGGTCTCGTGACCGAGCGGGAGCGGTCGCGTGTCGGGGTGATGGGCGGCACGTTCGACCCGATTCACAACGGTCACCTCGTTGCCGCCAGCGAGGTCGCGCATTCGTTCGGGTTGGACGAAGTGGTGTTCGTGCCGACCGGCCAGCCCTGGCAGAAGAACGCGGTCACCGCGAGTGAACATCGGTACCTCATGACGGTGATCGCCACGGCATCCAATCCGCGGTTCACGGTCAGCCGGGTTGATATCGATCGTTCAGGTCCGACCTATACGATTGACACGCTACGCGACCTGCGACAGCAGCGGCCCGATGCGGAGTTCTTCTTCATCACCGGTGCCGATGCGATCGCGCAGATCGCGGGGTGGCGTGATCACGAAGACCTGTGGGATCTGGCCAGCTTCGTCGCCGTCTCTCGCCCGGGACACGTGCTGACCGTGGCAGACCTTCCCCGGGACGATGTGAGCATGCTGGAGATTCCCGCGCTGGCGATTTCGTCCACGGATTGCCGCGCGCGTGTGAACGAAGGACTGCCGGTGTGGTATTTGGTGCCCGACGGTGTGGTCCAATACATTGCGAAGCATCATCTTTATCGGAGCGAGCCATGACTGACAGCGAACAGCCGGACGGGCGTCCGCTCACGCGGCGACAGTTGCGTGAGTTGCGCAACACCGCGGCGACTCCGGTCATCACGATGGACCCGGAGCAGAATGCGCCGCCGGCGCCCCTGCCGAAGGCGGCCGAGCCCGCACCGGTTGCCTCACCGCCGGTCGCCGACGATTCCGTCGACCTGGACGCGCCCGCGACGACCCGGCGGCAGGCACGGCAGCAGGAGCGGTTGCGCACGGCATCCGTTCCGGTGCTCGACCCGCATCACATCGAGCCGGTCGGGGACCGGGTCGCCATCACTGAGGAAGAGCTCTCCGTCGCCGACGCGACGCTGACCGACCACGTCGTGCCGACCGTGTCGCAGGAGGATCTCTCGGTCTCCGGCGGCGTGGATGTGCTGGTCGAGGCGGACGGCACGGCCGACGACGCGGTCGCCGAATCCGAGAGTGCGCTGCCGGCCGAGGATGCCACGGATGACGATCTGGCCGAGTCCGAGGAAGCCGAGCCGGAGGAGGCCGAGCCGGAGGAGGCCGAGGATGATGGGCCCGAGGCGGTGGAGTCGTCTGAGGGCGAGGTCCGCGGCGCGGTGCTCGCGGGATCGGCCGCCCACGTGCCGCCGTTGTTCGACAGGACTTTGTCCGAGGAGGGCAGCTCCGGGAGCTCGCACACCGAGAACGCGCTGATCCTGTCGCAGACGCCGGAGGCGGGCTTGCTGACTGGCCCGGTCACCGCGAGCGGCGACGTGATCGTGACCGGTTCGCTGGCGTTCCCCGACACCTACGGGGCCACCGGTGCAGTGGCGGGGGCGGCCGACGGCAAGGAGATGGATGCCGTCTTGGTCGACGGGGAGATCCCTGCGGCGTCGTCGCCGACGCCGATCGCGGCGAGTTCCGCGATCAGCACGATCAAGAGCGCCGAGGACATCATCCGCCCGCCAGTGCCGGAGAAGGGTGGCCGGGTGATGATGGTGCTGGCCATCACGGCGGGTGTCCTGGCTCTGGCGCTGGCGAGCGTTCTCATCCTCGCATTCGTGTCCGGAACGCTCTGATGGGCGTGAGCGAAACGACGCGGGACCTCGTGCAGGTCGCGGCCGAAGCCGCCGAGCGCACCGGTGCAGAAGACATGGTCAGTCTGGACGTGTCGGATCCGTTGCCGCTGATCGACGCGTTCCTTCTGGTGAGTGGGCGGAGCGAACGGAACGTGGCGGCGGTCGCAGACGCGGTCGAGGAAGCGATGCTTGAGCGGGGCGTGAAGCGGTTGCGTCGCGAAGGTCGACAGCAGGCGCGGTGGGTGCTGCTGGATTTCGGTGACCTCGTCGTGCACGTCTTCCAGGAGGAGGAGCGCAGCTTCTATGGGCTGGAGCGGCTATGGAAGGATTGCCCGGTCATCCCGATCGTGCAACCCGTGCGCTCGGAGTGATTGCGATGGTCCGCCCTGAGCACGCCGATGTAGTACTGTAGTCAAGTTGCCGAAAACGGCGACGATGGGCCTGTGGCGCAGCTGGTAGCGCACCTGCATGGCATGCAGGGGGTCAGGGGTTCGAGTCCCCTCAGGTCCACAATTTCAGACGTACTAGAACACCTGACATCGGTTGATGCGGGTTCTGGTGTGAGGGCGGCGAACGGCTCTGCGAGGCGAATCGTTGCTGAGTCGCAGGATCTGCTCGGGTTCGGTATAGATCATCTCCGCGAGCCCTTGAGCATCGAGCTAGTTGGAGCGAAAACGCAGCGTACTGCCAACGCACTTGGTCACGAACGTAGTCGGTGCCGATATAAGGACTGGAGACATTGCCCAGTCTTGGGGGCTCCCGAGCGAATTGAATCCACATCGAACGTGTTCACGAGGGAGTCCCCATCGAAGAACATCAGTTCCTCGCGAGATGAGGCTACGTGCGACGCGACCAGCACCGCTGCACAAACAGCAATGAGCCAGCCGAGTGCCTCTCTCCGTCCATTAGCCTCGATCTTTCATCGGCCTGTTGATCGGAGTTGGTCGGTGTCGTTGCCGGGGTCGTGAAGCTGATTCTGGCATGAGGGTACGACAACGACCGTGTGGCGCTGCGGTGGCGGTTCTCCGGTCCTCGGTCGTGGTGGTCTGTGGGACTGACGGGTCAGCCGCTGGGTGCGGGTAGGCCGCGGAGGGCGCTGATCGCGGTGACCATGGCATCGGCCCATCGGGCGCGTTTGGCCGGGTGCAGGGTGATGCGGCGGCCGTGGCGGGCGAGGGTCGCGGGGATCGCGAAGAGGCGGTAGCGCAGGCGCTTCGGTTCCCACCGGTGGGCTTCGTGGGTCGGGTGGGCGAGCAGCCCAGCCCAGGCGATGAGGTCGGTGGCGAGGGCGACGATGGCGCACCAGATCCGGTTCTGGTCGAATCCGTGCGGGGGGAGGTTGCGCAGTCCGGTGTCTTTCGCGTGCCGGATGCGGTCCTCGCAGCGGGCCCGGCGGCGGTGGCGTAGTTCCAACGTTGCGTGTTGACCGCGCTTGCTGTTGGTGGCGAACGCGGTGAGACGGTACCCGTCGACATCTCCGAATCGGAGTTGCGCGCCGGGGTGGGGGCGTTCCCGGCGGACGATGACGCGCATGTCTGTCGGTCAGCCCTCTAGGTCGAGCACGCCGGTGAACTCCGCGGCATCGGCGCCCTCACGCGGGTTCTCGTCGCTGTCGAGCGCGGGGCTCCAGCAGTCGTCGGGGATCAGGTTGTAGAGGTCGGGGGTGTGGTGCGGGAGGGTGAACCCGACCGAGTACGACAGCCGCCGCTTCGTGAGCCAGTCGATGAACTCGTGGGTACCGCCGGCGGAGTCCGCGCGGATCAGCACGCCCTTGCCCGGTCGGGTCTTCCCGCCCGGCAGTTGGCCGAGCGCGGTCTTCGTCACGGAGATGTGGTCGGCCGCGGTGTTCGATCCCGCGTTCCCCGGCCGAAGTTCGATGGCGAGCGTTTCCCCGGTCCCGGCGGGCCCGTGGTCAACGAACGCGCACAGCGGGTGGAACCCGAACCCTTTCTTCCATGTGGGTTTCGCGTTCTCCTTCTCGCTATGCGCGGTCAGCAGCGTCGCGTCCAGATCGATCACTACCGGCTGATCCGGCGACGACACCGCGTCCGGGGCGTGCTCCCCAGCCAGAGACCACGCCGCAGCGCGCGCCGCCTGCCGGGCGCTCCCGATCGCGGCCAGAGCTCGGTCCGCATCCTGAGCGAGCACCGCGACAGTGCGGGACACGGTCGGATCCGACGCCACATGGCCGTAGACACCCGGTTCGTTGCGAAGCGCCTGGATATCCGACAGTGCGTCACCACCCAGCGCGAGCATGACCGCGAGATCGATGACCACCTTGCCCGGATCATGGACCGCGAACGGCTTCCGCCACGGGCCCAACGCTGACGACAGGGCCTGGTCCAGGCTGGTCGCATCAGCCGTTTCGGTCAGCAGCACACCACCCGCCTGACCGATCGCGGGCACCTCCGCGGTGTCAACATGAAGCTGCGGGTAAACGCCGGTACCGTTCAATTAGATGACGACGGCTTGGTGGGGTGGGCGGTCGGGTTGCGGCCATGACCGGTGGCGCGATCGTTTGACGTGCCAGCGCGTGTACTTGCGTTTGACGACACGAGGGTTCGCGCGGGGGC
>NZ_JBKEAY010000166.1:0-4018 GCF_047972865.1 Microbacterium sp.
GGCCGCGGTCTTGGTGCTGATGGGGATCCTCGCCGGGACCGTCGGCGGGTCCTACGACGACGACTTCACCATCCCTGGCGCCTCGTCCCAGAAAGCGCTCGATCAGCTCTCGATGACGTTCCCGCAGGCTGCCATGACCTCGGCGACCTTCGTCGTGATCGCGCCTGATGGTATGGCAATAACCGACGCAGCCATCAAGGACGAGCTGGAATCGGCTTCCTCCCAGCTCGAGAAGGTCTCGTTCGTCGATCAGGTGCAACTGCCCTACAACGAGTACGTCGACGGGCTGATCTCCGACGATGGTTCCACCGGCCTGGTGAGCGTGCTCATCCAGGCCGAGACCGTCGGTGACATCACCGACGAGATGCGCGCCCAGCTCGTCGACGTAGGCGCCCAGCTTCAGGATGCGTTGCCTACCGGGAGCGAAGTGCACGTTGGCGGCGACGCCTTCGCCATCTCCATTCCGAGCGTCTCCATCGTTGTGGCGTTCGGCTTGGTCGTCGCCATCATCGTGCTGCTGCTCACCCTCGGTTCGGTGTGGGCCGCGATGATGCCCGTCATCAGCGCGCTGGTGGGCGCAGGCATCTCCATCCTCCTGATCCAGGCGTCCTCGGGGATCTTCGCCGTCAGCTCGACCGTGCTCCTGCTCGCCCTCATGCTCTCTCTGGCCGTCGGCATCGACTATTCCCTCTTCATCGTCTCCCGCCACCGCGATCAGCTTGCGAAGGGCGCCGATCCGGAGGAGTCCGCGGCGCGCGCCGTTGCGACAGCCGGGTCCGCCGTCGTGTTCGCCGGGACGACCGTCGTCATCGCACTCATCGGCCTGGGCATTGCCGGTCTGCCGTTCCTCACCGTCATGGGCGTCTTCGCCGCGATCTCCGTGGCCACGGAGGTTGCCCTCGCGCTGACGCTTTTGCCGGCCATGCTCGGTTTCGCCGGCGAGCGCTTGCGGCCCAAACGAGCCTCGGACCGGACTGCCCGATTCCATCCCGCACGCTGGTGGGTCGGCGTCGTCACCAAGGTGCCCGCCCTCACTGTGGCTGGCGTAGTCGTCGGCCTCGGCCTGCTCGCGATTCCCGCGACTCATCTCCACCTGGCGCTGCCGAACTCTGGCAACAACCCACCGACAGCACCCGACCGTATCACCTACGACCTCATCAGTGAGCGGTTCGGCCCCGGCTACAACGGCCCGCTCGTCATCACCGGCTCCATCGTCGAGTCCGACGATCCGCTCGGCGTGATCGACGGCATCAAGACCGACGTCGAGGGCATCGAGGGTGTCAAACTCGTCCAGATGGCAGTCCCCAACGAGAGCATCGACACGATGCTCATCAACGTCATTCCCACGACGGCACCCGACGATGTCGCCACCGAAGGCCTGGTCGAACGCCTCCGCGCCCTGGCGCCGACGTGGGCAGACGAGTATGGCGTCAAGACCTACGTCACCGGATTCACAGCAGTCGGCATTGACGTGTCCACCCAGCTTGGCCGCGCCCTGCTCCCGTTCGGCATCTTCGTGGTCGGCCTGTCCTTGGTGCTCCTCACCATGGTGTTTAGGTCGGTGTGGGTCCCCATCAAGGCCGCACTCGGCTACGTCCTCAGCGTCTGTGCTGCCTTCGGCATCGTGACCCTCGTCTTCAACGACGGCATCGGTCGCCAGCTCGTCAACTTGCACGATCCGCAACCGGTCATCTCGTTCCTGCCCATCATCCTGATGGGCATCCTCTTTGGCCTCGCCATGGACTACGAGGTCTTCCTCACCACGCGCATGCGCGAGGAATACGTGCACGGGAACCACGCCGACCCGGTCGAAGAAGGCTTCCTGCACTCCTCCAAGGTCGTCGTCGCAGCGGCGCTCATCATGATCTCCGTCTTCGGGTTCTTCATCCCCGAGGGCGACGTCAGCATCAAGCCCATCGCCCTCGGGCTGGCGGTGGGCGTCGCCATCGACGCCTTCGTTGTCCGGATGACCCTCGGCCCGGCGGCAATGAAGCTCCTCGGGAACCGAGCCTGGAACCTTCCGCCGTGGCTCGAGCGGCGGCTGCCCGTCCTCGACGCTGAAGGCGAAGCGATCACGCACGAGCTGTCCCTGGCCGATTGGCCGACCCCCGGAGCCACCCAGGTGATCTATGGCGAGAATCTCGGCCTAGTGACCGACTCCGGCGCCACGCTGTTCTCCGGGGTGGACGTCGACGTGAAGCCCGGACACTCCCTCGTCATCACCGGTGAAGCGCCCGAACGTCGTGGCCTGCTGCTCGCCCTGACGGGTCGTCTCAGCCTGACCAGCGGCGACCTGAAGGTCCTCGGCATGGTCCAGCCCCAAGAGGCCGGACGTCTCCGCCGCCGCTCGACCTTCGTCGACGGAGGCGACCCCGACGCTGCCCGCGCCCTGACCGACCCTCTCGGCGACCTCGTCGTCGTGGACAACGCCGACCGGCTCACGGCACGTGCTCGCGACGCCCTGCGTGCCCTCACCCGTTCAGCCGCCGACGGCGATCCCGTCCCGACCGTCGTCCTCGGCGCCACCAGTGCCGAGACGGTCGCCGACCTGCTGCCCCATCGCGCATCCGACGAGGCTGCGCTCACGCTCGGAGGAATCTCATGAAGCCCCTGGTACCCAATCGCCCATCGTGGGTGACTGTGCTGGTCCTCCTACTCGTCCCCACCCTGCTGGCCGGAGGGTTCTTGTGGGGCACGTGGCGGAGCGATAAACGCCTCCGCGAGGTGCAGGCGGCGGTCGTCAACAACGACGAGATGGTCACTATCGATGGCCAGGCCATGCCCTTGGGCAGACAACTGGCCGCAGAGATTGTCGACACCCAACGCTCCCAGAATCTGACGTGGGTGCTCGCCGACGCGGACAAGGCCGACACGGGCCTCAAAGACGGCACGTATGCGGCCGTGGTGACCATCCCGAAGAACTTCTCCGCTGCGGCGACTTCGTTCGCCAAGCCCGTCGACGAGGCTGAGCAGGCGACGATCCAGGTGGAGACATCGAAGATCGTTGGGATCAGCGAGACCGCGCTGGGGCAGTCCATTACCTATGCCGCGGTCAACTCACTCAACGAGTTCCTGACCCAGGAGTACCTCAAGAACGTCTACCTGGCGTTCAACGACCAAGCTGTCGACATGCTGGATCTCGTCGACGGAACACAGGAGCTCGCCGACGGGGCCGGCCAGCTCGCGGACGGCACCTCTGCGTCAGCTGACGGAGCCCGTCAGCTCGCCGACGGCCTGCACCAGGCGTCCGACGGCAGCGGCCCACTCCGCTCGGGTGCTGCCGCCTCCGCGTCGGGTGCTGCCGACCTCTCTGCTGGTGCGTCGGCCCTGGCCGATGGGGCTGTTTCGTGGGTCAGCGGCGCACAGACCTACGCCACTGGCGTCGATACCTTCGCCGAAGGCCTGGACACCTACGCCGACGGAGCACAGCAGTTTGCCGGTGGCGCGCACATCTACGCCGACGGCGTCGGCCACTACGCAGACGGCATCAACTCCAGCCTGACTCCCGTCCTCCACGCCATCGAGGTCCTTCCCGAGTGGGGTGACTGGACAGCCGGGATCGGATCCGTCATCGGCGACTCCCCCGACATTCCTGCACTGGTCGGGCAAGCCGGCCTGGCCGTTGACGGCGTGCGAACCTTCATCCAGACCGTCCAGAGCATCCAGCCAGCCGCCCACGCCACAGCGACCGCCGTGCAGACGGCTGCCGTGCAGTCCGGGACCTTCGGAGCCTCCGACGTCAACCCGGCGGCGACCTGCCCCGCACCCTACGACGCCGATCCGGCCCTGTGTCAGGCGTACAAGGCGGGCGCTTCGGACGCCGGCGACGCCATCAGCGGGACCCTCACCACGGAGGTTGTCACCGCAGCGATGACAGTCGACGGCACCCTCACCGCACTCAACGCAGGCGCTCCCGAGCTTGTCGGCATGCTCGACGTGCTCACCGCGAACCTCGATCAGCTTGCCGCCTGGGCCCCGCAGTTGCAGGAGGCCTACGACATCCTCAGCGCGGAGATGC
>NZ_JBKEAY010000173.1:0-1906 GCF_047972865.1 Microbacterium sp.
GCGGGTTGCACGGGGTGCGCCGTCGGTGAGGCCAGAGGTGATTCCAGTCGAGTCATTGTCACTCCGTCGTGTGTCAGGCCGACGCGCTCGTCGTCGTCGGGACACTCAGCGTCAGCCGGAGCCCGCGCCCCCGTCAACGACGCTGCGCAAAACGGACACCGCGGTGGACAATCCCGTCTCAGCGGCGCAGCGTCTGCGACGGCGACTCACCGAACCGTGATCGGTAGTCGCGCGAGAAGCGTCCGTGGTGGGCGAAGCCCCAGCGGTCGGCGATCTGCGCGACAGTGACGGATGCCGCGTCCTGTGCCTCGAGTTCGCGACGCGCGTGCGTCAGTCGACGGTCCTGCAGGTAGCCCAGTGGGGTGGTCTCCAGTGCCTGCCTGAATCCCGCCTGCAGGGCGCGGATTCCGACACCGGCGTGCGCTGCGAGCTCGGGTACGGTCACCAGCGAGGCTTCGGGGGTGGAATCGACGTAGGCGATCGCCCGGCGCACAGCGCGCGGCGTCGCGGGCCCAACGGGATCGTCGAGCTCGGCGCGATACGAGTGGCGGGCCGCCAGCAGCAGTCCCGTCATGGCAGCGTCCTGCAGATGCGCGAGCACCAGCGACTGGGCGGTGAGGCCCTCCTGTGACCACAGCCGCTGCGCAAGCAGCTGGATGATCGTGAACCACTCCCGCGGTCGCCTCCCCCCGAGCGCCAGGGGAAGGTCGAACTCGATGCTTCCGCCGTGGATCTGTCGGCCCAGCAGATCCTCGAGCCGACGTTCCAGCGCCGTGCGATCGAACTTCACCCCGAGCACGCGAGCGGCGACCTCGAACCCCTCGAACTCGTGCTGGTGCAACCCGTAGACCGCCGCCTGGCGAGGTGTGGCCACCATCCGTTGGTCTCCGCGCGCGGTGCGCACGACCCCCTCGAGCGGAATGTTGATCTGGTATGAGTGAGCCAACGAACCGGTGACGACCCTCGCCCCTGCGCTGTACTGGATTGTTCCCAAAGTGAGCGGTCCCGACGTGAACGACCGCAACGTCAAGCGAGGCGGTCGCGTCCGGTCCAGGGGCGTCAGAGTGTGGCGGTGAAACACCAGGCCGCCCACGGACATCGCTTCCTCCATCGGCGCCGACCGCACGGCGATGCCGGGAGAGGATGCGCTGTCCTCACTGACGACGTTGCCAGCCCTCATGGCGTCTGTCTACCATGCGCGGCTGCGGGGAGCCAGCCCGCCGGGTGGATATCCCGTCGCTTATCCACATTGCGCATCTCCCCCGCCGCGTCGCGGCGCTGCATCGATACTCGTGGCAGCCGACTCAAGGAGGAGACCCACCATGACCATCGCCGATGCTGCGCCACCACATCTCGCGATCTCGCACACCCCCGGACGCTTGTTCATCGGCGGACAATGGCGCGACGCCTCTGACTCGGGCCGCATGGATGTCGTGGCGCCCGCGACCGGCGAAACGCTCGGCTCGGTCGCCCGCGCGACCGTCGAAGACGTCGACACAGCCATTGAGGCGGCACGTGCCGCCTTCGACTCGGGCGTCTGGTCGGGGCTGTCGGGGCGAGAACGCGGTCGCATCCTTCAGCGCGCCCACGACATCATGCGCGCCCGCACCGAGGAGCTCGCGTTCACCGAGAGCCAGGATGCCGGCAAGCCCATCACGTTCGCCCGCGTGGTCGATGTGGAGCACTCGGCGCTGCAGTACGAGTACGCCGCGAGTCTGGGACAGCACCTCGACGGCGCCGTGCGCGAAACCCCCGGGAACACGCACGCCTATGTGCGCAGAGAGCCGATCGGAGTGGTCGCCGCGATCACACCGTTCAACTTTCCGCTGATCCTCTCCTCCACCAAGATCGCGACCGCTCTGGTGGCCGGCAACACCGTCGTCCACAAGCCCGCCTCCGATACCCC
>NZ_JBKEAY010000183.1:0-46939 GCF_047972865.1 Microbacterium sp.
GTTTCTGGTTCACGTCCGTGTCGCCAGGCCTGCCCGGATGCGGTCTTGGCGCCGTGTCAGGGCCGGCAGGTCGATGGCGTCGGCGAAGTGCGCAGCCAGCAGCTTGTCACTCTCGGATTCGTCGCGGCGACCGCCGCTCTACCGGACCGGTGACATCGTCGCAATTCGTTTCGCGTGATTCACCCGGATGCCCACCCGGACGCGACCGGTCGCCTTGTCGACGAACGTGATCGCACCGCCGAGTACGGTGAACGCCGGGTCGCCGTCGACGAGCCATTCCCGGGCACCCCACGGCACCAGGTACCCCTCGGAGTCCTCCAGGCCGTCCTCCGCGACGTGGAAGGTGCCGGGCGTGTCGCCCCACAGCGGGCCCAACTCGACGGCCACGGCGGTGCGCGCGGCCTCGTAGCTGTGGATCAGGGTTCCCCCTTCGGCGGGCCGCCGACTCGACCGCAGAGTCATGCGACCATCCCCTCGTCGGGCACCTCGCACTGCTGCAACGCCTCGTGCAGCACCGCGTACCGCGTGGCCGCCAGCGGCAACGCCAGATCCTCCAGGGCCGTGACCACACGCGACGCATCCGCACCGTCGACGGCCTCGGTGAATCGGCGGACGTGGGCCACGATCGACCCCCGCTCACCACGGCCGACGAGCCCCGACCCGGCCACCGCATCAGCCCACGTCATCAGCTCGTCCACGCGCGCGGCCACCGCCCGCATGCGTTCGATGAGAACCGCCCCGTCGAGGATGTTGCGGTCGGCGGCTCTGTCCCAGTCCTGCAGATCCATCGCCATGGTGACGTGGGGCGGCTCGCTGAAGGGCGCGCGGGCGAACCCGGCGACGTACGTCTGTCCCCCGGCTTCGGCGGCCGCGATCCGCAGTTCGTCCTGTGTGCTCGCCCACCCCCCGTACGGCTGCACCACGAACCGCACGCCGTCACCCCACGGCCCGCAGGAGAGGTCCTGCGCCACGGTGTGCACCGCACGGTGCATCGCCTCGTCGACGATGTGCTCGCCGACACCGGCCAGGTTCGTCCACGCACGGTACCGTTCGTAAGCACGCGCGCCGCGGCTGAACGGGCTCAGTTCCTGCAAGAGCCGGCCCGCGGTGTCCAACCACAGATCCCCCACGAAGTTCACCCGAGCGGAATGCAGCTCATCCGGCGCGCCCGCGGCCGCCACAGCGAGCGCCGCATCCACATACTCAGCGACGAGCGCATTCACCCGTCTTGCATCGGCGTATCCCATATGGAAGGAGACGCCGCGCCGGCCGAACCATTACGCGCAGAAGCTGAAACACCCCCCGGCCAGACCGTGGCGACCGGGATGCCGCCCGCGCGCCGGCCGGGTCTCCCCCCGTCGTCGCGGAGCCCGCCTACGCGTCGAAAGCCCAGCCGTGTCGCGCGCTCAGCGCCTCGGCGACGCGCGCGAACCTCTCCCGCTCGAGCACCGCGGCCTCGCGCCGCATCCCCTCGTCGTGAACGCTGTACAGCTGGTCGATGTCCACCCACGACGGCCTCCCCTGCGAGTCCCAGGGCCCCGGGCCGAGCGGCAGGAAGTCTCGATCCCCGGCGTGCGACTTGCTCGTCATCCGCACCGCGTAGACGCGGTCACGGCCCGCCCGCCCGATCACCAGCACCGGCCGGTCCTTGCCGCGCCCGTCGTTCTCCGCGTACGGCACCCACGTCCAGATGACCTCACCCGCGTCCGGCTCCCCGTCCCGGCTCGGCGCGTAGGAGATCCGTAGGCCGTCTGCCGTGCGCGGATCGACTTCGACGGTCTGCACATCGTCCGTCGACGCCGATGTCGAACCGGACCGGTCGCGGTCATCCGGGCGGAGCGTCGCCCGTGGCCGCGCACCCGCCGACGAGCCCGTCGACGGGCGGTCTCGACGCGTCGTTGCGGCGGCTACGAGATCGACGACCAGGGACATGATGCGTCGGGCGGTACTCACCCGAACACGATACCGGCACGACCGTGGGGGCACCGCCGCAGCGGCACCCCCACGGGTCTTCGTCGTCTCAGTCGACGAGCGCGTAGCCGTCCTCGCCGTGCACGACCGTGTCGATGCCGGCGATCTCGTCCTCGTTGGTCACCCGGAAGCCCGTCGTCTTCTCGATGATGATCCCGACGACGTAGGCCACGACGAATGAGTACACGAGCACCGCCACGGCGGCCACCGTCTGCGAGAGCAGCTGGCCGGCGTCGCCACCGACGAACAGGCCGGTGCCGGTCGCGAAGAAGCCGAGGTACAGCGTTCCGATCAGGCCGCCGACGAGGTGGATGCCGACCACGTCCAGCGCGTCGTCGTACCCGAGCTTCCACTTCAGCTCGATCGCCAGGGCGCACACCGCGCCGCAGATCACACCGAGCAGGAGCGCCCAGCCAGGGGCCAGATTCGCACAGGCCGGTGTGATGGCGACGAGTCCGGCGACAGCGCCCGAGGCGGCACCCACGGAGGTCGCCTTGCCGTCCTTGATCTTCTCGACGATCACCCAACCGAGGATCGCGGCCGCGGTCGCCCCGAGCGTGTTGACCACGATGAGACCGACGGACTGCTCCTCGGTGCCGAGCAGACCGAACGTGCCCTCGGCGCCCGCGTTGAAGCCGAACCAGCCGAACCAGAGGATCGCCGCGCCGAGCATCACCAGCGGAACGTTGTGCGGCTTGTTGATGCCTTTCTGGAAGCCGACGCGCTTGCCGAGCACGAGCGCGAGGGCCAGAGCGGCGGCACCGGCGTTGATGTGGACAGCGGTTCCACCGGCGTAGTCGATCACCGCGGGCAGGCCGGTCTCATCGCCCCAGTTCAAGATCCAGCCGTCGCCCCACACCCAGGCCGAAACCGGGAAGTAGACGAGCACGACCCAGATGCCGGCGAACAGCATCCAGGCGCCGAACTTCGCCCGGTCGGCGATCGCACCCGAGATCAGTGCGACCGTGATGATCGCGAAGGTCGCGCCGAACGTCGCGCCGATGAGCGTGTCGCTGTCAGCGCCCGCCAACCCGAAATCTGCGAACGGGTCGCCCGAGAAGGCGAACGTGCCGCCGCCGAGCGACATGTTGAATCCGAACAGGACCCAGAGCACCCCCACCAGGCCCATGGCCCCGAAGCTCATCATCATCATGCTCACGACGCTCTTGGCTTTCACCAGGCCGCCGTAGAAGAACGCCACACCGGGCGTCATGAAGAGCACGAGGGCTGTCGCGGCGATTGACCACGCAAGATTTCCGCTGTCCATAAGTTCCTCACTCATGTTGTGTTACTCGGACCCGTGCGCCGTCCAGTCGGGTTGCGACGCTCTCGGGGCGCGACCAGTATTCCGGCGCGCGGTTTCACCCGTCGTGCACCCCGTGTTTCGCGGAGGTTACGCGCGGTACCGGCACGTAAACATCAGGTTTCGGATGCACCCGCGGATGCCGGCATCCGCGCTCAGCTGTGTGTCAGCGCCACCAGGCGGGAGATCGCGCGCAGGTACTTCTTGCGGTACCCGCCCGCGAGCATCTCCTCGGAGAACACGTCGTCAAGCGGCAGGCCGGTGGCACGGATCGGCACCTGCGCGTCGTACGCACGGTCGACGAACGCGACGAACCGCAGCGCCGCGGACTGGTCATCGAACTGTGCGACCTCGCGTAGCCCGATGACATCGACTCCGTCGAGCAGGCGGATGTAGCGGGACGGATGCACCGACGCCAAGTGCGCCACCAACCCCGCGAACGGGTCATCCGACACCGTGCCGCCGGCCCCGGCCTCCTCGATCGCCGCCCCGTAGGACGCCGGATCCCACACCCGCGCGTGCCCGTCGATCGCGCGCTGACGGTAATCGGTCCCGTCGATCCGCACGGTCTGGAAGCTCGCCGCCATGGCGTGGATCTCGCGGAGGAAGTCCTGCGCGGCGAACCGGCCCTCACCGAGGGCGTTGGGCGGCGTGTTCGACGTGGCGGCCAGGCGCGTCCCGCCGGGGACGAGCTCCCCCAGGAGCCGGGTCATCACCATCGTGTCGCCGGGGTCATCGAGCTCGAACTCGTCGATGCACAGCAGCGCGGCACCCCGGAACAGCTCCACCGTCTTCTGGTAGCCGAGCGCGCCCACCAGCGCGGTGTATTCGATGAAGGACCCGAAGTACTTCCGGCGCGCGGGCACCGCGTGATAGATCGCTGCGAGGAGGTGGGTCTTGCCGACGCCGAAACCACCGTCCAGGTAGACGCCCGGCTTCAGCTCCGGCACCTTCTTCGCCCGCCGAAAAAGGCCCCCCCGGGCCGGCGCGGTGCCGGTGCTGAAGGCCATCAGCAGGTCCTTCGCCTGCTGCTGCGACGGATAGTGCGCATCGGCGCGATAGGTCTCGAACGTCGCGGTGTCGAACTGCGGCGGCGGGACCAGCGCGGCCACCATCTCCGCCCCCGACACCTGCGGCGTGCGGTCACACAGATGGACGATGCCGCCAGGCGCGCTGTTCACCGTTACAGCCTAGACCGCGTCGTCGCCGCCTCCGGCCGCTCCCGAGAGTGCGTGACGACGCAGCCATCCGGTGATCGAGCCCGCCCACCGGGCGGGATCGTAGTTCCACAATTTCGTGTGGCGAGCCACCTCGAAGGTCACCAGTTCGACGAGGTCGGGGCGCGCCGCAGCCAGCGCACGCGAACCGTCGGACGGCACGAAGCCGTCGTCGTCGCTGTGCAGCAGCAGAATCGGATGCGCGAGCTCGCCGGCCCGTGTCACGAGATCCAGCCGGTCGAACAAGATCGGTGTCTCCGCCCCCGTCATGCCCCGAGCCCAGGGCTTGCCCAGCGCGGACAGCGCCAGGTCGCTGAGCGGCGACGGCACGCGAAGCTGCTGCGCGTGGAAACCGAGCACCAGACGCCAATCGATCACCGGGGACTCCAAGATCAACCCGGCGATCGATTCCCGGTGGGCGGAGTTCAGCGCCAGTTGCAGCGCGATCGCGCCGCCCATCGACCATCCCATGACGACAATGCGCTCCGCACCGCGCCGCAACGCCTCCGACACGGCGGCATCGATATCACGCCACTCCGTCATGCCGAGCGCATAGGTGCCGCCGTGCGTGCTCGCCGCCTCGCCGTCGTTGCGGTACGAGACGACGAGCGAGGTCAGCCCCGCCGCGTGAAACACCGGCACGGCGCGCAGGCACTCCGCACGCGTCGTCCCGCGACCGTGCACGTGGATGACCCAGGTGGCGGCGTCGTCGACATCTGCATCGGGTGCGGCCGGAAACAGCCATGCCGGGCACCGGCCGACAGGCGCGTCGATGTCGATCCGCTCGAACCCCAGGTGCAGCTGATCGGGAGCGTCGAAGTACCAGCCGCTGAAACCGGCCCGCGACGACAGGCGGCTGTCAGGGCCGACATGGGTGAGGAGCTTGCGGGTGACGGAGCGGTCGTCGGACGACAACACCGACCCGAGCTTCACATACGACGCCGTTCCGGTGGTGTACAGCCCGTAGCGGCCCGGCAGGATCGTGTCGGCAGTCCGCGAGAGGGTGATGGTCTGGGCCGCCGTGTCGACCGCCCGGATCTCGATGTCGGTCAGCGGCTGGCGCGGCCGCACCACTTTACGCGCCAGCGCCATCGAGACCGTCGCGGACAGGACCGCCAATCCTGCCATCGCCGCCGCCGAGACGGCCAGCGCCGCGCGTGTCGCCGCGAGCGACGATCCCACAACGGATTCGGCGCGCCTGGGTCCCTTCATCGTGGGCCCACTCTAGTCTGTCGACGTGGATGAACCCCGTCCGCCCGGTCTGACCGCGGCATTCGCGCGCACCGCGCGCGCGCTGCGCCTGGCCACCTTCCGCGACGATTTCGTCGTCCGCGAGATCCCCGCACCGTCGGGCCTCGCACCCGAGACCGTGGCCTTCGCCGGCGACGTGCGCCCCGATCCCGAGACGCACGACTCCCCCTTCGGGACTGGGCGGTTCGTCCTGCTTCACGACCCCGCAGAGCCCGACGCGTGGCACGGCCCCTGGCGCATCGTGTGCTTCGCGCAGGCACCGCTGGAGCCGGAGATCGGCATGGATCCGCTGTTGGCAGATGTCGCCTGGACCTGGCTGGTCGATGCCCTCGCCGGGCACGGCGCGCACCATCATGCGGCATCCGGCACCGCTACCAAGACGCTGTCGAAGGGCTTCGGCACGCTGGCAGCCGAGGGCGACGGGGCACAGATCGAACTGCGCGCATCGTGGTCGCCGACCGGCGACATGGCGGCGCATCTGGCCGCCTGGGCCGAACTGACGTGCATGCTGTCCGGCCTCCCGCCCGGCTCGGAAGGGATCGCCGTGTTCACCGGAGGCGGGAGAGCCCGTGACTGACTATCCCGTCGTTGAGGATGCCGCGGATCTCGCGCGGGTGGCCGCAGGCCTCGCCGCCGGCAACGGCCCCGTGGCCGTCGACGTCGAACGTGCCTCGGGGTTCCGGTATTCGCAGCGCGCCTATCTGATCCAGGTCTACCGTCGCGGCGCGGGGGTGAGCCTCATCGATCCGCCCGCCGTCGGAGACCTCACCCCCCTGCAGGAGGCGATCGGTGATGCCGAGTGGGTGCTGCACGCCGCCAGCCAGGATCTGCCCTCCCTCTCCGAGGAGCAGCTCGTTCCGCCACGCATCTTCGACACCGAACTGGCGGCGCGCTTGCTCGGCCACCCGCGCGTCGGGCTGGGCGCCGTGGTCGAGGACACCCTCGGCATCACTCTTGAGAAGGCGCACTCCGCCGCCGACTGGTCCACCCGTCCCTTGCCGCAGTCGTGGCTGGAGTACGCTGCGCTCGACGTCGTCCACCTCGTCGACGTGCGCGACGCCCTGGCGAACGAACTCACCGAGCAGGGCAAGACCGCGCTGGCGGTGGAAGAGTTCGAGGCGGTCCGGGTGCGCCCTCCGAAGCCGGCTCGTGAGGAGCCGTGGCGGCGGCTGAGCGGACTCCACACGGTTCGGGGCCGCCGCGCTCTCGCCGTCGCGCGCAGCCTCTGGCAGGCACGGGAGGATTTCGCCCGTGACAGCGATATCGCCCCCGGGCGGCTGATTCCCGACCGCTCCGTCGTGGCGGCGGTGCGCGCCGACCCCGGGACGCAGCAGGACTTGGCTCGCCTGAAGGAGTTCACCGGCCGGGCCAGTCGCACCGAGCTGGACCGGTGGTGGGCGGCGATCGAGGCCGGGCGTGCCGACCCCACACCTCCCGCCGAACGCGGCACGGGGGACGCTCCGCCCCCGCCGCGCGCGTGGAGTCAGCGAAACCCCGAAGCCGATGCCCGGTTCAAGCATGCCCGTCCCGCGATACAGGGCTTGGCCGAGCGGCTGAACATGCCCGTGGAGAACCTGCTCAGTCCCGACGCGCTCCGGCGCGTCGCATGGTCCCCGCCGGAACCGGCCGATGCCGACGCCGTCGGCGCGCGGCTGACTGAGCTTGGTGCGCGACCTTGGCAGGTTGCAGAGACCGCACAGGTGATCGCCGACGCGTTTGTCGAATCCGTGCACGCTGATCCGGAGGGCGCCGAAGCCGCTTCGTAGACTCGACCCAACCGATTTCTCCGGGCGCGCCGCCTCCCTACGCTGGTGTCATCCCTATTTTTGGAGGCGCTGTGGCCGAACGTTCGGACGTCTACTTCATCGACGGGGTGCGCACGCCCTTCGGTCGCGCCAGCGACAAGGGCATCTACGCGCACACCCGCGCGGACGACCTCGCCGTGAAGGCGACGATCGGGGTGATGGCACGCAACGACACCGTGCCCGGCGACCGGATCGACGACGTCGCCATCGCCGCCACCAGCCAGACCGGCGACCAGGGTCTCACGCTCGGCCGTTCGGTCGCGATCCTGGCGGGACTGCCTCAGACGGTGCCCGGATTCGCAATCGACCGGATGTGCGCGGGGGCCATGACCAGCGTGACCACGATGGCCGCCTCCATCGGCGTGGGCATGTACGACCTGGCGCTCGCTGGCGGAGTCGAACACATGGGCCGCCACCCGATCGGCAGCAACGCCGACCCGAACCCGCGTTTCGTCGCCGAGAAGATGGTGGACCCTGCGGCCCTCAACATGGGCGTCACAGCGGAACGGCTCTTCGACCGGTTCCCGCAGTTGACGAAGGAGCGCTCCGACCGGTTCGGCATGCGCAGCCAACACCTCGCGCAGGCCGCCTACGATGCTGGGAAAATCCAGCCCGACCTCGTCCCGGTGGCCGTCAAAGACGCCGACGGCGCCTGGGGGCTCGCAACCGAGGACGAGGGCCGCCGCTCCGAGACGACGATGGCGGACCTGGCCGGTTTGAAGACCCCGTTCCGCCCCCACGGACGGGTGACTGCGGGGACCAGCTCACCGTTGACGGACGGCGCGACGATGTCGTTGCTGGCCGGTGCCTCCGCGGTCCGGGAGCTCGAGCTGGCCCCGAAGATGACGTTGGTGTCGTTCGCTTTCGCGGGCGTGCAACCGGAGGTGATGGGCATCGGGCCGATCCCCTCGACACAGCGGGCCCTCGACCGGGCCGGCCTGAGCATCGCCGACATCGGCTTGTTCGAGCTGAACGAGGCCTTCGCCGTCCAGGTGCTGTCCTTCCTGGACCACTTCGGCATCGTCGACGACGACCCCCGCGTCAATCAATGGGGCGGGGCGATCGCGCTCGGGCATCCGCTGGCCGCATCCGGGGTTCGCCTGATGATCCAGCTCGCGGCGCAGTTCGCCGAACGCCCCGACGTGCGATACGGACTCACCGCCATGTGTGTCGGACTCGGTCAGGGCGGCTCGGTCATCTGGGAGAACCCCCACTACGACGGCAAGAAGAAGAAGAAGCGCTGAGGACACCGCGATGACAACGTACGACGACATCGACTTCTCCGCCCTGGAGCACCTCAGCGACGACGAGGTGATCACGCGGACCCTGGTGCGCGACGTCACGCTCGCGTCCGGCGCGGTGCTGGCTCTGCTCACCCTCGACAACGGGCGCGACCACACCCGGCCCAACACTCTCGGGCCCCGCACCCTCCTCGCGCTCGGCGGCGCCCTCGACCGCGTGCGAGAACGGGTCGCCGCCGGTGAGGTCCAGGCGGTCGGCATCACCGGCAAGCAGTACATCCTCGCCGCCGGCGCGGACCTGTCCGACATCACCAAGGTGAGTTCCCGCGCAAACGCGAAGCTCATCGCCCAGCTGGGCCACCGCGTGCTCGGCACGCTCGCCGATCTCGGCGTCCCCTCGTTCGCGTTCGTGAACGGGCTCGCCCTCGGAGGCGGGCTGGAGATCGCTCTGAACGCCGCGTACCGCACGGTCGACGCCTCCGCCGCCGCCCTCGCCCTCCCCGAAGTGTTCCTCGGGCTCATCCCCGGATGGGGGGGCGCGTACCTGCTGCCGAACCTCATCGGCATCGAGAACGCGCTGGAGGTGGTGATCAGCAATCCGCTGAAGCAGAACCGCATGCTCAAGCCTCAACAGGCTCTCGACCTCGGGATCATGGACGCCCAGTTCCCCGCCGCCACCTTCCTGGAGGATTCGCTGCGCTGGGCAGACGGTGTGCTGACCGGACGCACGAAGGTCGGACGGCGCAACGAGCCCGGCAAGATCGAGCGGATGACCACGTGGCCGGTCGCCATCAAGATGGCCCGTGGGATGCTGGAGTCGAAGATCGGCACCGTTCCCCGCAGCCCCTACGTCGCGCTCGATCTGCTCGACCAGGCGAGATCCGGTACGCGACAGGAAGGGTTCGCACGCGAAGACGACGCGCTGGCCGACCTCGTCGTCGGCGACCAGTTCGCGGCGTCGATGTACGCGTTCGACCTGGTGCAGAAGCGGGCGAAACGCCCCGTCGGCGCCCCCGACAAGGACCTCGCGAAGAAGGTCACCAAGGTCGGCGTCATCGGCGCGGGCCTCATGGCCGGTCAGTTCGCGTTGCTGTTCGTCCGCAAGCTGCAGGTACCCGTGCTCATCACCGACTTGGACCAGGAGCGGGTCGACCGCGGCGTCGCCCACATCCACGACGAGATCGGAAAGCTCGAGGCGAAGGGCCGGGTGGATGCCGACACCGCCAACCGGCTGCGTGCCCTCGTGACCGGCACCACCGACCGCACCGCGTTCGCGGACTGCGACTTCGTCATCGAGGCGGTCTTCGAGGAAGTCGGCGTCAAACAGACCGTGTTCGCGCAGATCGAGCAGGTCGTCGCCGATGACGCGATTCTCGCGACCAACACCTCGTCGCTGTCGGTCGCCGAGATCGGTGCGAACCTGGCTCACCCGGAACGGCTGGTCGGTTTCCACTTCTTCAACCCCGTCGCCGTCATGCCGCTCATCGAGATCGTCCGCACCGCGCACACCGACCCGGCGGCTCTGTCGACCGCGTTCGTCGTCGCGCGTGGGCTCGGCAAGAACGCGGTCCTGACCGCGGACGCCCCCGGCTTCGTCGTCAACCGGCTGCTCGCGAAGGTGATGGGCGAGGCTGCACGCGCCGTGTACGAGGGCACCCCGGTCGCCGATGTCGAAGCGGCTTTCGCGCCCCTGGGCCTCCCGATGGGCCCGTTCCAGCTGATCGATCTGGTGGGGTGGAAGGTCGCCGCGCATGTGCAGGACACGATGGCCGCCGCCTTTCCCGACCGCTTCTACGCCAACGAGAACTTCCACGCCCTTGCCGAGCTGACCGAGGTCGTCGAGAAGGATAAGTCGGGCAGGGTGCGGGGGTTCACGAAGGCTGCGCAGAAAGCCGCGAGCACAGCCATCGGCGACGCTCCGGTCGCTGCATCCACCATCCTGCAGCGCGTGCAGGACGGGCTGTCCCAGGAGATCCGGATCATGCTCGACGACGGCGTCGTTCCCGCCGTGGAGGACATCGACCTGTGTCTTATCCTCGGCGCGGGCTGGCCGTTCATCGACGGTGGCGCCACCCCGTACCTCGACCGCGAGGGCGCCAGTGAACGCGTCTTCGGCGACACCTTCCACCACCCGCCCGTCCGCGGCGTCGGGTCCTGAAGCGGGCGAGAGCAGGAGTCTCGGGGGCTCCTGCTCTCGTCGTACGATCAGGCGTGGTCTTCGGTCGTCGACGGCGCCGGTTCCGTCATCCAGATCGCGCCGGCGTCGTGCGACGGACGGGCGACCGGAATGCGGGTGCCGAGCACCTGCGCCACCACGTCGTGCGCGATCTTCGCCGCGGCGAGCCCGGCGTCCGCGAGGATCTGGTCACGCGTTGCGTGATCGATGAACTCGTCCGGCAGGCCGAGTTCATCGACGGCGGTGTCGACGCCGGCTTCACGGAGGACCTGCCGCACCCGGGTGCCGATACCACCCACCCGGATGCCGTCCTCGATCGTGATCACGAGCCGGTGAGCGGCGGCGAGGTCGACGATCGACCCGGGCACCGGAACGACCCAGCGCGGGTCCACGACGGTCGCGCCGATTCCCTGTGCCGTGAGGCGTTCGGCGACCTCCATCGCGATGTGCGCCATCGGGCCGATGCCGACCAGCAGGACGTCTTCGCTCTCGCCGCGGTGCAGCACATCCACCCCGTCGCCGAGCCTTTCCAGGGCGGGCAGGTCGGGCGAGACCTCACCCTTGGGGAACCGGACGACGGTGGGGGCGTCGTCGACGGCGATCGCCTCGGCGAACTCTTCTCGCAGCCGGGCGGCGTCGCGGGGCACGGCGATGCGGATGCCGGGCACGAGCTGGAGCATGGCGAGATCCCAGATCCCGTGGTGCGTCGGCCCGTCGGGCCCGGTCACCCCGGCGCGGTCGAGCACGAACGTGACGCCGGCGCGGTGGAGGGCGACATCCATCATCACCTGGTCGAACGCACGGTTCATGAACGTCGAGTAGATCGCCACGACCGGGTGCAGACCGCCGAACGCGAGTCCGGCTGCCGAGGCCACCGCATGCTGCTCGGCGATGCCGACGTCGTACACGCGCCCCGGGAAGAGTGCGGCGAACGCATCGAGCCCGGTGGGACGAAGCATGGCGGCCGTTATCGCGATGATGTCCTCACGGCGCTCGCCCGCCTCGACCAGCGAGCGCGAGAATTCCTCGGTCCACGCGGCCCGCCCCGGTGTGCCGAGCGGTTCACCGGTGACCGGGTCGATCCGTCCGACGGCGTGGAACTGGTCGGCTTCGTCGTTGCGGGCGGGGTCGAAGCCGCGACCCTTCTCGGTGATCGCGTGCACGATGACCGGCGCACGGTAGGCCTTCGCCTGCCGCAGGGTCTCCTCCAAGCTGTCGAGGTCGTGCCCGTCGATCGGGCCGAGATACTTGATGTCGAGGTTGGAGTACAGCGCTTCGTTGTTGCTGAACCGAGACAGGAAGCCGCGCGTCCCGCCGCGCACCCCGCGGTAGACGGCGCGTCCCACCGGGCCCAGGCGACGGAACAGCGAATACGAGCTGCGACGCAGGCTCTCATAGCTCTGCGCCGTGCGCACCCGGTTGAGGTAGCGGGCCATCCCGCCGATCGTCGGCGCGTAGGAGCGCCCGTTGTCGTTGACGATGATGACGAGGTTGCGGTCGTTGTCGTCGGAGATGTTGTTCAGTGCCTCCCACGTCATGCCGCCGGTGAGAGCACCGTCCCCGACGACCGCCACCACATGACGGTCGTCCCGTCCGGTCAGCGTGAGCGCGCGGGAGATGCCGTCGGCCCAGCTCAGCGAACTCGACGCGTGCGAGGACTCGACGACGTCGTGCTCGCTCTCCGCGCGCTGCGGGTAGCCGGCCAGTCCCCCGCGGGCTCGGAGCGCGGAGAAGTCCTGGCGACCGGTGAGCAGCTTGTGGACGTAAGACTGGTGACCCGTGTCGAAGACGATCGGGTCGTACGGCGAGTCGAACACCCGATGGATCGCCAGGGTCAGTTCCACGACGCCGAGGTTCGGGCCCAGGTGCCCTCCCGAACGCGACACGTTGGCCACCAGGAAGTCCCGCAGTTCCTGTGCCAGCGTGCGGAGTTGTTCACGACTCAGTCCGTCGAGATCGCGAGGACCGGCGATCGACTCGAGCAGACTCATTCTTCGATTCTACGCAGGCGACGCGGGGGCAGTTCACCGGGAAACGGCGACGCCTCGACCCGTGTCCACACAGGGACCGGGGCGAGGCGTTCGCGACGTACCCGCTACACGAGCGAGCGCAGCACGTACTGCAGAATGCCGCCGTTGCGGTAGTAGTCGGCTTCACCGGGCGTGTCGATGCGGACCACGGCTTCGAACGTGATCGGCTGCTTGCCCTCCGGGGAGAACTCGCTCGGCTCGGCGGTGACGGTGACCGTTTTCGGCGTCGCGCCGTCGTTGAGCTGCTCCAGGCCGGTGATGGAGACGATCTCAGTGCCGTCCAGACCCAGCGAGGCCCAGCTCTCCCCGGCGGGGAACTGCAGCGGCACGACACCCATCCCGATGAGGTTCGAGCGGTGGATGCGCTCGAAGCTCTCGGTGATGACGGCCTTGACCCCGAGCAGGTTGGTGCCCTTGGCCGCCCAGTCGCGCGAGGATCCGGAACCGTACTCCTTGCCACCGAATACCACCAGCGGAGTGCCCTGGGCCTGGTAGTTCGTGCAGGCGTCGAAGATGTACGACTGCGGGCCGCCGGGCTGGGTGAAGTCGCGGGTATAGCCGCCCTCGACGATCTGACCGTCATTGACCGCCGCGACCAGCTCGTTCTTCAACCGGATGTTGGCGAACGTGCCGCGGATCATCACCTCGTGGTTGCCACGGCGCGAGCCGTAGGAGTTGAAGTCCTTCTGCGCGACGCCGTGCTCGGTGAGGTACTGCGCGGCGGGGGTACCGGCTTTGATGTTGCCCGCGGGCGAGATGTGGTCGGTGGTCACCGAGTCGCCAAGCGTCGCCATGACGCGCGCACCGATGATGTCACGGACCGGGGTCAGTTCCATCCCCATCCCGTCGAAGTAGGGCGCCTTGCGCACATACGTCGAGTCGGCCTGCCAGTCGAACACCGGCCCGGTCGGAGTGGGCAGCGTCTTCCACCGCTCATCGCCGTCGAACACCGTCGCGTACTGTTTGATGAACTGCTCGCGCGAGATCGACGCGTCGATGATCTCCTGCACCTGCTCCGGGGCCGGCCAGATGTCCTTGAGGAACACGTCGTCGCCGTTCTGGTCGGTGCCGAGCGGATCCGTCTCGAAATCGAAGTTCATCGAGCCGGCCAGCGCGTACGCGACCACGAGGGGCGGCGACGCGAGGTAGTTCATCTTCACGTCGGGGCTGATGCGGCCCTCGAAGTTGCGGTTGCCCGAGAGCACCGCGGTGACGGCCAGATCGTTGTCGTTGATCGCCGCCGAGACCTCTTCGATCAACGGGCCGGAGTTGCCGATACAGATCGTGCAGCCGTAGCCGACGGTGTAGAACCCGATGCCTTCCAGCGCCTTGTCGAGGCCGGACTTCTCGTAGTAGTCGGTCACGACCTTCGACCCCGGGCCCAGTGTCGTCTTGACCCACGGCTTGCGGTTGAGGCCCTTGTCGAGCGCGTTCTTGGCGACCAGACCCGCCGCGATCATCACCGACGGGTTCGAGGTGTTCGTGCACGAGGTGATCGCCGCGAGCGTCACCGCACCGTTGTCGAGGATGTAGGGGTTCCCCTGGGGCGGGGCGACCTTCACCGGCTTTGAGGCGCCCGCCGCCACGGGAGCGCCGCTGTTGATGTGCACCTCACGGGTCGAGGTGTCCTCCTCGCCCGGCGTGGGACCGGGGTCGGATGCCGGGAACGAGTGCTTCGACTCGAGATCGACGATGTCGTGGGTGGTCGACGGCGTCGCGTACGCGACGATGTCCTTCTCGAACTGGCTCTTGGCGTCGCTGAGCAGGATGCGGTCCTGCGGGCGCTTGGGGCCCGCGATCGAGGGGACCACCGTCGACAAGTCCAGTTCCATGTACTCGCTGTAGGTGGGCTCGCTCGCCGGATCGTGCCACAGCGACTGCGCCTTCGCGTATGCCTCGACCAGCGCCACGGTCTGCTCGTCGCGGCCGGTCAGCCGCAGGTAGTCGAGCGTCACGTCATCGACGGGGAACATCGCCGCGGTGGAGCCGAACTCGGGGCTCATGTTGCCGATCGTGGCACGGTTGGCCAACGGCACCGAGCCCACGCCCGCGCCGTAGAACTCGACGAACTTGCCGACCACGCCGTGCTGGCGCAGCATGTCGGTGATCGTGAGCACGACGTCGGTCGCGGTGACGCCGGCGGGGATCTCACCGGTGAGCTTGAAACCGACGACCCGCGGGATGAGCATCGACACCGGCTGACCGAGCATGGCCGCCTCCGCCTCGATGCCGCCCACACCCCAGCCCAGGACGCCGAGCCCGTTGACCATGGTGGTGTGCGAGTCGGTGCCGACGCACGTGTCGGGGTACGCGCGCAGCACGCCGCCGACCTCGCGGTCGTAGATGACCTTGGCCAGGTGCTCGATGTTCACCTGGTGCACGATGCCGGTCCCGGGCGGCACGACCTTGAAGTTCTCGAACGCGCCCTGGCCCCAGCGCAAGAACTGGTACCGCTCGCCGTTGCGTTCATACTCGATCTCGACGTTGCGCTCCAGCGCGTTCTCCGAGCCGAACAGATCGGCGATCACCGAGTGGTCGATCACCATCTCGGCCGGCGACAGGGGGTTGATCTTCCCGGGGTCACCGCCCAGCGCTGTCACCGCCTCGCGCATGGTGGCGAGGTCGACGATGCACGGCACACCAGTGAAGTCCTGCATCACGACACGCGCGGGGGTGAACTGGATTTCCGTGTCGGGCTCGGCGGCGGCATCCCAATTGCCGAGCGCTTCGATCTGCGCCTTGGTCACGTTCGCGCCGTCTTCGGTGCGCAGCAGGTTCTCGAGCAGCACCTTCAGGCTGAACGGTAGTTTCTCGTAGCCGGCGACCGTATCGATGCGGAACACCTCGTAGTCGGTGTCACCGACTGTAAGGGTGCTCTTGGCTCCGAAGCTGTCAACAGTGGACACGTGTGCTCTCCTTACGTCGGCGGAACGCGGACCACGGGGATCGACGCCGCGTGGCTCATCGGTCCTATCTTCCACGCGTCGGGCCCGGATGGCGAGTCAGGTCGCCCTCATCGGCCCACGTGAGAGAAAGTATCTTGATATCAAGATAAATCTATCACGGTGTGCGCTCGGCCTCGGTCGTCGTCCGGTCCGCGTACATGCGCCGCACGATCCACCAGGTCGCGGCCAGCAGGAGAGCGAACGGCGGGATGCCGAGCACCAGCTTCCAGGTACCGAGTGCCTCGACGTCGTCGCCGAGGTAGAACGGCACCTGCACCCCGAGACGCAGCGCGAACAGGCCCGCCCACGCCAGGGTCAGCCATCCGAAGACGCGCCGCCGTCGCCGATCCGCACGCCACCGCGTCCCCTCGCCCATCAGAAACCCCGCGACCAGTCCGACCAGCGGCCACCCGACCACGACGGTGATCAGCAGGGCGAGGCCGTACGCAGCGTTGACGATGAGCCCCCACAGGAACGCGTCGACGGCGCTCCCCGTGGCCAACGCCCACCCCGCCGCGATCAACGCCCCGATCAAGCCGCCGACTGCCGCACCGAACGGTTGCCGGACGACCAGACGCAGCACCGTGAACACGAGGGCGGCCGCCACCGAGGCGATCACCGCGACCAGCAGGTCGCGGGTCAGCGAGAACAGGATGACGAACAGCAGCGTCGGCACGACCGACTCGGCGATCCCGCGTACGCCGCCGATCGCGCGCCACACCACCTGACCCGTGCTCGCACCGGAGTCCGGGTCCAGACCCGCCCGACGGGCCGCTTTGCTCAGCGCCTCCCCCAGGGCCGCCGATGCCGACGGTGACTCGGGCTGCTCGCCGGTCTCGTCGTTCACGCGCCGCCCGGCGAGGCCGGCAGTTTCAGAGGAATCAGGTCGCGGGGCGGCATGGGCGTCCCGCCGCGCACCACCACGATGGACCGGAACAGGTCTTCGACCCGCGCCGCCGCCTCGACGTCACCGGTCGCCTCCCCGCCGATCACCCCGCGCAAGAACCAGCGCGGACCGTCCACGCCGACGAATCGCGCCAGCCGTGGCGACGAACCCTCGCCACCGGCGGGAACCTCGGCGAGCAGCTCCGGGCCCAGCGGTCCGTCCCGCTCCTCGACACGGCCCCCCTGTCCGCGGATCTGCTCGCGGATCTGATCCCGGGTCTCGTCCCACAAGCCGGTCGACCGCGGCGCCGCGAACGGCTGCACCTGCAACGTCGATCCGGCGTAGTCCAAACCCACCGCCACGATCCGCTTGCTCTGCTCCTCGACCTCCAGACGCAGGTTCAGACCTTCTCGCGGCAGGATCTTGATCCCGCCCAGATCGATGTAGGGCCGCACCGGATTCGCTTCGGACTCATCGAACGGCCCTGACGTGGCCCGGTCGTCGGGGGCGGTCTTCTCCAGCGGGTCGCTCATCGCGTCGCTCCTGTCTGATAACCGGTCGAGCCGAAACCGCCCTCGCCTCGCGCGCTGTCGGGGAGTTCGTCGACGGGGAGGAATGTCACCTCGGGCACGCGCATGACGATCAACTGAGCGATGCGGTCGCCGGGTGCGATCGCATACGGCTGGTCACGGTCGGTGTTCAACAACGACACCTTGATCTCTCCACGATAACCCGCATCCACCGTCCCCGGGGAGTTGACGACGGTGATCCCGTGCCGCGCGGCCAGACCGCTGCGCGGCACCACGAACGCGACGTACCCGGCCGGCAACGCGATCCGCACCCCGGTTCCCACCAGCGCCCGCTGTCCCGGCTCCAGTACCACCGCTTCGGTGGCGACCAGATCGGCTCCCGCGTCGCCGGGATGGGCATACACCGGAACCTGAGGCGCGATAATGGGGATGTCCACGGATTCGTTCACTCCACGAGGCTAATGCACACGCACCCGACCGACGCCCCGCGCCCCGTCCGCTACCGGGAGCGCCTCGCCCCATCTTTGTGGGCGCTGGCCTCGGCCGCCGTCTGCGCACCGATGGTCGCCCTCGTGTTCACCCCCGTGGACGCCACCCTGGCGCTGGTCGTCGGTGCGGGCGCGGGGATCCTCCTGATCGCGATCCTGGTGCTTGCGTCGAGCGTCGTCGAGATCGACGACCGTGAGCTGCGGGTCGGCCGGGCGCACATCTCGCTCGGCGACCTCGGTCGGGCGGAGGCCCTCACCGGAGATGCGGCGCGGACGGCGCGCGGACACGGGCTGCGACGCGACTGGTGGCACCTGATCCGCGGCGGGATCGACGGGCTGGTCCTCGTCGAGGTCACCGACCCGGACGATCCGCACACCGCCTGGGTGTTCTCGTCGCGAACGCCGGAGCGCATCGTGGCGATCCTCGATCGCGCGCAGTCGCCCCGCTGAGCCGCGTCAGGCCACGCAGTCCTTGCAGATCCCGCCGCCGGGCGCTTCGTGATCCAGCTGGGAGCGGTGCTTCACCAGGAAGCAGTCCACGCACGTGAACTCGTCTTCCTGCGGGGGCAGGACGACGACATCCAATTCCATGTCGGACAAGTCCGCTCCGGGCAGCTCGAAACCCGACGGGTTGTCGCTGTCGTCGGCATCGACCGCCCCGGAACGCTTGTCCGGAACACGCTCCTTGAGAGCTTCGATCGACTCGCTGTCGTCGTCGGTCTTGCGCGGGGCGTCGTAGTCGGTGGCCATGCTCGAAGGTCTCCACTTCCCAGGTATGTGGCGGCTGCCCGCCCGAACGGGCGGCGACAGTCTGCACGACCGCGCTCCGATTTGCAAATGCTGACGGCATATGAGGGGTCGTGCGAGGGTTCACCGCGTTGAACTCGCGGCGCGCCCGCGATATTCCCGGCGCGAGTCGACCCCTGTGACAGCATGAACCGACAAGCGGGAGCTGAAGGGTGTTTCGCATGGAGCAACTCAAAGTCATCGGCACGGAAGACGGTGCACTGGTGCTCGCCACGGAGGCGGGCGACAGATACGTCGTGCACGCGGATGAGGCGCTGCGATCGCAACTTCGCAAACTGCAGCGCGACGCAGAACCGCGCGCCGCACGGCCCAGTCCGAGAGAGATCCAGTCGCACGTGCGGCGTGGCCTGAGCACCGATGCCGTCGCGGACCTGCTCGGCATCCGTGTCGAGGACGTCGCCCGCTACGAGGGCCCTGTCCTCGCCGAGCGGGAGTACATCGTCAGCCAGGCCCTCGCCGTTCCCGTTCTCATGGGGCACGATTTCGACGCCGACACGCAACCGACCTTCGGCTCCGCCGTGCGCGCGAAGCTCGCCGAGACCGGCGCAACTGCGGAACGCTGGACGAGTTGGCGAGACGACACCGGCTGGAACGTGAAACTCGAGTTCACGGCCAACGAGATCGACCATGACGCGCGATGGGGGTTCGACCCCCGCAGTTCGGCGTTGACGCCGCAGAACTCCGACGCGACGCAGCTGTCTCGGCAGGGCTCGCTGCCGGAGGGGCTCATTCCGCGGCTGCGCGCGTTGGATGAGCAGCCCGAGAAGGACTCTTCCCGCTTCGACAGCGGCTCGTTCGGCCCGCGTCGCGTGCCCGACGCGGAGCCCGAGGCCACGCGCGACAACTCCGCGGTGCAGGATGCCGCGATAAAGCGGGCGCCCGACGCGGTCGTCACCAACGCCGACACCGCGGACCTGCTGGAAGCGCTGCGGCGTCGCCGTGGCCAGCGCGAGTCGATGCCAACGGCCGAGCGCGCGCCGAGCGACGGGAGCCCCGTCGCACTGTTCGACGCCCTCGAGGTCGACGAGCCCGCGCCGAATGCACCGCAGGAGCCGGAGCACGCGCACCGCACCGAAGCCCGCACTCCGGAACCGGCGCACCGCAAGGGCCGCACGTCCATGCCGTCCTGGGACGAGATCGTCTTCGGTGCTCGCACCGAAGACGGCTGACCGAGCGCTCTCAGCCGGCGAAAGCGCCCAACCGGATCAACGGCACCATCCGTTCCTGATCCGTAAGGGAGCCGTGCTGGCCCACCATGCGCTGGGCTCCCTTGTCGGCGAGCCTGTCGTCGTAGTAGGCGATCTGCGCGCGCGCTGCGACGAGCACGTCTCCGATACGCGCCGCGACCTCGGGGTGCACTTCCTCGCCGAACAGTCCGGCACGGATGGCGTCATCGCGTGACATCACCCAGGAGCGCGCCGACTCGGTCGCCTGCCACCGTTCCCGGATGCCGGCCGCGTCGGCACCGTAGAGGTGCAGCATCCGGGGCTCCCCCGCGATGACCTCCACGCCGTCGAGCAACGGGTCCCCCTCGGTGAGCAGGACGTGCCGATGTCGCGGCACGTCCACCATGCCGTGGTCAGCGGTGAGCACCACGCCAATGTCGCGGCCGGCCTCGGCGTGCAGAACGCGCATCGCGGCGTCGACCTCTTCGAGGTGGGCGCTCCACCGGTCGCTCTCCCAGCCGCGGGAGTGGCCTACCATGTCGAGTTCGGGGATGTACAGGTACACCAGCGCCCCCGCGGTGGCCGCCGCGACCGCCACGGCGACCCGGACGCGCTCGGCGATGGACGCGGCGCCCAGAAACTCCGCGCCGCGCTGAACGGCGCGGGTGAACCCGGTCGTGGCGTACTCGGGTCGCGAGACAGTGAAGCACGGCCGGCCACGGCCGCCTTCGCGTTCGAAGATCGGCGTGCTGCGCTGCCACGTGAGCGGATCGAGCCCGTGGGTCTCCCAGCCCTTGAGCTGGTCCGGGGTGTCGGTGGTACCCGGGACGCGGACACGGTACCCGACGATGCCGTGGTCGCCGGCCTCGGTACCGGTGAGCAGCGTCGTGAGCGCCGTCGCCGTCGTGGACGGGAACACCGTCACCGCGGCATCCCGCTTGCCCATCCGGTCGGCGAGGAACCTGGCGTACGCGGCGCGTGCGGAGAGGTTCGCTCGACCCAGTCCGTCGACCACGACGAGGATCGCCGAGCGCGCTGGGGTGAAGGGGCCGTCGTCCCCGTCGAGTGCCGCCAGGATGTCGGGCACAACTGCGGTGAGGCTCCGGGCGGAACGGGCGACCGCGGGTAGGCTGAGAGACATCGGGGCCAGTCTGGCATACGACCCTCGCGGCCCCATCCCGTTTCCGGAGGACCCCGAAGCTCCATGGCATCGTCGCGCACCGCACCGCTCGAGAACGAACGCATCGAAGACGTCGATCTCTCCACCGAGATGCAGGGGTCCTTCCTTGAGTACGCCTACTCCGTCATCTACTCGCGTGCGCTCCCCGACGCTCGCGATGGCCTCAAACCGGTGCAACGCCGCATCCTCTTCCAGATGGCCGATATGGGGCTGCGACCCGACCGGGGCCACGTCAAGAGCGCCCGCGTCGTCGGTGAGGTCATGGGCAAGCTGCACCCGCACGGCGACAGCGCCATCTACGACGCTCTCGTGCGGCTGGCGCAGGACTTTGCGTTGCGGGTGCCGCTCGTCGACGGGCACGGCAACTTCGGATCGGTCGACGACGGACCCGCCGCCGCCCGCTACACCGAGGCGCGCCTCGCGGCCGCCGCCCTCGCGCTCACCGAAGACCTCGACGAAGACGTCGTCGATTTCATCCCCAACTACGACGGACAGTTCCAGCAGCCCGAGGTGCTGCCAGCCGCATTCCCCAACCTCCTCGTCAACGGGGCCACCGGTATCGCCGTGGGCATGGCGACCAACATGGCACCGCACAACCTCATCGAGGTCGTGGCCGCCGCGGTTCACCTGCTCCACCACCCGGATGCCACCCTCGACGAACTGATGGAGTTCGTTCCGGGCCCCGACCTGCCTGGCGGCGGGGTCATCGTCGGCCTCGACGGGGTGAAGGACGCCTACGCCACCGGGCGCGGCACCTTCCGCACCCGCGCGAAGGTGTCGGTCGAGTCGCTCGGCCCGCGCCGCACCGGGATCGTGGTCACCGAGCTGCCGTACATGGTGGGGCCCGAGCGCGTCATCGAGAAGATCAAGGATGCCGTCGACGCCAAGAAGCTCACCGGCATCTCCGAAGTGACCAACCTCACCGACCGCAACCACGGGTTGCGTCTCGTGATCACCGTGAAGACCGGCTTCGACGCGAACGCGGTACTGGAGCAGCTGTACCGCCTTACGCCGCTGGAAGACAGTTTCGGGATCAACAACGTCGCCCTCGTCGAGGGGCAACCGCATACGCTCGGCCTGAAGGAGCTGTTGCGTGTCTACCTCGACCACCGCATCAGCGTGGTCACCCGCCGCAGCCGCTACCGGCTGCAGCGCCGTCAGGAGCGCCTGCACCTGGTCGAGGGCCTGCTCATCGCGATCCTCGACATCGACGAGGTCATCCAGGTGATCCGCACCTCGGACAACAGCGAGCAGGCGCGCCAGCGGCTGATGGACGTGTTCGATCTGTCGGAGCCGCAGTCGGAGTACATCCTCGAGTTGCGACTGCGCCGGCTGACGAAGTTCTCGCGGATCGAGCTGGAGGCCGAGCGCAACAGCCTGCAGGCCGAGATCGCCGAGCTCGAGGAGCTGCTCGCGAACGAGGCGCTGCTCCATGCCCAGGTCGCGCGCGAGCTCGATGCGGCGGCGGAGGCGTTCGGCACGCCCCGGCGCACGCTGCTGCTGAACGGGGGCGCCCCCGCGCGGGCGCGCGCATCCGCTCCCGCCGACCTGCAGATCCCGGATGCCCCGTGCCGCGTGTACCTGTCGGCGACGGGGCGGATGGTGCGCGCCGAGATCGGCGAATCCGGCGACGGTGTCGTGCCCCCCACCCGGCGCTCCAAGCACGACGCCGTCCGAGCCCGGGTCGACACGACCACGCGTGGGGACCTCGGTGCCGTCACCAGCGCCGGTCGCCTGGTGCGCCTGTCGCCGGTCGACCTCCCCTCGGTGCCGGGCAACTCGGTTCAGCTGGCCGCCGGGTCGAAGGCCGACCAGTATCTCGCGCTGACCGGTTCGGAGCGCGTCGTGAGCATCGTTCCCCTCGGGGACGCGGCGCCCATGGCGCTCGGGACAGCGCAGGGCGTGGTCAAACGCGTCGCCGCGTCGGAACTGGCCGCGGGAAAGACGGATGTCGAGATCATCTCTCTCAAACCCGGCGATCGTGTCGTGGGGGCCGCCGCCGCGCCGGACGGTTCGGAGCTCGTCTTCGTGACCTCCGATGCCCAGCTGCTGCGGTTCGACGCTGCGTCGGTGCGGCCGCAGGGCCGCGGCGCCGGTGGCATGGCCGGCATGCGCGTGTCTTCGGGCGAGCAGGTCATCGCGTTCACCGCACTGCACGCCGGGGACGACACGGTCGTGGTCACCGTGGCAGGCTCCGCCGCCTCGCTCGCCGGGGCAGACGCCGGGTCGGGCAAAGTGTCGGCCTTCACCGAGTTCCCGGCCAAGGGTCGCGCGACCGGCGGCGTTCGCGCACAGCGGTTCTTGAAGGGTGAGGACACGTTGCGCCTGGCCTGGGTCGGGTCCGACCCGCGAGCGGTCGGTTCCGACGGCTCCGCGCGCACGCTCCCGCTCCCCGGCGCCAAGCGCGACGCCTCCGGCACCCCCCTCGACGCCGTCATCGCCGCCGTCGGCACACCCATCAGCTGACCCGGGCCGGGTGGGGTCGGGCCGGGTCAGGCGTCGATCGCGGCGCGGTTGAGCTGGTCGCTGGAGGACACGATGAAGTCGCGGCGTGGCGCCACGTCGCTTCCCATGAGCAGCTCGAAGACGGATGCCGCCGACTCGGCATCCTGGATGCGCACGCGTCGCAGCAGGCGGCCGTCGCGGTCCATCGTCGTGGTCGCCAGCTGATCGGCATCCATCTCGCCGAGACCCTTGTACCGCTGGATCGGCTCCTGCCACCGCCGATTCGACTTGCGCAGCTTCGCCAGCAGGTGGTGCAACTCCTGCTCCGAGTACGTGTAGATCGTCTCGTTGGGCTTGCTCCCGGGGTTCACCACCACGACGCGGTGCAGCGGCGGCACCGCGGCGTACACCCGGCCGTCTTCGATGAGCGGGCGCATGTACCGGAAGAACAGCGTCAGCAGCAGTGTTCGGATGTGGGCGCCGTCGACGTCGGCGTCGCTCATCAGAATGATCTTGCCGTAGCGTGCCGAGTCGAGGTCGAACGTGCGTCCGGACCCGGCTCCGATCACCTGGATGATCGCGGCGCACTCCGCGTTGGAGAGCATGTCGGACACCGACGCCTTCTGCACGTTGAGGATCTTGCCGCGGATGGGCAGCAGCGCCTGGTACTCGCTGTTGCGCGCCAGCTTCGCCGTCCCGAGCGCCGAGTCGCCCTCGACGATGAACAGCTCCGAGTCGACGACATCCTTCGTGCGACAGTCGGCGAGCTTCGCGGGCAGCGACGACGACTCCAGCGCGTTCTTCCGGCGCTGGGTCTCTTTGTGCGCGCGTGCCGAGATGCGCGCCTTCATCTCCGAGACGACCTTGTCCAGCAGCAGCGCGGTCTGCGCCCGGTCGTCGCGTTTGGTCGACGCGAATCGGCCGCCCAGTTCTTTCGTCACCACGGCGCTGACGATCTGACGGACAGCCGGGGTGCCGAGCACTTCCTTCGTCTGTCCCTCGAACTGCGGTTCGGCCAGCCGCACCGTGAGCACCGCGGTCAGTCCGGCGAGCATGTCATCCTTGTCCGGTCGATCCTTGCTCACCTTCAAGCGACGTGCGTTCTGCTCCACCTGCGAACGGAGCACCTTGACCAGACCCTGTTCGAAACCGGCCTGGTGGGTGCCGCCTTTCGGCGTCGCGATGATGTTCACGAACGACCGCTGCACGGTCTCGTACCCCGTGCCCCAGCGCAACGCGACGTCGACGTGGCACTCGCGCTCGACCTCGGTGGGCACCATCGCGCCCGAGGCCTGCAGAACCGGAACGGTCTCGGTGAATGTACCCGACCCGGTCAACCGCCACGTCTGGGTGAGGGCCGCGTCCGGCGCGAGGTAGTCGGCGAACTCGGAGATCCCGCCGTCGAACCGGTAGCTCGTCTCGGTGGGGTCGTCCCCGCGCTGATCGATGATGACCAACTCGAGGCCCGGGACGAGAAAAGCGGTCTGGCGTGCCCGCTGTTCGAGCTCGTCGAGCGCGAACGACGCGTCCTTCGTGAAGATCTGCCGATCCGCCCAGTACCGGATGCGGGTTCCCGTCACGCCGCGCGGCGCCTTGCCGATGACCGAGAGCTCGGACGACTTCTCAAACGGGGTGAACGGGGCATCAGGGCTGTCCCCGCCGAACACACCCGGCTCTCCCCGGTGGAACGACATCTGATACGTCTTGCCGCCGCGGTCGACCTGTACGTCCAACCGCTCCGACAGCGCGTTCACGACGGACGCGCCGACACCGTGCAGCCCGCCGGATGCCGCGTACGACCCGCCACCGAACTTGCCGCCCGCGTGCAGCTTCGTGAACACGACCTCCACGCCGGAAAGACCCGTGCGCGGCTCCACGTCCACCGGGATGCCGCGGGCACGGTCACGCACTTCGACGCTGCCGTCGGCGTGGAGGACGATGTCGATGCGATCGCCGAAACCGCCGAGAGCCTCATCGACGGAGTTGTCGATGATCTCCCAGAGACAGTGCATGAGTCCCCGCGAGTCGGTCGAGCCGATGTACATGCCGGGACGCTTGCGGACCGCTTCGAGTCCCTCGAGCACTTGGAGGTGATGGGCGGAGTACTCGGCGGTCACAGTCTCTCAGCGTATCCCCGTCGGGCCACGGGGGGCGTCCGACACACACAGGCCGCGGCGAACATCAGCCCTCCGACACGAATCGCCGTACGCGCACAGCGAAATGTGACACTCTCGCGGCATTCTCGAAACATCCGCGTGGTTGTATTCAGTGACCGATGGGGCAACGAACGATGAACGAGGAGGCACCGAGATGAGCATGACGACCACCACCGAACCCGATACCGTCGCCGGCCACCGCTTGACGGCCGCCGACCGATGCGACTCGTGCGGCGCACAGGCGTACATCGCCGCCGAGGTCAGCGGGAGCGAGTTGCTCTTCTGCGCTCACCACGGGCGCAAGTACGAAGCCAAGCTCCGCGAAGTCGCCTCGACCTGGCACGACGAGACGGCGCGCCTCCACGACGTGGACTGATCACCCGCCTCAGAAGCCGACGGCCGCCTGGTACACCGGGAGCAGTCCGGTACGCACGCCGGAGGCCGACGGCTTGGGCTGGAACACGCTCGAGTTGTGGTTGCCCTCGATGACGACGGGCCCGTCGTCGGTGATAGCGAGGTCCCAGCCGACGTAGGGCGCCTCCGGTGTGCGCCGCGCGAGTTCTTCGGTGACCGCGACCACGCGGTCGTACATGGGCACCTGGAACCCGACGATGTCCGCGCCCGTGACCGGGTGCGTCCGGTAGACGTTGCTGTTCTTGTCGACGCCCGGGTACAGGGCGACACCGTGCTCGTCGAGCATGGTGAACATGCCGCCGGAGGCGAAGTTGTCGATCACGTCGCCGTTGCCGATCCGCAGCACGGCGGCGAGGAGCCGCACCTCGCCGTCGGGCCGCAGGAACGTGATGAGCCGCACCGTGTTGACGCTGTCGGGGTATAGCGCCGCCAGATCGGGGTGCTGCACGATGAACTCGTCGATGATGCTCTGACCCGACGCGGCGACCTCCGCGCGGAATGCGGCGACGTCGACATCCGGTCCGACCTCGTGCAGCGTGATCCCGCCCCCGCCCTGCCCGTCGAGCGGTTTGGCGAGCACCTTCGGGTGCCGCTGCAAGAACGCGCCCAGCGCGGTGTCGTCGACGTCGCGCAGGTCGACCGTCTCCCGCCCCAGGAGGTCGGCGTACTCTCTGGCGAACCGGCGCTTGTCCTCCAGCTTGGCCCGGCCTTCCGCGGTGTTGTGCATGCGCGTGATGCGGAAGGACTTCGGGTGGGTCATCCAAGTGCGGCGCTCTCGCGCGTTCAGAAGCCGGATGTCCCACACCGCATAGTCGCGGAACGCCATGTCGTACTTGACGGAGCACCACAGCATGTCGGCGACGATGACGAGCTTGGGTGCCTTCGATACCCGCTGCACCTGCCCCGCGAACTCGAACAGGTTGCCGATGCGGAGGTTCCGCGCACGGTTGAGGAGGTAGCCGAATCGTACCGATGCTCTGCTCATGCTCAGGGGTCCTCTCGCCGCCTCAGAAGCGCATCGCGGTGCGGTAGCGCGGCAGCAGCCCGCGGCGGATGCCGGACACGGACGGCTTCGACTGGAACACACCGGTGTTGTGATTGCCCTCGATCACGACGGGCCGGTCCGGGGTGATCGCGATGTCCCACCCGATGTAGGGAAGCGCCGGCACACGCCGCGCCAGCCGGTCCACCAGGGCGAGCACTTCGTCATAGCGGGGCACCTGGAAGCCGGTGATGTCGACGCCGGTGACCGGGTGGGTGGAGAACGGGTTCCCCTCCTCGTCGCTGGCGGCGTGCAATGCGCGCCCGTCGTCGTCGAGCATCGTGTACATGCCACCGTTGCTGAAGTTGTCGATCACTCCGCCGTTGCCCACCTTCAAGACCCCGGCCAGGACGTGCACCTTGCCGTCCGGGTCGAGGTAGGTGACCATCCGCAGCGAGTTGACGCTGTCCGGGTACAGGCGCGCCATCTCGGGATGCTGGACGAGCACTTCCTCGACGAGCACTTCTCCGGAGGACAGCAGGTCCTGGCGGAGGGCAGCGGCGTCCGTGACATCCGCCACGTCGCGCATCGTGATGCCGTGACCGCCGACGCCGCCGGGAGCCTTCGTGATGACCCGCTCACGCCCGCGGAGGAAATCGGCCAGCGCATCCGCGTCGCGGTCACGGATGTCGAGCCATTCCCGGCCGAGTTCGTCACCGAACCGAGAGGCGAACTCCACCTTGTCGTCGAAGATGCGGCGCTGCGCGTTGTCGTTGAGCCGCCGCGACAGGTGGAAGGACTTCGGATCGGTCATGAACGTCTTGCGCTCGGCTCGAGTGAGAATACGGAAGTCCCACTCCGAGTAGTTCTCGAACGTGGTCTCGTAGCGCACGGCGCACCAGGCCATGTCGGCCGCGACCCACCACACCGGCGCTTTCGACAGTCGCGCCGATTGACGGGCGAACTGCATCACGCGTTCGCGGTCGAAGGACGTGATCCGACGCACGAAGAACCGCGCGCGACGGTACAACCGGCCCACTGCCCTCACCTCACGCCTCCCGGATGATGCCGAGCGGAGTGGACTGGTGTCCCTGGCCGAGCGGGTTGTCCGCGAGGATCCGGACGAGTCGTCGCTCCGCGTCCGCATCGAGGGTGGACCCGAGGATGTTGCCGCCGATGTCGTTGATGTCGACGACCGCGACGTGGTGCTCGGCACCGATCAGCGTCTGCAGGTGCGCCGCCACGCCGGCCGGATCGCTCGGCCCCAGGACCACGGCCTCGTTGTAGGGCGGGATCGTGCCGCTGGTGGGACCGTCGATCGCGCGCGCCTTCTCCCCCGCGATCCGGTAGAAGTCGCCACGGCGGCCGAACAGTTTGGTGAGGGCGCTCACGGCGGCGGCGGCGAGGATCCGCACGGTGCCGCACTCGCGCAGCGCCATCTCCATCGTCTCCGGCATGCCAAGACCGATCCCGTGCGGGGTACGCGCGACATAGCGCGATAGGAACCGTGCCAGCCGACGCGGTTCGATCTCGTCGAGCCGATACGACCGGCCCTGGGCGATGGCGACGATCTTTTCGGTGACGAACAAGAGGTCGCCCGGCACCAGGTGCGGCGGCGCGTACTGCGAGATGACGGCGTCCAGGTCGTCACCGGGCAGCACGACCCGAGTGCGGATCGGGATGCGATCGTAGATCCGCCCGTCGACCGTCGCCTGCAGCTGTTTGCCGTCGTTGGCGGCCGAGGTCATTCGAGATAGTCCCGCAACGACTGCGAACGCGACGGGTGCCGCAGCTTCGCCATCGTCTTGGACTCGATCTGCCGGATGCGCTCACGGGTCACCCCGAAAGTGTCGCCGATCTGGTCGAGCGTCTTGGGCTGGCCGTCACCGAGGCCGAAACGCATCCGGATCACACCGGCCTCCCGTTCGGACAGCGAGTCCAGCAGCGACTCGAGCTGGCGCTGCAGCATCGTGAAACCGACGGCATCCGCCGGTACCACCGCTTCGGTGTCCTCGATGAGGTCACCGAACTCGCTGTCGCCGTCCTCGCCGAGCGGCGTGTGGAGCGAAATCGGCTCACGACCGTACTTCTGCACCTCGACGACCTTCTCGGGCGTCATGTCCAGTTCCCGGCTGAGCTCCTCGGGGGTGGGTTCGCGGCCGAGGTCCTGCAGCATCTGACGCTGCACCCGGGCGAGCTTGTTGATGACTTCCACCATGTGCACCGGGATGCGGATGGTGCGCGCCTGGTCCGCCATCGCGCGCGTGATCGCCTGGCGGATCCACCAGGTGGCGTACGTGGAGAACTTGAAGCCCTTGGTGTAGTCGAACTTCTCGACAGCACGGATGAGGCCGAGGTTGCCCTCCTGGATGAGGTCCAGGAACTGCATGCCGCGACCGGTGTACCGCTTGGCCAGCGACACCACCAGGCGAAGGTTCGCACCGAGGAGGTGGCTCTTGGCCCGTCGTCCGTCGCGGGCGACCCACTGCAGGTCCAGCCCCAACTGCGACGACTTCTCACTCGCCGACATGTGCGACAGCTTCTCCTCGGCGAACAGCCCCGCCTCGATCCGCATCGCCAGTTCGACTTCCTCCGCCGCGTTGAGCAGCGAGACCTTCCCGATCTGTTTCAGGTAGTCCTTGACGGGGTCCGCGGTGGCACCGATGATCTGCGTCGAGTAGACGGGGACCTCGTCCTCATCACTCGACGACAACACGATGGCGCCGCTGGGCAGCGGCTCCGTGAACACCTTCTTCTTGTCTGCGGACTCGTCGTCGTCATCGTCGTCGGAGGCCGTGCCGTTCTTGTCGGCGTCGGAACCGTCGGAGTCGTCCGTCGCGTCGTTGTCGAGATCGGCATCGTCGACGTCTTCGTCCACCTCGTCGTCCGGGGCGGCTTTGCTCCCCGACTTCGCGCGCGCTTTGCCCGCCTTCTTGCCCGCGGCCTTCTTCGACGTGGCCGTGCTCGCGGCAGGTGCCGTCTTCACCGCCGCCTCGGGTGCCTGCGCCTCCTGCATGTCCTCGGCCTCGGCCGTCGTTCGGGTGCGGGTGGATTTGGTCGTCGCCACGTGTCGCCTTTCACCGGTGGAGAAGCTGCCGGGGTTTTCGGACAGGAGTATGACCCTTGTCAAGTCCTAGGACGTATCGATGCACGCCGTGAGGGCCCGACAACGGGTCAATGGCCCCATTGTCTCACACTCGGACGCCGAACCCGCCTTCTGCGGCATACAACACCGCGGAACACCGCGACATTCCGATCAGCGCAGGCCCTGCTTGTCGTCATCGGCCGGTCCCCCGGCGAGGAACCGCTCCAGTTCCGCGGCCAACTCGTCCGCGCTCGGAAGATCGCCGGCGTGGATGATCGGGCGACCCAGGTCGCTGCCGGCCATGTAGGAGTCGTAGCGCTCCTCCAGCCCGTGCAGCATCGTGCCCAGGTCGGACGAGTTCTCCACCTGCTCGGTGACCTTCTGCATGAAGGCCTGGTTCTCGTCGCGCAGCCGCGGACTGTCGAAGACGAGCCCGGTCGCCACGGCCAGACTGTCCAGCGCCGCGATGGCTGCCCCCGGGAACTCGGTGTCGCCGAGGTAGTGCGGCACCAGCAGGGTGAACCCGGCGACGGGCGCGTCGGATTGCGCGAAGCGGTACTCGAGCAGGTGCGCCGCGCTGGCGGGCACCTGCGTGTGCGGCTGCCAGACCGAGTGCGCGCGAGTGAGCTCTTTCCGGGTGCCGCTGACGGTGGTCCCGAGCGGTCGCGTGTGGGGCACCGGCATCGCGATCGCCTGCACCCACGTCACCGATGAGACCGACAGGCCCTGCGTGAGCCCGACGACGGTCTCCGCGAACGCGTTCCACGCGAAGTCCGGCTCGAACCCCGCCAGCAACAGAAACGGCGCCCCCTGGTCGTCGTGCGCCAGGGACAGCTCCAGACGCGGCGCGCGGTATTCGGTGAAGTGGTCGCCCTCGAACGAGATGATCGGCCGCCGCGCGCGGTAGTCCAGCAGCAGATCGGCATCGAAGACAGCGACCGGGGTCGGTTCGAGCTCGGAGCGGAAGTGGTCGATGACCTGACCGATCGCTCCTCCGGCGTCGGTGAACCCGGTGAGGGTGACAACGAGCGGCAGACCCGCCGGCACCAGGGGTGCCGACGCGACACGCTCGTACAGCGGACCGGACAAGGGCATACCTCAACTGTACGAGCACTCCGGCCCGTCCAGGTGTCCCGCCATCCCGCCATCAGCGAACACACGGTCTTTAGGATGGGAGCATGCCGTTCCCCGAGCTCGCGCACTCCACCGTCCCCCCACTCGATTCCGACGCCGATGCGATCGTCGTCGCTCTGCCACCGCTGGCGGATGCCGGCGTCCCGGACTGGCCCGGGCTCGCTGCGGCGCTCACCGCGGTCGGGTTCACCGGCGCACCCGGCACCTGCGTGCGCGCGTTCGCCCCCGAGGCGACCACGCTGCCACTCGTGGTGACCGGAACCGGTGAGACCCCGAGCGCCAATGCCGTGCGCGACGCCGTGGGCGCCGCCGTGCGAACGACCACCGGCTACGCCACCCTCGCCGTCACCCTCCCCGGTGTCACCGACGCGGCGCTGTGGGCTGCCGCGGCCGAGGGTGCCGCCATCGGCGGCTACCGGTTCGACGGGTACAAGACCTCCGCCGGCGCCTCCCGCGCGGATCGCGTCGTGCTCCACGCCGCCGAGGCGCTGAACGACGACGCCCTCGCCCGTGCCACCGCGATCGGCACCGCGGTGGCCGCCGTAAAAGACCTGGTCAACACGCCGGCCGACCGGCTCGGTCCGGTTGAGTTCGCTGCCACCGCCGTGGCGGCCGCAGCCGACCTTCCGATCACGGTGGACGTGACCGACGAGAACGGGCTCGAGGCACAGGGGTTCGGCGGCATTCTCGGTGTGGGCCGGGGCTCCGCGCGTCCCCCGCGCCTGGTCCGTCTCGACTACTCCCCCGACGTGAACGAGCGCCACGTCGCGATCGTGGGCAAAGGCATCACCTTCGACAGCGGCGGACTGTCGCTGAAGCCCCCGGCGAGCATGGTGGGGATGAAGTACGACATGGCGGGCGCGGCGACCGCGCTGGCCGTCGTCGTGGCGGCGGCGACCCTGCGACTGCCGGTGCGGGTCACCGGGTGGCTGTGTCTGGCCGAGAACATGCCGTCGGGAACGGCGACCCGGCCGGGAGACGTGCTCACGATGCTCGATGGGAAGACAGTGGAGGTGCTCAACACCGACGCCGAGGGCCGCCTCGTCCTGGCCGACGGGCTCGCCGCAGCCAGCCGCGATCGTCCCGACCTGATCGTCGATGTCGCGACGCTGACCGGCGCGATCATCGTCGCGCTCGGTAACCGCCACGTGGGGGTGATGGGCGACGACGGCGCGGTCGACGAGTACCTCGACGCCGCCGAGCGTGCGGGCGAGCTGGCCTGGGCGCTGCCGCTGCCGGCCCACATGGAAGACGAACTGGACAGCCCGATCGCCGACATCCAGAACGCGAAGGTCGGGGACCCGGCCGGCGGGTCGATGTTCGCGGGGCTGTTCCTGCGCCGCTTCGTCGGGCGCACCTCCGACGCCGACGACGCCCCGCAGATCCCGTGGGTCCACCTGGACATCGCCGGCGCGGGAACCAGTAAGTCCGCGGCGTTCGGGGCCACCGACAAGGGACCGACGGGAGCCTCGGTGCGCTCGCTCATCGCGCTTTTGGAAGGCGGGGTGCGGTGACCGAGCACAGCGCCGACCTGGTCCTCCTCGGTGGCGGCAGCGGCGGCTACGCGACCGCGCTGCGCGCTGCAGAACTGGGGCGCTCTGTCGTCGTCGTCGAGAAGGACAAACTGGGCGGGACCTGCCTGCACCGGGGATGCGTGCCGACCAAGGCGCTGCTGCACGCGGCAGAAGTCATGGACCACGTACGCGATGCCGCCGCCGTGGGCGTGAACGCCGCGGTCGAGGGAGTCGACGTGACCCGCCTGACCGCCTACCGGGAGGGCATCGTCGCCAAGAAGTACGCCGGGTTGACCGCCTTGTTGACCTCGCGGGGCATCACCGTGGTCGCCGGGGAAGGCCGTCTCACCGCCGACGGTGACGTGCGCGTCGGCGACGACCTGTACCGCGGCACCGATGTGGTCCTGGCGACCGGATCAGCCCCACGAACGATCGGTGCCGCACCGGTGGGCAGGCGCATCCTGACCAGCGAAGAGGCGCTCACCCTCGATGAGGTCCCCGCCCGCGTCGTCATCCTCGGCGGCGGTGTGATCGGAGTGGAGTTCGCGAGCCTGTGGCGCTCGTTCGGCGCCGAGGTGACCGTCGTCGAGGCGCTCGACCGGCTTCTGCCGACTGAAGACGACGCCGTCAGCAAGGCGCTGGCGCGCGCGTTCCGCAAGCGCGGCATCGCGTCCCGGCTCGGTGCGCGCGTCGTGACGACGGAACAATCCGACGACGCCGTGACGGTCACGCTGGACGACGGATCCGCCCTCACCGCCGATCGACTCCTGGTCGCGGTCGGACGCCGGCCGCTGACCGAGGGAATCGGTCTCGACGAGGCCGGTGTCGCCACGGAGAGCGGGTTCGTCACCACCGACGCCGACGGACGGACCACCGTGCCGCACGTGTGGGCCGTCGGCGACATCGTCCCCGGATTGCAACTGGCGCACCGCGCGTTTCAGCAGGGCATCCGCGTCGCGGAGGTCATCGCCGGTCAGGCCGGGCCCGCCGTGGCGGAGTCGACCACACCGCGCGTGACCTACTCCCGGCCGGAGGCGGCCTCGGTGGGGCTGACAGAGGCTCAGGCCCGCGAGGCCCACGGCGACCGGGTGAGCGTCTACGAATACAACCTCGCCGGCAACGCCAAGAGCGAGATCATCGGCACCGCCGGTATGGTCAAGGTCGTGCGCGAGACCGACGGACCGATCCTGGGCGTGCACCTGGTGGGCGACCGTGTCGGCGAACTGATCACCGAGGGTCAGTTGGCGGTCGGCTGGGAAGCCCACCCGGAAGACATCGCGCCTTTCGTTCACGCCCACCCCACCCAGAGCGAGGCACTCGGCGAGGCCTTCCTCGCTCTGGCGGGAAAGCCCCTGCACGCGGTCTGACGTGCCACCGTCGCGCATCACTAAGCTAGTCCCGACATCGACATTCTGAATGGAGACAAGATCATGAGCACACCCGTGGTCCTCCCCGCGCTCGGCGAGAGCGTCACCGAGGGAACGGTGACCCGTTGGCTCAAGAAGGTCGGTGACACGATCCAAGCCGACGAAGGGCTCCTGGAGATCTCGACCGACAAGGTCGACACTGAGATTCCGTCACCCATCAGCGGAGTCCTCGAGCAGATCCTCGTCCAGGAGGACGAAACCGTCGAGGTCGGTGCGGTGCTGGCCCAGATCGGCGACGGCAGCAGCGCCGCGCCCGCGGAGCAGACGCCTGCGGAAGCCGCGCCCGCCGAGGCTACATCTGAGCCCGCCGCCCCGGAGGCGCCCACCGCCGATTCGGTTCCCGCCGCGGCACCGGCCGGCGATGCCCACGATGTCGTTCTCCCGGAACTCGGCGAGAGTGTGACGGAGGGGACCGTGACGCGCTGGCTCAAGCAGGTCGGCGACGACGTCGCCGTCGACGAGCCGCTGCTGGAGATCTCCACGGACAAGGTCGACACCGAGATCCCGTCGCCGGTGGCAGGAACGCTGCAAGAGATCGTCGTGAGCGAGGACGAGACCGTCGACGTCGGCGCCGTGCTGGCCCGCATCGGCTCCGGTGCCGCGCTCGCTCCGAGCGAACCTGAGGGCGTGCCGGCGCCGGCCACCGCGCCTGCGGCGCCTGTGCAGCCCGTTGAACCCGAGCAGCCCGTGGCACCGCCGCAGTCCACGGCACCCGCACAGCCGGCTGCGGCCGAGCCCGCGCCGCCGACCTACACTCCCCCCGCCACCGACGCCGACGGGCCGACCTACGTCACTCCCCTGGTGCGCCGGCTGGCGCAGCAGCAGGGTGTCGATCTGACTGCGGTGACCGGGACAGGTGTCGGTGGCCGCATCCGCAAGGAAGATGTCCTGAAAGCCGCCGAGACCGCGGCACAGCCGGCACCGGCGGCCGCGCCCGCTCCGGCGTTGGAGGTCTCGCCGTTGCGCGGCACGACGCAGCCGATGTCGCGGCTGCGCAAGGTGCTGGCCGAACGTGCCGTCGCCTCCATGCAGCAGACCGCCCAGTTGACCACCGTGATCGAGGTCGACGTCACCGCGCTGTCCGCGTACCGGGACTCGGTCAAGGCCACGTTCCTCGACAAGACCGGCGACAAGCTGTCGTTCCTGCCGTTCTTCGCCCTGGCCGCCGCCGAAGCGTTGCAGGCGTTCCCGATCATCAACTCCACCGTCGAAGGCACCGACATCGTGTACCCGCCCACGGAGAACCTGTCGATCGCGGTCGACACCGAACGCGGACTACTGACTCCCGTCCTGCGCGACGCCGGTGCCAAGAACATCGCCCAGATCGCCCACGAAATCGCCGATCTGGCGGCGCGAACCCGCGACAACAAGCTGAAGCCGGACGAGTTGTCGGGCGGGACGTTCACGCTGACCAACACCGGCTCGCGCGGAGCACTGTTCGACACTCCCGTGGTCTTCCTGCCGCAGTCGGCCATTCTCGGTACCGGTGTCGTCGTCAAGCGGCCGGGCCTGGTGTCGGTGGACGGTGTGGACGCGATTGCTGTGCGGTCCTACGTGTACCTGGCGCTGTCGTACGACCACCGCATCATCGACGGTGCCGACGCCGCGCGCTTCCTCGCGGCGGTCAAGTCGCGGCTCGAGAACGCACAGTTCCAGGATCGTCTCGGCATCTGACTCCCTCACGCGGGCGGGTTCGTGAGGTCATAGACCTCCCGAACCCGCCACGTGCCGTCTGCGTGCACCGCCACCACGATCTGGCTGTGTTCTCCCTCCGCTTCGGCGCGGAACACGGCGACGCCCCCGTATTCTTCGACGAGCGTGACCGTGGCCTCCGCCACACCGGCCGCTCCCGCAGGCGCAGTCCCCGACCCGCCCTCCCAGACGGCGCACTGCTGCTGGCACTCGGCGAGGCGGGCGACCAGCGCCCGGCCGACCTCGGCCAGAGATTCCGGTTCGGGCTCCGGCGCGCTCACACTCGCCTCGGCGGCAGGGTCGGAGCGTATCGCGTCGGACGCGGGCGCACCGCCGGCCTCACTCCCCTCCGGCCAGAACACCCCGACGGCGATCACCATGATGGCCACCGCCAACCCCACCAGGACGGGCGCATGCCGGCGCCCTTCTCGCTCCCGGGGCCGGCGCACGGCCGGCCTCTTCGCCCGGCGGCGGGGAACGAGGGAACGCGCCCGGTCGAGCACCTCCCGATCCATGATCGCGCTCGCCCACCGGGCCAGCATCGACGTTTGCTCTCGGTCGCGGTAAGGGGCCACCGGCGCGCGCCTGGTCCGCCGAGGCGCGTCGACGCCGCCCGCCACCGGCAGGTGCTCGGGATCTGCCACAGCGAACAGTTCGTCCTCCCGCGCCGCCGCCTCGCGGCGCAGCCGTCCGGCGTCGGCGAGGGTCTCCTGCGCGCGCGTCAGCTCGGTCCGAAGCACCGGCACCGCGCGGGCCAAGGTCTCGAGCAGTTCACCGGTCATCGGCCGCCACGGCAGCGTTCCCGTCAGCGCAAGCACCGGACGGCCTTCCGCGGTCACCCACCAGCTCCCGGCATCCGCGCCCAGCCGGTCCGCCTCGGCGGCGCCGCGGAGCATGCTCACGGCGGCGGTGGCGGCCGCGCCCGCCGTGTCGATCGAACCGACCACGGTCTCCAGGCGGGAGGGGCAGTGGGGCAGCACGACGGCCTGACCTTCGCGCGTGCGCGCGAGGTCGACGGGGGCCAGCACATGCCCCTCACCGTCGGCCCGCCAGGCCGGACTGCTCCCGAACTCCGCCACATCGACCCACAGACGCGGCGGGTCATCGGCGACCAGGAGTGCGCGGTACGGGCAGTCAGGCGGTGCCAGGCGCCGCAGGACGGTGGGCGTGAGCACCTGTGTCATCTCGTCTTCCACGCCGCGAGTCTGTCCCTCGCCCGCCGCCCGTGGGGCCGCCATAGCCCGGTCGGTGCACAACATGGTCGGTACGGCCGCTGTGAAGGCGAGGACGCGGCGTGAAATGTAGGCTGGGTTCATGGCCGCCCGCAGCACGACATCGGAGAAGCGCCCCGGCTTCTTCGCCCAGATCCGCTCCCTGTTCACCTTCACCAAAGCGGAGTACCGGTGGCTGCCTTGGCTGCTCATCGGGATCATCGTGCTCGGTATCGGACTCGGCGTGCTGCTCGGGTTCTTCATCCCGCCGCTGGCGATCTGGAGCGTCATCCTCTGGGGCTTCACCGGGTTGATGTTCGGCGTCCTCGCCGCCATGATCACGCTGACCAGGCTGTCCACCCGCGCCATGTACAAGAAGATCGACGGCATGCCGGGGGCGGTCGGGCACGTCGTCTCCACCGCGCTCGGGCGCAACTGGAACGCCTCGGAGATGCCGGTGGGCGTCAACCCCAAGACACAGGACGCCGTTTACCGCGCGATCGGGCGCGGCGGCGTCGTCATCATCGGCGAAGGCGCCCGCGGCCGGCTGACCCGGCTCGTCAACGACGAGCGGATGAAGGTGCAGCGGGTCGCGTCCGGCGTGCCCGTCGAGGTCCTGTACGTGGGCCACGGCGACGACGACGTGGCGATCGCCGACCTCGCGCGCACGATCAAGAAGCTCCCCAAGAAGGTCGACCGTGCCACGATGGCTGCGGTCCTCAAACGCGTCGACTCCGTGTCACAGTCGGTGACCTCGCTGCCCATCCCCAAGGGCATCGATCCGGCCAAGGCACGCGCACCGCGCCCGCGGTGACCGGTCAGCGGCGCACCAGGACGGTGCCCGCGCCCTTGTCGTGCAACCCGCGTTGATCCACGTCCCACACCACCGCCGGGATGACGAGCACCAGCAGGACGGTGCGCACGATCGGGCGCCACACGCCCACCCAGCCACCGTCCAGGCGCGTGAGACGCATCCCGAGCAGCACGTGACCCGGGCTGCCCGACAGGGTCGGCAGGAAGACCATCTGCACGACCGCGAAGACGGCGAGGGTGAGCATCGGATCGTACTGGAAGAACGCGATCGAGACCACGACCGCGCATGCCCAGTCGATGAGGAGCGCGGCTGCGCGACGGCCGGGCCTTGCGATACTGCCCGTTCCAGTGGCGGGCAGACCGAGCCGTTCGCCCGGGTAGGACTGCTCGGTCGGGCGATCGCTCACACGCCCCACCCTATCGGCGGGGGTGATCCCGCCGCGCCGTAACATGCCCGAAACATGCGGGATACTGGAGGGCAACCCCGCGCCGATAGCTTCTAGCGTGTCTGCGGAAACTGCAGGCGTCACTCCCTCGATCTTGGAGACTCCATGTTCAAAGATTCATCCGAGGTGCTGGCATTCATCAAAGACGAGGACGTCAAGTTCCTCGACATCCGATTCACGGATCTTCCTGGTGTCCAGCAGCACTTCAACATCCCGGCCTCGACCGTCGACGAGGAGTTCTTCACGGTCGGTCAGATGTTCGACGGCTCGTCGATTCGCGGCTTCGCGAACATCCACGAGTCCGACATGCAGCTGATCCCGGATGTCTCGACCGCTTACGTGGACCCGTTCCGCGAGGCCAAGACGCTCGTGATGATCTTCGACATCTACAACCCCCGCAACGGTGAGATCTACGCGAAGGACCCGCGCCAGGTCGCCAAGAAGGCCGAGAAGTACCTCGCGTCCACGGGCGTGGCCGACACCGCTTTCTTCGCCCCCGAGGCGGAGTTCTACATCTTCGACGACGTGCGCTACGAAGTGAAGCAGCACTCCAGCTTCTACGCGGTCGACTCCGAAGAAGGCGCCTGGAACACGGGCCGCGAGGAAGAGGGCGGCAACCTCTCCAACAAGACCCCGTTCAAGGGCGGTTACTTCCCGGTCGCGCCGGTCGACAAGACCGCCGACCTGCGCGACGACATCAGCCTCAAGCTCATCGAGGTCGGCCTGGAGCTCGAGCGGGCGCACCACGAGGTCGGCACCGGTGGCCAGCAGGAGATCAACTACAAGTTCGACACGATGGTCCACGCCGCCGACGACATCCTGAAGTTCAAGTACATCGTCAAGAACACCGCCGAGCAGTGGGGCAAGGTCGCGACCTTCATGCCCAAGCCGCTGTTCGGCGACAACGGCTCGGGTATGCACACCCACCAGTCGCTGTGGCTCGAGGGCAAGCCGCTGTTCTACGACGAGAAGGGTTACGGCGGGCTCTCCGACATCGCGCGCTGGTACATCGGCGGTCTGCTCGCGCATGCCCCCGCGGTACTCGCGTTCACCAACCCCACCCTCAACAGCTACCACCGTCTGGTGAAGGGCTTCGAGGCGCCGGTGAACCTGGTCTACTCGGCCGGTAACCGCTCCGCCGCCGTTCGTATCCCGATCACCGGATCGAGCCCGAAGGCCAAGCGCATCGAGTTCCGCGCGCCGGACGCCTCGGGTAACCCGTATCTCGCCTTCGCCGCGCAGATGATGGCCGGCATCGACGGCATCATCAACCGCATCGAGCCGCACGAGCCGGTGGACAAGGACCTGTACGAGCTGCCGCCCGAGGAGGCCAAGAACATTCCTCAGGTGCCGAACTCGCTGCTGGACTCGCTGGAAGCCCTCCGCGCCGACAACGAGTTCCTCACCCGCGGCAACGTGTTCACGCCGGAGCTCATCGAGACCTGGATCGAGTACAAGATCGAGAACGAGATCCAGCCGATCGCGCAGCGCCCGCACCCCTTCGAGTACGAACTGTACTTCGGGGTCTGATTCCGGGAGGCCCTCAGAGCCACACTTCCGGTCTCTGAGCCCAGCAATTTACTGAGCCCCAGACGGCAATCGCCGTCTGGGGCTCAGACTGTCTGTGGGCGTGTGCGGACGACCGCGGGGAGTGCGTGATGCCGATCTTGCTCGCGCTCCGCCGCAACCGCCACGGCGCGGCTGACGCCCGGCGCGCCGTGCTCGCGTCGGGGGGAGGCCGCGCCGCTTCTGGGAGCCGGGCGACTTCTCGCTCACCCCGTCGACCGCACACCACCTGCTCGGGGAGTTGGAGGCTCGCGGCGAGCTGCTGCCAGTGCGCCGGGGCCTGTGCTGGCTCCCATCCGGTTGCTCCACCGCCTCGAACCGCACGTCCTGGAACCGGACCGCACGAGCGGCATCGCTCTCCCCCAACCGTTCTGGCGAGGAGAGGTGCGCAGGCGCGCGTCGGTCAGGCGGTGAATGTGACCTCGATCGCCACGTCGGAGGTCGAACGGCCGAACCAGCCGCGCACGACCCCCGCCAGAGCCAGCAGTCGCGCCTGGATGCCGTACTTCGCGACGATGGCGCGCCGCACACGCGTGTAGCCGCCGTCGGAGACGACACGCGCCGTGGCCTCGACGACGGGCGACCCCGGCGTGACGTTGCCACGGGCGTCGCACGGCCGCAGGGTGACGGCCGGGTTCCGGCGGATGCGCTTCACCTTGTACGAACCCGAACCGGTCGTGAACCCCGCGGTCCCGTCGCCAAGATCGGCGATCCACACCGGAAGGCTCACCGGCGTCCCGTCTTTACGGTACGACGTCAAGGACACGTAACGACTCTGCGCGAGTTCGGTCATGGGAACCAGGATATCGACGGATTCGCGCGGTCCGGCGTCAGCCGTAGAAGAGGTTGTCGAACGTACGGCGGGCACGACGAGCGTCACGCATCCAGTCCTCTTCGACGCGCGTCGCTGAACGCGGCGGGTATTCCAGCACACGCCCGATCCCGTCCAGCCGGTCTCGATCGGCGGGGAGGATGTCGCTGGTCTGTCCCGACAGCAACGTGTTCGCCGACCGCAGCCGGCTGGCGCGACGCCACGCTGCCGTCAGCCGGGATACGGCGACATCCGAGACCAACCCCGCCTCCCGGGCGGCGTCCAACGCCCCCAACGTCGAGGTGGTGCGCATGCCGGGGACACGATGGGCGTGCTGCAGCTGAAGCAACTGGACCAGCCACTCGACGTCGCTCAGACCTCCCGGGCCGAGCTTCAGGTGGCGGGCACGGTCCACACCCTGCGGCAGCCGCTCGGTCTCCACACGCGCTTTGATCCGGCGTATCTCGCGCAGGTCGTCCGGCTTCACGTTCTTCGGGTACCGCACCTCGTCAGCCAAAGCCATGAACCGTTCGATGAGCTTCGCGCTCCCGGCCACCCCCCGTGCGCGCAGCAGCGCCTGCGCCTCCCACGACAGCGACCAGCGCCGGTAGTACTCCGCATACGAGTCGAGGGAGCGCACCATGGGCCCGTTGCGCCCCTCGGGACGGAGGTCGGCGTCCAGTTCGAAAGGCACCCGGGGGTCTTCCGAGTAGGTGCGCAGCCCGTGCACGATCTTCAGTGCCAGCTCCCCCGCACGCTGCGGGTCGAGGCCGTTCGGATCGTAGACGTACATGACATCGGCATCCGAGCCGAAGCCGAGTTCAGCGCCCCCGAACCTGCCCATCGCGATCACGGAGAAGTCCAGGTCGGCGGCGTCGTCGGGAACCACCTCGCGCCGCACCGCCCGGAGCGTCGCCTGGATCGTCACCTCGCTGATCGCGGTCAAGCCGGCCGCGAGGTCTTCGATCGTGAGCGGACTCAGCGCGGCAGCCAGGGCCAGCCGGAGCAGCTCGCGCCGACGCAGGGCCCGTACGGCGCGCATCGCGTCGTCGATCGTCGCGTGCCGGGTCTGGATCGCCCGAGCCTCCTCCTCCAGTGCGCGCCCGGTCCGTGGCCGCAACTGCTCCTCGGAGTCCAGCCACGCGACCGACTCGGGGATCCCCTCCATCAACTGCCCGATGAACCGCGAGCCCGACAGCGCGCGGGTGAGACGTTCGGCAGCACCGGACGAATCACGCAGCATCCGCAGGAACCACGGAGTCTCCCCCAGCGCTTCGGAGATCCGCCGGTATGACAGCAGCCCGTTGTCCGGATCGACCCCGTCGGCGAACCACCGGATCATCACCGGCATGAGATGCCGCTGGATCGTGGCCGTGCGGCTCAGGCCACCGGTGATGGCCGCCATATGACGGAGGGCGCCGGCGGCATCGCGGAACCCGATCGCCGCGAGCCGGTCGTGGGCCTGCTCTGACGACAGCACGTGCTCGTCGGGCGACAGCGCCGCCACCGCCGACAGCAGCGGCCGGTAGAACAAGCGCACGTGGATCTCTCGCACCTCGCGCTTGAGCGCCTCCCAGAGCCGCCACACATCCGCATCCAGCGGAACGAGTCGCACCGTGCGCGCGAGCGCGCGCAGGCCTTCGGGTGTGCGGGGCATGAGATGCGTGCGGCGCAGACCACGTAACTGCAGTCGGTGCTCCAGCACACGCAGGATGCGGTAGTCGCGGGCGAAAGTGGCCGCGTCGTCCCGCCCGATGTACCCCTCCTCGACGAGCGCGTCCAGCGCGTCCAGCGTGCCCCGCTGCCGGATCTGGTCGTCGGACAACCCGTGTACGAGCTGGAGCAGCTGCACGGTGAACTCGATGTCCCGGATGCCGCCCGGACCCAGTTTGAGCTGGTACGGCACCTCGTCGGCCGGGATGTGCTCGGTGACGCGCTCGCGCATCCGCTGCACACTGTCGACGAAGTTCTCCCGCGCCGCACTGGCCCACACCTTGGGCTGGACGGCATCGACGTACTCCCGGCCGAGCTCGGCATCACCGGCGAGAGGGCGGGCCTTCAGCAGCGCCTGGAACTCCCAGCTCTTGGCCCACCGGTCGTAGTACGACAGGTGCGACTCGACGCTGCGCACCAGCGCGCCCTGTTTGCCCTCGGGACGCAGGTTGGCGTCGACCTCCCACAACGGCGGCTCGATCTCCACCCCGGAGATGCCCTGCATCGTCTGTACCGCCAGTCGGGTGGCGATGTCGATCCCGCGTCCCTCGCTGACCTCGTCGGCCCGATCGGCGAGCACCCCGCCGACGAAGATCACGTCGACGTCGCTCACGTAGTTCAGCTCGCGTGCACCGGTCTTGCCCATCCCGATGATCGCGAGGCGGGTCGCGGCGACCTCGTCGCGCGGGAACAGCCCGACCCCGGCTCCCCCGCCCTTGGAGATGCGGGTGCGCGCGACCGCCAACGCGGCTTCGAGTGCGGCGCCGGCGGCATCGGCGAGGGCCGCAGCCACCTCGTGGAGAACGTCCGCAGAACTCTCCGCGTGCAGGTCATACGCGGCGATCAGGGCCAGCATCCGCCGATATCGAACGCGCAGCGCGACCCACGCGCTCTCGTCGCCGCGAGCGGCGAAGCCGTCGTCGTCGACGTCAACGGACGCCAGGAGTTCGAAACGCAGGCGGTCGGCGCCGGGCAGCGATGTCCCGGCGTCGACGAGGAGGGCAAGTTCGTCCGGATGCCGCAAGTAGAACTCCGCGAACCCCTCGGACGCGCCGAAAATGAGCCACACCGTCTTAGGCACCCGCTGCAGAGTGTCGCGCACCGGTGCGGCATCGCGCCGAGCCACCCGCAGCAACGCCGCCAGCGCACCGTCGGGATCGCCGGCGCTCTCCGCGCCAGCGAGCAACTCGGCGCGCTCCAGCCCAACGAGGTCGCCGAGCTCAGCTAGGGATGCGTCCGCCTCGGACAACTCCGAGAACCCGACCCGGGCCAGTCCGGTCAGGCCACTGGTTCGTGCGCCGGCGGTCACGGGACCACTCAGAGCATTTCCAGGTTGCTCTTCAGCTCGAAGGGCGTGACCTGCGCGCGGTACTCGTGCCACTCGCGGCGTTTGTTGAGGAGCACGTAGGTGAAGACCTGCTCGCCGAGAGTCTCAGCGACAAAGTCGGACTCCTCCATCTGGTGCAGCGCTGCGTCGAGGCTCGCCGGCAACGGCTTGTACCCTAGTGCGCGGCGCTCCCCCGGGCTGAGCGACCAGACGTTGTCCTCGGCCTCGGCGGGCAGTTCGTACTCCTCCTCGATGCCCTTCAGGCCCGCCGTCAACAGCAGCGCGTAGGACAGGTACGGGTTGGCTGCCGAGTCGAGTCCGCGGTATTCGACGCGAGCCGACTGCGCCTTGCGCGGCTTGTAGAGCGGCACGCGCACCAGCGCGGAGCGGTTCGTGTGCCCCCAGGTCACGTAGCTCGGCGCCTCGTCCCCGCCCCACAGCCGCTTGTACGAGTTGACGAACTGGTTGGTGACGGCGGCGATCTCGTTGGCGTGCGTGAGCAGGCCCGCGATGAAATGGCGACCCACCTTGGAGAGGTGGTACTCGGCGCCCTCCTCATAGAAGGCGTTGACGTCGCCCTCGAACAGGGACATGTGTGTGTGCATGCCGCTGCCGGGCTGACCGCTGAGCGGCTTGGGCATGAACGTCGCGTACACGCCCTGCTCGATCGCGACCTCCTTCACGACGGTGCGGAAGGTCATGATGTTGTCGGCGGTCGCCAGGCCATCGGCGTAACGCAGATCGATCTCGTTCTGCCCGGGCCCACCCTCGTGGTGGCTGTACTCGACCGAGATGCCGAGGTCTTCGAGCATGCGCACCGAACTACGCCGGAAGTCGTGCGCGGTCCCGCCGGGCACGTTGTCGAAGTAGCCCGCCGAGTCGACTGGCACCGGTCCGTCGGGCCCGATCTGCGACGACTTCAACAGGTAGAACTCGATCTCGGGGTGCGTGTAGAAGGTGAAACCCGCGTCGGCGGCCTTCGACAGTGCTCGTTTGAGCACGTTGCGAGGGTCGGCGACGGCGGGCTGACCGTCGGGCGTCGTCAGGTCGCAGAACATGCGCGCGGTCGGGTCGACGTCGCCGCGCCACGGGAGCGTCTGGAAGGTCGACGGATCGGGGTGGGCGAGCAGATCGGACTCCTGCGAACGGGTGAGCCCCTCGATCGCGGATCCGTCGAAACCCAACCCCTCGGTGAAGGCGCCCTCCACTTCGGCCGGCGCGATCGCCACCGACTTGAGAGTTCCGATCACGTCCGTGAACCACAGGCGCACGAACTTCACGCCGCGTTCCTCGATCGTGCGCAGTACGAAGTCCCGCTGCTTGTCCATCGCATCCTCTCCGAAGCCGGTCAGGCCAGACTATCGGCCCGCGTCAGCTCTGCGCGGACGAGGATCCCCAGTCGTCTTCGCGCGCGTCTTCCTCGGCCCAGGTGCGTGAGCGCTCCGCGAGCAGTTCCGGAGCGCGCGCGGCCTCCTCCTCGGTGTCGAAAGGCCCGGCGCGGTCGACCGCTGGCGACTCGTATCCGCGCTCCACCTGCCCGGTCGCGAGGTTGTACCAGTACTTCTGTTCTCCGCCCATCCGACGCCTCCCCGAATCGTTGCTCATCGACGCCCCTCGATCCTAACGATCACCTCGCCGAGTCGTAAGCTGGGGTCATGACGAGCACAGCAACGCGCGCGGTCGGCGTGGACATCGGCGGCACCGGGATCAAAGGGGCGCTGGTCGACGTCGCCACCGGCGAATTGCTGAGCGAGCGGGTCAAGGTGGCCACGCCGCGCGGCGCCGAGCCCGACGACGTGCTGGCAGCCGTCGTGAGCGTGCTCGAGACTCTGCAGGTCGCCGACACCGACATCCCGCTGGGGGTCGCGTTCCCCGCGATCGTCAAGGAGGGACGCACCCTGTCGGCCGCCAATGTCTCGCAGACATGGATCGGTTTCGAAGCGGAAGCGTTCTTCGAGCGGGGCCTGGGGCGCGACATCCATTTCGCCAACGACGCCGACGTGGCCGGAGTGGCCGAGTTGCGGTACGGCGCCGCCCGCGACCAGTCGGGCCTGGTCATCATGACCACGCTGGGCACCGGCATCGGGTCGGCCATCCTGTACCGGGGCGAGCTGATCCCCAACGCCGAACTCGGGCACCTGCACCGGGCACGCCACAAACGCGACGCCGAAGCGTGGGCCGCCTATTCCGCCAAGGAGCGCGAGCAGTTGAGTTGGAAGAAGTGGGCGCGGCGCCTGCAGTGGTACTACAGTCACCTGGAGTTCTTGTTCTCGCCCGACCTGTTCGTGGTCGGCGGCGGGGTATCCAAACACGCCGATCAGTTCCTTCCCCTCCTGGAGTTGGACACCCCGATCGTCCCGGCGGTGCACCGCAACAACGCCGGCATCATCGGCGCCGCAGCCCTCTCGGCGGGATAGCGCTTCGCCGACGCCGCCGCCTCGGGGTCGTCCCGGCGGGCTGAGTGCTGTCAGGGCGTCCAGTCGGTGAGGACGGTGTGGAGGGAGGCGATGATGCGTGCGTAGGTGGTGTCGAGGTTGCGTGGTTGTCCGAAGCCGTTGCTGTGTTCCAGGGTGATGAAGCCGTGGATGGTGCTCCGGATGAGGCGGATCGCGTCGGTCAGGTCATCACCGTCGAGCTGGTACGCGCGGAGGGCGGAGGCGAGCACGGTGATCAGGTTCTGTGCGGCGGTGTGCCCGTCGGTGTCGTCCGGGTCGGGCGCGATTTGCAAGGCCGCGTAGCGGCCTGGATGCTGGTGTGCCCATGTTCGGAGGGTGGTCGCGAGCGCGGTGAGCGCGTCGGCCCCGGACAGGCCGGTGCACGCTGCGGACAGCACCGCGGCGACCTCGCCCGTCGCGTGCTGGCTGAGCGCGCGGCGTAGGTCGTCGAGGTCGGTGACGTGCCGGTACACGCCCGGGGGTGAGATCCCGAGGGAACGGCCGAGTTTCGTGATCGTGAGCTCGTCCAGACCGATGGCATCGGACAGGGATGCGGCACGGTCGACCACCGCGCGGCGGGTGAGTCGCTCAGCCATGCGGCAGCTCCTTCACCGTCAAGAATGGGAGCACCACCATCGGCCCTTGCCCGGTCACCTCGCCGATCCCACGCCCTTGGGCGCCGACCGCACGGCAGCGGCTCGGGTGAAGTGAATGGGTCGGCCTATACGCCGGGTTCTGTTCCGGGGATCCTACCCCTTCGACGGTCATCTCT
>NZ_JBKEAY010000011.1:0-1896 GCF_047972865.1 Microbacterium sp.
GCGCCCACGACCAATGCTCGATCAGAGTCGCTGGCGCGGAGTTCGGGCATGCGCACAGGATCCGCACTGAAACGCGATCGCAGGGAGCCTCCGGCCATAGCCCCAGCGTATTCCGGGTGCGGACGATGTCGATACCGGGTGAACCCCGAGTCGCCCCGGTGCCCGGACGCGAACCACACCCACCGGTTGAGCCGGGCGCACGGCGCCCGAGTCGAAACCACCATCCCCTCCCGATAACGATGGCTGAGACGCCTCTTCGCGGCTCCTCAACCAACGCCACCACCAGACGTGTCGGGGTTGGTAATTCGGCTACCGCGTCGGGTGCGTGTAGCGCAACGCATTGGGCCGGCAGGGGGCCTCGAACGCGATGAGAACCGTGTCGGCAATCCGACCCTCGGTGCGGAGTGCGAAGAGGCGCTCGACGACCCGGTCGCGGACCATGACCGGGGTGATGGTGTTGAGGTAGATACGCGTCGCTCCCTCAAAGCCGGCCAGCGTCGAGAGGCGCCACTTGAGCATGACGCGCCACGGCATCGGCACGTCGACGTCGATGGGCCGGTAGTGCCACTCCTCGTTGCAGGCGATGGACGCGCCCGTGGCGGCCTGCATGGCGTGGATCATGTCCGACATACCGCGCAGTTCCTCGGGCTCCTGCTCCCACGGATCGGAGTGCTCGCTCTTGGAGTAGATCTCGATGGTCGGGAACCGGTGCCCGAACCCGGCGAAGGCGACGGCGTGGTCGTTCTCGGCGATGACGAGGTTCTTATAGCCGGCGTAGTTCGTCGCGACCTCGTTGAAGAGGTTGGGGTTCTGTCGGAGCTTCGCGAGGGTCTCCTCGTGCTGCACCCCGCGTTCGTCGATGGCGACGAGCTGCTTGTGGAGGTGATCGAACGACGCTCCCGCAGGCTTGAGCCAGTTCTGGAAGACAGTCACGTACCGGGCGTAGCGGTTGAGCTCGTAGAGCGCCCTCACCGACTCGACTGTGTAGCGGATAAACTCGGCGTGCTCGTTAACGGTGAGCGTGCCGGAGGAAGCAAGCTGGTCATCGGTCGTTGCGCCGTCGACGTAGTGACGCCGAGCGATGATGAGGTCGTGGCCACCACCGAAGAAGCCGGACGCTGCCTCGACGATCTGGTCATGGGTCAGGGCGTCGATCTCCTCAGCCGCCATGCCGGAAGCACGCAGCTTCATCCCGACCACGGAGACCACGTGCTCCCACCCCGCCGGAGAATCGAGGTAGGCCTCTTTCCGCGCGGCGACCCGGGCTGGAAGCACGTACCCGTAGTTGGCGTGCCAGTACTCATAACTGAGAATCTCGAAGAGGTTGGGGACCCGACGGAAGGCCGCCACCGTGGCGTTCATTTCCGCGGCAGGCGTGCGGTGGTGCGTCTCCCAGGTGTCGTTGCCCCGGTGAACCACGCGGGACTTCTCCGGCGGTGTCTCGACATACCGGTTCTCGCAAAAGGCGCAGTACGACCCGGCACGCTCCGGCTCGATCAGGGACGGGTCCTGAAGCTGCCCCAACGGCCGGTGGCCCCGACCAGGTACGGTCCACACTTCAGTGCCGGTGAACGGGTTGAGCTGCTTGACGGTGCCATCAGCGAGGGTGGTGAGGTATTCCGCCTCGCGTTGGTACGGCTGCATCGAGATCCTCCTCAAGCGAACACCCGCAGCCTATCCGGGGCAAGAGTGCACGGCTGGGCCCTCGGCGCGCGGGTCCATCGGCGCCCACGCGCACCTCGTCGTGTCCGGCAGTCGGATCGCCCGTGCGCCGCAAACCGGACGATCAGCCGTCGTCAGCGATCGCGGCCCGGTCGGACTTCACCACCCATGCGGCGACGGCGGCACGGTTTGGGACCCCGAGCTTGCGGAGGATGGAGCGAACATGCTGCTCGA
>NZ_JBKEAY010000020.1:0-11017 GCF_047972865.1 Microbacterium sp.
TAAGACAGTGCTCGACGCCGCACCCTCTTGTTCAGCGGGTAGGAGCCGACTCCGCCCCGCAGGCGCGTCACGGCAGGAGAAATCACGAAGACAGGATGAATCCGCGCGAATCGTCCTGTACCGGTGATTTCTCCTGTGCCGCGGATAGCGGGCTTCGCCAGGATCGGGATGCGACGATGGGCGGATGACCGACGACATCGACGCACGGATCGACGCCTTCTGGGCGGATGCCGATGACACGCGCCCGGAGGAGATGTGGCGCGCGCTCGACGCGCTGCTGCGGCCGTTGGCGGTCGGCGACCCGCGGGTGCCGTTCGAACGCGCGTCGCTGCATGACTTCTTGGGCGAGGAGGCGGAGGCGATCCCGCTGTACCGCGCCGCGCTCGACGGTGGGCTCTCGGGGGAGTTGCGCACGTTCGCGACGATCCAGCTCGCGAGTTCGCTGCGCAACGTCAATGACGCCTCAGGGGCGATGCGCCTGCTGCAGGGCGTGTCGGCGGACGATCCGCACGCCGACGCCGCGCAGGCGTTCCTCGCGCTCGCGCAGTACGACGACGACAAGGCGCGGGTCGCGCTTCGCACTGCGCTCACCGCCCTTGCGGGAAGACTTCCCGCCTATCGCCGGGCGATCGAGGCCTACGCGGCTGATCTTGCGCCGCTGCGGCGGGTGCGCAGCATCGTCGTCGCACTGATCGTACGGAACGGGTACGTGCTGTGCGAGGAATACCCGGGGCTTGCGGGCGGCGCACCGTTCCTGCGGGCGCCGGGGGGCGGCATCCGCTTCGGCGAGCCCGCCGCAACCGCGATGCGGCGCGAACTGCACGAAGAACTCGGCGTCGATGCCGACGAGGTGCGGCTGCTCGGCGTGACCGAGAACATCTTCGCGGATGCCGCGCACCCCGGCCACGAGATCGTCCACGTCTTCGGCGTGCGAAGTGCGCGCCTCGAAGCCCTCCCTTTGAGTGCCCGTTTGCCCGTGCTCGATGCCGACACGACGGTCGGCTGGTACGCGTTGGATGCCCTTGCCGCGCCCGATGCACCGGCCTTCTACCCCGACGGCATCCTCGACCTCGCACAACAGCTCGCCTCGCCCGGCGCGAACCCGCGGATCTGATAGCCTGGACCGGCTCGAAACCGAGTTTTCGGGCATCCCCCTCCGCTGATCAAGACCTTCCGGCGTGCCCCGGCGTGCAGTCCGGTCAGGGAGCGGAGCGGGAGATACGTCCGCGAGTCGTGACAGTCACGGCCGCGTACCGGAAGGAATCTTCGTGGTCACGAAGTCCCAGGACCGCCGCAAGGTGCGCCTCTCGCGCGCGCTCGGCGTCGCCCTCACCCCGAAAGCCGCCCGCTACCTGGAGAAGCGTCCCTACGCTCCCGGTGAGCACGGTCGCACCAAGCGCAAGGCCGACAGCGACTACGCCGTCCGGCTGCGCGAGAAGCAGCGCCTGCGCGAGCAGTACGGCATCCGCGAGAAGCAGCTGCGCATCCAGTTCAACGAAGCCCGCCGCAAGGACGGCCTGACCGGTGAGAACCTGGTCGAGCAGCTCGAGATGCGCCTGGACGCCCTCGTCGTGCGCGCCGGTTTCGCCCGCACCACGGCCCAGGCCCGCCAGCTGGTCGTGCACCGCCACATCAAGGTCGACGGTCAGCTCGTGGACCGTCCGTCGTTCCGCGTGAAGCCGGGTCAGCTCATCCACGTGAAGGAGAAGAGCGAGTCGCTCGAGCCCTTCCAGGTCGCCGCCGCCGGCGGGCACGCCGAGGTGCTGCCCCCGGTTCCCGCCTATCTCGAAGTGGAGCTCGACAAGCTCCAGGCCCGTCTCGTGCGTCGCCCCAAGCGCGCCGAGGTGCCGGTCACCTGTGACGTTCAGCTCGTCGTGGAGTACTACGCGGCGCGGTAACGCCCATCGCGCACGGGGGTGTCGGGATTCGTCCCGGCGCCCCCGTGGCGTTTGCACCTAACATGGAGTCCATGAAGAACGCGCTGTGGTTCCTGCTGGGCATCGCCGGCGGATTCGTCGTCGCTCACCTCATCGACAGGGACCCACGCGGACACGAACTGATGGCCGAGGTCGATGCGCGCATCACCGAGTTCACCGATCGCATCGGCGAGGCGTACCGTGCGCAGGAGTCGCGGATCGAAGGACTCGCCGACGATGTGCGCCAGGCCACTGCCGAACCAGCCACCGACTGACCCACCGATCGGCTCCACCCCGCGGGGCTCGATTCTGCACGCCCGAGGACCCACCCCATGAGAACTGCGGATATCGCGCAGCGCTACCTTTCCTTCTTCGAGAACAACGGCCACACCGTCGTCCCGTCCGCGTCGCTGGTCAGCCCCGATCCGTCGGTGTTGTTCACGATCGCCGGAATGGTCCCGTTCATCCCGTACCTGAACGGAACCGTTCCCGCGCCGTACCCGCGCGCGGTCGACAACCAGAAGTGCATTCGCACGAACGACATCGAAGAGGTCGGGAAGACCGCCCGCCACGGCACGTTCTTCCAGATGCTCGGCAACTGGTCGTTCGGTGACTACTTCAAAGAGGGAGCGATCGGCTACGCCTGGGAGCTGTTGACGAGTCCGCAGGCCGACGGCGGCCTCGGCTTCGCCGAGAAGGACCTCTGGGTCACCGTCTACGAGGATGACGACGAGGCCGCCGCGCTCTGGCAGAAGGTCGCCGGCGTCCCCGCGGGACGCATTCAGCGGATGGGGCGTGAGGACAACTACTGGTCGACCGGTCAGCCCGGACCTGCCGGACCGGGCTCGGAGAGCTCCTTCGACCGCGGGCCGGCCTACGGGCGCGACGGCGGTCCGGCCGTCGATGACAGCCGGTTCACCGAGATCTGGAACCTCGTGTTCATGCAGGACGCGATCGCCAACGTGCGCTCCAAGGTCGACTTCGACATCGTCGGCGAGCTGCCGAACAAGAACATCGACACCGGGATGGGTCTGGAGCGCGTCGCCTTCCTCACCCAAGGTGTCGAGAACATGTACGAGATCGACCAGGTCCGCCCCGTGCTCGACCTCGCGGTGGAGCTGTCGGGCCGGCCCTACGGCGTCGAGCACGTCGACGACGTGCGCTTCCGGGTCATCGCCGACCACGTCCGATCCTCGCTCATGCTGCTAGCCGACGGCGTCACACCGTCCAACGAAGGCCGCGGGTACATCCTCCGCCGGCTGATGCGACGCAGCATCCGCGCGATGCGCCTCCTCGGCGTCGACGCGCCGACCTTCTCCGAGCTGTTCGCGGTGTCGCGCGACGCGATGAAGAGCGCATACCCCGAGGTGGAGACCGACTGGCAGCGCATCTCGCAGTACGCCATCGCCGAAGAGGAGACGTTCCTGCGCACGCTCGCCGCCGGGTCGCAGATCCTCGACCTCGCGGTGGCCGATGCCCGTCGCGCCGGCACCGGGGCCATCAGCGGCGCCGAGGCGTTCCTGCTGCACGACACGTACGGCTTCCCGGTCGATCTCACCCTTGAGGTCGCCGAAGAGGCGGGTTTGAGTGTGGACCGCGCCGCCTTCGACACCCTCATGCAGGAGCAGCGCACGCGCGCGAAGGCGGATGCCGCGTCCCGCAAGCGCGCGCTGGCCGACCTGAGCGTCTACAGCGACCTGCGCGCGAAGGGAGAGACGGTCTTCACGGGCTACACCGATCTGGAGACCGAATCGACGGTGCTCGGAATCCTGGTCGACGGTCAGCCCGCCGTCCGGGCCGCAACGGGCCAGATCGCCGAGGTGGTCCTGACCGAGACCGCGCTGTACGCCGAGTCGGGCGGACAGGTGGCCGACAGAGGCGTCATCGTCGGTCCCGGGTATGAGCTCGAGGTGCTCGATGTGCAGCGGCCGGTCCCGGGCCTGGTCAGCCACACCGTGGCGGTGACGTCGGGCGAGGTGGGTGTCGGTCAACCTGCGACGACGGTCGTGGATGCCGTGAACCGGCGCGCCGCGCAGCAGGCCCACTCGGCCACGCATCTCGTGCACGCGGCGCTGCGCGACACGCTCGGCGGCAGCGCGACGCAGGCCGGTTCGCTGAACCGGGCCGGGTACCTCCGCTTCGATTTCACCTGGGGGCAAGCGCTGTCGGAGGCCACCCGGTCGGAGATCGAGGAGATCACCAACACCGCCATCCGCGACGACCTCGAGGTCGTCACCCGGGAACTGTCGCTCACGGAGGCCAAGAAGCTGGGCGCCATGGCGTTGTTCGGCGAGAAGTACGGCGACCGGGTGCGGATGGTCGACATCGGCGGGCCGTGGTCGCGGGAGCTGTGCGGCGGCACGCACGTACGCTCGAGCGCGCAGGTGGGACTGGTCTCGCTCGTCGGTGAGTCATCGGTCGGTGCGTCCAACCGTCGCGTCGAGGCGCTCGTGGGTGCGGACGCGTTCCGCGAGCTGGCCGCGGAACGCGCGATCGTCTCGCAGCTGACGGCGTCGCTGAAGACACCTCGCGAGCAGTTGCCGGCGCGCATCGCCGAGCTCGCGGCGAACCTGAAGGCGGCCGAGAAGCGGATCGCGCAGTTTGAGGCGAAGGCGCTCGGTGAACGCATCCCCGACCTCGTCGCCCGTGCGCAGCGGGCGGGCGAAGTCACCGTCGTGGCCGAGTCGCTGGGGTCGGTTCCCGGCGCCGATGACCTGCGCACGCTCGCGGTGCAGGTGCGCGACCGGCTCGGCTCGGACGCCGCAGTGGTCGCGCTGGCGGGCGAGACTGGAGGTCGAGCGTTCGTGATCGTTGCGACCAACGACGCAGCGAGGACCGCCGGCGCCAAGGCCGGCGCGCTGGCCAAGGCGGCAGCCGGGGTGCTCGGCGGCGGAGGCGGCGGGCGAGACGATGTCGCGCAGGGCGGCGGCACTGACGAGTCGGCCATCCCGGCCGCGCTGGCGGCGGTGGCCGCGGCGGTGGCCGGCGCGTGACGGGCTTTCGCTCCGGTGTGCGGCTCGGCGTGGATGTCGGGTCGGCCCGGGTGGGGGTCGCGCGCTGCGACCGGGACGGGCTGCTTGCGGTACCGGTGGAGACCGTCCCGCGCGACGACGCGTCGGTGCGGCGGGTGTCGGCGCTGGCGGAGGAATACGAGGCGATGGAGGTGCTCGTCGGCCTGCCGGTGAGCTTGAGCGGCAACGAGACCGCGTCGACGGCGGATGCCCGGATGTTCGCGGCGCACCTGGCCGCGGCATCCGATCGGCCGATCCGGCTGGTGGACGAACGCCTCAGCACGGTGTCCGCGCACGCTGCGTTGCGCGCATCGGGGCGGTCGCAGCGGTCGTCTCGTAAGATGGTCGATCAGGTTGCTGCGGTGGTGCTGCTGCAGCAGGCGATCGACGTGGAGAAGTCGACCGGGACGCCTGCCGGTGAGCTTCTCAACCCTGTGCAGGAGCCGAGCTGATGCCCGAGAACCCTCCGATGGACTCGAACGAGCCGGCGCCCGGGAGCCGCCGTGCTCGGCGAGCCGCGGCGGAAGCCGCCGCTCACGCGACCCGTGCCGCGGAGACCCCCGCGCCCGACGTGGCGGAGGCACCCGCACCCCGCGCCGCGGAGGCGCCTGCGCCGGGGGCGACGGGGACGCGTGCGCCGTCACGCCCGGCGAGCATCGACGTGTTGTTCGCCGAGACCGCCACCGACCCGGGCGCGCCGGCGTCGCGGCACGATCGCGACGCCAAGAAGAGCCGCGTCGCCAAGTGGGTGGCGCTGATGATCGTCCTCGCGATGCTGGGCGCGCTGGTCGCCGGCGGTCTGTGGGTGTGGAACACCTACGAAAAGCCGCTGCGCGAACTGTTCGGCTGGACCGAGCCGCGCGACTACGAGGACGGGCTGGCCACCGGCGAGGCGGTGGTCACGATCGTGACCGGCGACACCGGCGAGTCGATCTCTACCACCCTGTTCGAGGCGGGCGTAACCAAGACGGCGGGCGCGTTCTACGAGTACCTGATCTCCACCCGGCAGGATCCCACGTTCCAGCCCGGGGTGTACGCGCTGCAACAGCGCATGAGTTCGTCCGCCGCGTTGAACGCGCTGGAGGACCCCGCGAACAAGCGGGAGAACACCGTGCTGGTCATCGAGGGGATGACGACGAGTCAGGTGGTGGGGGCGATCGCCGCCGGCACCGGGCTGGACGAGGAAGAACTCGCGTCGGCAGCCGCCGACGCGACCCAGTTCGGCGTCCCCGCCGAGGCGCCGAGCATCGAGGGTTATCTGTTCCCGGCGACGTACACCTTCGCCCCGGAGGTCACGGCGACCGAGGCGCTGCAGCGCATGGTCGACGAGACCTTCGCTCGGCTCCGCGGGCTCGGCGTCACACCGGAGGAGAGCCTCCCGGTGTTGACCCTCGCGGGGCTGGTGCAGAAGGAATCCGGTCCCGACACCGAGGACATGCGCAAGATCGCGCGAGTTTTCCTCAACCGCGTCGCGGACGGGATGCTGCTGCAGTCCGACGCGACCGTGGCGTACGGAGCCGGGACGACCGGCACCGTCTGGACCACGCCGGAAGAGCGCGCCGACGCGTCGAACCCCTACAACACGTATGTGCACGAGGGCATGCCGGTCGGTCCCATCTCGAACCCCGGCGAAGACGCCATCGCCGCGGCGATCGATCCCGCCGAGGGCGACTGGCTCTACTTCGTCGCGGTCGACCTGCGCACCGGCGAGACGGCGTTCTCCGACACGTACGAGCAGCACCTCGCCGCCGTTGAACAACTCGACGTGTGGTGCTCCGACTCCGAGAACGCGTCGTACTGTGAGTGAGCCCACCGCTCTGGAGGTTTGGGGCGATCCGATCGCGCACAGCCTCTCGCCCCGCATGCACCGCGCCGCGTACGCCCTCCTGGGCCGGGACTGGAGCTACGGCCGGCGCCAGGTCTCGATGGGGATGTTCGCGGCGACCCTCACGGGATTGGACGCGCGGCATCGGGGTCTGTCGCTGACGTTCCCTTTGAAGGCGGTCGCGTATGAGGCCGCGGTCGAACGCGATCCCGATGCCGAACTGACCGGAGCCGCCAACACGCTGCTGCTCACCCCGGACGGTCCGCACGGTTTCAACACCGACGTCTACGGACTGGCGACCGCACTGACCGAGCGCGGCATCACCTCCCACGACACCGCCCGCATCGTCGGGGCCGGCGCCACGGCGACGTCGGCGCTGGTCGCCCTGCATCGGATCGGTGTGAGCACGGTCTACATCGCCGCCCGCAACGCGGGGCGCGCGCGTCCGCTGCGAGAACTGGGAGAGCAACTGGGCCTGCGCGTGCGTGCGCATCCGCTCTCCGCCACCCCGGAACCGGTCGAGGTGACCGTCGCGGCCCTCCCCGGCGGCACTCCGGTCGGTGCCGCCGTGGCCGAACCGCTCGCCGCGGCCGGCGGCCTGCTGCTCGATGTGGTCTATGGCCACTGGCCCACCGATCTGGCCCGCGCGTGGCATCGCGTCGGCGGGGACGCGGTCGACGGACTGGGGATGCTGCTGCACCAGGCGGTCGGTCAGGTGCGCATCTTCTCCACCGGGGACCCCGGTCGCGCGCTCCCCGATGAGCCCGCCGTCATCGACGTCATGCGTCGCGCGCTCGTGGAAGGATAGAGCAATGCTCCGCGTGCTCACGGCCGGCGAATCGCACGGCCCCGAACTCGTCGCCCTCATGGAGGGTCTTCCCGCCGGCGTCCCGGTCTCCCGGGCCGCGATCCAGGCCGATCTCGCGCGCCGGAAGCTCGGCTACGGGCGCGGGTCGCGCATGAAGTTCGAAGAGGACGAGCTGACGATTTCGACCGGCGTGCGCCACGGCTTCTCGCTGGGCAGCCCGATCGCGGTGCGCATCGGCAACACCGAGTGGCCCAAGTGGGTCGAGGTCATGAGCGCCGAACCGGTGGAACTGACCGACAGATCCCGTGGTCGCGGTGCCCCGCTCACCCGTCCGCGGCCCGGTCACGCCGACCTGGTCGGCATGCAGAAGTACAGTTTCGACGAGGCCCGGCCCATCCTGGAGCGCGCCAGCGCCCGCGAGACCGCCGCGCGCGTCGCTCTCGGTGCCATCGCGCGCGCGTTCCTCGGCGAGCTCGGCATCCGTCTGGTCAGCCACACCCTCTCGATCGGCCCGGTGCAGGTGCCGGACGGTGCGGCGCTGCCGACCCCCGACGACGTCGACGCGCTCGATGCCGACCCGTTGCGGTGCTTCGACGCCGGCACATCGGCCGCGATGGTCGCCGAGGTCGACGCCGCCAAGAAGGACGGCGACACGCTCGGCGGCATCGTCGAAGTGCTCGCCTACGGCGTGCCCCCCGGGCTCGGCTCGCACGTGCAGTGGGACCGCAAGCTCGACGCGAAACTCGCGCGGGCGCTCATGAGCATTCAGGCGATCAAGGGCGTGGAGATCGGCGACGGGTTCGAGACGACCCGCCGCCGCGGCTCTGCCGCCCACGACGAATTGTTCGTCACCGACGACGGCATCGCCCGCGCCAGCGACCGCGCCGGCGGCACGGAGGGCGGCATGTCGACCGGGACGGTGCTGCGCGTGCGCGCGGGCATGAAGCCGATCGCCACGGTGCCGCGCGCGCTGCGCACGATCGACACCGCCACCGGCGACGCGGCCACCGCGCACCACCAGCGCTCGGACGTGTGCGCCGTGCCGGCCGCGGGTGTGGTCGCCGAGGCGATGACCGCGATCGTGCTGGCGGAGGCCGTTCTGGAGAAATTCGGCGGCGACAGCGTCGCCGAGACCCGGCGCAATCTCGACGGCTACCTCGCGGCGATCCCCGACACGCGGCGCACGACCGGCGCCAGCGACGACGCGCTCGGATGAGTGCGGCGGGAGTCGTCCTCATTGGGCCGATGGGGGCCGGCAAGACGAGTGTGGGCCGACGCGTGGCCCGCCGTCTGGGCGAGCGGTTCGTCGACACCGATGTCGCGTTCGTGCGCGCGCACGGCAAGATCGAGGACGTGTTCACCGCTCACGGCGAGGACCACTTCCGCGCGCTGGAGCGCCAGATCGTGGCGGAACACCTCGCTGACGGCGGGGTGATCGCGCTCGGCGGTGGAGCCGTGCTGCATCCGGGCACGCAGACCGACCTGGCCCGGCATCGGGTGGTGCTGCTGACGGTCGCGCCGGAGCGCATCGCCTCCCGCATCCGTGGCTCGACCCGTCCGCTGCTGCAGTCGGACGATCCGCTGGCCCGCTGGCGCGCCGTGTGGGAGCAGCGCCGCCCGCTCTACGAGCGACTGGCCGACGTGATGTTCGACACGTCCGAGGGTCCGCTGAGCGACGTCGTGGACGCGGTCGTCGACTGGGCACAACACACGGAGGAGACGCGATGAGCGACCGCACGGTGATCCCGGTGGCGGGGGAGACCCCCTACGAGGTGACGGTCGGGCGAGGTGTCCTGCCGCACCTGAGCGATGCCCTGCCGGCCGCCGCGCGCAAGGTGCTCGTGGTGCATCCGCCGACGCTCGCCGAGCGCGCCGAGCAGTTGCGTGCCACCCTGTGCGGCGACCGCGAGGTGCTGCTGGCCGAGGTGCCCGACGCGGAACAGGGCAAGCGCGTCGAGGTGGCCGCGTTCTGCTGGCAGATCATGGGACAGGCCGACTTCACCCGCACCGACGCGGTCGTCGGGTTCGGCGGCGGGGCGGTCACCGACCTCGCCGGCTTTGTCGCGGCGACGTGGTTGCGTGGGGTCGCCGTCGTGCAGGTGCCGACGACGGTGCTCGGCATGGTGGATGCTGCAGTGGGCGGCAAGACCGGCATCAACACGGCCGAGGGGAAGAACCTCGTCGGGGCGTTCTGGCCGCCGCGCGCCGTGATCTGCGACCTCGATCTGCTCGACTCGCTCAGCGCGAACGAGCGCGTCGCCGGGTTCGCCGAAGTCGTCAAGGCGGGCTTCATCTGGTACCCCGAGATCCTCGATCTGATCGAGACCGATCCCGCGGCGGTCGTCGACCGCCACTCCGACGCGTTCCGTCGCTGCATCGAGCTGGCCATCGAGATGAAGGCCCGGGTCGTGGGGGAGGACCTGCGCGAGGCGGGCCTGCGTGAGGTGCTCAACTACGGGCATACGCTGGGCCACGCCATCGAGCACGCCGAACGCTACCGGTGGCGGCACGGCGCGGCGATCTCGATCGGCATGATGTACGCGGCGGAACTGTCACGGCTGGCGGGCCGGCTCTCGGACGCGGCGGTGGAGCGCCACCGCGGCATCCTCACCTCACTCGGACTGCCGACATCGTATCGGGCCGGGGCATGGCCGCAACTGCTGGCGACGATGCAGCGCGACAAGAAGGCCCGCGGCGGGATGCTGCGGTTCATCGTGCTCGACGACATCGCCAAACCGACGGTGCTGCAGGCACCCGACGAGTCGCTGCTGTTCGCCGCCTACCAGGAAGTGAGCCAGTGACGACGCGGGTTCGGCCGGTGCGCGCTGTGGCGGTCGGTAGAGTTCTGTGGTGACCTTTCCCCGACGTCTGCTGCTCGTGAACGGTCCGAACCTCAATCTGCTCGGCATGCGAGAGGCGGCGATCTACGGGCACGAGACCCTCGCCGACGTGGAGCGTCTGGTGACCGAGACCGCCGCCGCCCGCGGCGTGCAGGTACGGGCGGTGCAGTCCAACCACGAGGGCGTCCTGATCGACAGCATCCACGAGGCGCGGGGGGACTGCGCCGGGATCGTCATCAACCCCGGCGGGCTGACCCACACGTCGGTGTCGCTGCGCGACGCGCTCAGCGGCGTGTCGCTGCCGGTGGCCGAGGTGCACATCTCGAACGTCTACGAGCGTGAACCCTTTCGGCATCACTCCTACGTGGCCGATGTCGCGGTGGTGCACGTCGTCGGTGAGGGTGTCGCCGGGTACGCGCGTGCGACGCAGCTGCTGCTCGACGTGATCGCCGGCGCCGCCGACGGCTGACCGCGCTCCCCGGGCTCACGGATTCGGATGTCGTCGCCGGATTCGGACCCGGCCGCGCCCCAGCATCCGAATCCACGAACACTCACCGAATCTGCGGTCGGCGGCGTATCCCGTAGAATCGGATGCCGGTCATCCGACCCGCACGCAC
>NZ_JBKEAY010000111.1:0-2319 GCF_047972865.1 Microbacterium sp.
CTGAGAGCGACGAGACGCCGGGAAACACGGGCGAAGCCGGGGCGCAGGCGCCGTCTCAGTCGCGCGGAGTCGGTGCACCGAGGACATCGAGACCCCGATCGCCTATGACTGCAACCTGCTAGTTGCTGTCACCCGCGTTGGAGGTGGAGCGATGACCGGCCTGACTGTTCGGAACGTTCCCGACGAGGTACACCGCGCGCGGCGCGTGCGCACGGCCGCAGCGCGGAGGCGGAGGTGCGTGAGATTCTGAGCGCCGCACTCGTGCCCTCCCAGCGGCTCCTGCTCGGCGACGCCTTGGCCTCGCTCGGGCGCGACCTCGCGCTCACCGACGACGACGTGACAACGCTGGACTCGGTGCGCGACCGGACCCCGGCGGAGCCGCTGACGCTGCCGTGATCGTCCTGGATACGAACGTCGTCTCCGAGGCGATGCGGCCCAAGCCGAACCCCGATGTGGTGGGCTGGCTCAACGGACAGGCCGCGGACACGCTCTACCTGTCGAGCGTGACGCTCGCGGAGCTGCTGTTCGGCATCGGTGCCCTACCCGCCGGGGCAAGGAAGGACCGACTGGCGCGGGCGCTCGACCGGCTGCTGGCGCTGTTCCCCAGCCGGGTGCTCCCCTTCGATCAGGAGGCCGCGCGCCGCTACGCGGACATGGCAGTGATTGCCCGCGCCGCAGGCCGACCTCTGCCGGCTGCGGACGGCTACCTCGCCGCGACGGCCGCAGCGCACGGCTTCGCCGTCGCTACCAGGAACATTCAGCACTTCGTGGACACCGGCATCGAGCTGATCAACCCCTGGCAGATCCGCTGATTCCAGCGCGAATTGGAGCAGCACTCCGGAGCAGAGTGCTCAGCAGTCTCCGGAAGCAACCGCCTACACGAGGCATTACTCAGGCGCTTATCGGTCGGATGCAATCACCTGAGGCGATAAGAGCGTCGATATCGACCTCCCAACGGTGTCCGTGATAGTCACTACTGTTTGTCTATGACTTTGAGCATCACCCGGCCGCCGTGGCGAGACTTGGCCACGACCGCGCCTTCGCTGCCGGGCGGCGCAGAGGCACAGGTGGCGACCCTCCTCGAAGTCCTGAAGGCTCTCGCTGGCGAAGGCGAGTCTGAACTGGTTGGCGACTCATCATCCGTCGATCGAATCCAAAAGCAGATAGGCACGTTGGGACTCACGAAGCGCGACAGCGGGAGCGGGAGCGTCGAACTCACGGCACTCGGTCTGGCGTGGATCGCAGATCCGAGTCCTGAAGACTTGTTCCACGTGCTTCATGCACGAACCGCCTACTTCGGTGAGATGCTGAGCAGAATCGCTCAAACGCCGGCGCGAGTCGAGGGTCTCCAAGAGCACGCTGCATCCGAAAGCGATGCTCGCCCGGCCGCTCGCCACGATCCAGGCCGACGACATTCGCGGCCACCTGCTCGCAGAGCTGCGCGGCGGGAAGAAGCCCTCGACGGTCGCGCGGGCCAAGACGACCCTGAGCGCCCTGTTCACCTACGCGGACGAGCAGGGGCTCCTGCACCAGCCCCATCCGGTGCGGACCATGAAGAAGGTGCCCGAACTGAGCATCGTCGTCCAGCGCGCGGTCAGCCCGAACGAGATTCCCTCGCCGCGCCGGGTGGCTGCGGTGCTCGCCGTCCTGCGCGAGCGGCGGAGCGACATAGCCGACGTGTTCGAGTTCATGTCGCTGACCGGCGTGCGCTGGGGCGAGGTCCGCGCGATCCGCGTCTACTGGCTCTCCGAGATTCCGCTGCCCCAGCTCCATGTCGAGCGGTCCCACTCGGACGGTTACGACGAGAAGGCTCCGAAGTCCTGGCGCGGCACCCGCCCGGTGCCCCTGTCCCCGCGCGCGCTGGCGATCTTCCGCCAGTACGCCGCCGGCAAGTCCGCAGACGACTACCTATTCACCAACCAGCAGGGCGGACAGCTCTCGGTCGGCGTCGCCCGCAAGTTCCCGCTCGGCGTCCGCCGCCACGCCCTCCGGCACTACGCCGCCTCGACCTGGCTGCGCCTCGGCACGCCCGTCCACGAGGTCGCCGAGTACCTGGGCGACGAGGCGCGCACCGTCCTGGCGGTCTACGCGCACGTCCTCGGAGAAGGCCAGCGCCGCGACCACATCCGCCGCCTGGCCGCCGCCGAGAGCTTCGGCGTCGATGGGGGTCACCTGGGGGTCACCCAGCGCGGCCCGAGCCTCGGACGCTGACCTCGACGCCCCCCGGCGAGCCGCAAGAAACGGGCTCTAGCCAAGGATTTTGGCGGTGACGGTGGGATTTGAACCCACGGTCCCCGTGAGGGGACTCCACCTTAGCAG
>NZ_JBKEAY010000112.1:0-5098 GCF_047972865.1 Microbacterium sp.
GCGCGCGATCTGCGCGAGCGCGCGAACTTCGCCCCGGCGCGCGACCGGTACAAGATCTTCACCCACGACGAGGCGCACATGGCGACGGCGCAGGGCTTCAACGCGCTGCTGAAGCTCGCCGAAGAGCCGCCCGACCACGTGTAGTTAGTGTAGGCGACCACCGAGCCCGAGAAGGTCATCGGCACGATCCGTTCCCGCACGCACCACTACCCGTTCCGGCTGGTGGCCCCGGCGGCGATGCTCAGCTACGTGGAAGAGCTCTGCGCGGCGGAGGGCGTGACGGTCGAGCCGGGGGTGCTTCCGCTGGTCGTGCGAGCCGGTGGCGGGTCCCCGCGTGACACGTTGTCCCTGCTCGACCAGCTGATCGCCGGGTCGGATGCCACCGACGCGGGCATCGTCGTCGGCTACGAGCGCGCGGTCGCGCTGCTGGGCTACACCCACGGTGCGCTGCTGGATGAGGTGATCGACGCGTTCGGCGTGGGGGACGCCGCGGTCGCGTTCGGGGCCGTCGATCGCGTCGTGCAGACCGGGCAGGATCCGCGCCGTTTCGTCGACGACGTCCTCGAGCGGCTGCGCGACCTGATCATCGTGGCCGCCACCGGCGACGGGGCTGCCGCGGTGCTGCGGGGTGTCTCCACCGACGAGCTGGCACGGATGGCGGGCCAGGCGACCGTGTTCGGCACCGACCGGTTGTCGCGGATCGCCGACCTCGTGGTCGCCACCCTCGACGATATGACCGGCGCCACCTCCCCGCGCCTGCAATTGGAACTGCTCGTCGCGCGGGTTCTCGCCGCCGGCGGGGTGCTCGCCGGCGGCGTGGCCTTGGTCGCCTCCCCGCCCCGCGCGGCGCCGGAGGCGCCGCCGCCGTCCGGGGTCACCGCCGCGGTCCGGCCCGCCGACGTGGCGGCACCGACCGACGCTGCCACGTCCGACGCCTCCGCCACGGCTGCCCTCGCCGACGCGCCTCGGTCCTCGCGCGTGCCGGGAACGTCCGGCCCGGTCGACGCGGCGCTGCCGGTGGACGACGTCGTCTCGACCGACGCCGTCCTGACCGAGCCCGTCCTGACCGAGCCCGTCCTGACCGAGCCCGTCCCGACCGAGCCCGTCCCGTCCAGCCCCGTGTCGTCGAGCCCCGTCTCGATCGACCCCGGGCCGTCGCCGGAGGCCGCGGTTGCGTCACCGCCCGCGCGCCCGTCCGGTCCCGTCGATGCGTCGGTTCCGAGCGCTGCCGTGCCGGAGCCCTCCGACGCCGCTGCGCCCGAGAGCGCGGGTGTCGGCCCGGTGGACATCCCGGTCACGCTGGATCGCCTCCGCGAGGCATGGACGGGCATCCTCGCCCGGCTTGAAACGGTCAGCCGATCGTCGTGGTTGCTGGCCACCGGGGCGCAGCCGGTCGCCTACTCGGCCGACGATGTGCTCACCCTCGTCTTCGCCCGGCAATCCGATGTGGCCGCGTTCAAGAAGCTGGCCGCGGGCAAAGGGCCCAGCGAAGATCTCCGCGGCGCGATCCAGGCGGTCCTCGGCGTGCGTGTCAAATACGTCGCACGCTACGAAGCGGCCGCGGCCCCAGCACCGACCCACGACGCGCCGACCCCCGACGCACCGACCCGCGACCTGCCCGCCGACGACCGCTCGGGCGGCGATGGCCCGGGCGACGGGAACACATCCCGGCAGGGGGCCGGGCCGAGCGGCGCTGCCGGCGATGCTGCGAGCGGCGGCACGACCACCGCACCGGTGCCACCGGCCGCGCGCCCGGGGTCGGCACCCGGTCCGATGCGGCCCGGCGGCGGGACCGCGCCGGTCACCGAGTGGGAGGTCGCGCCGATCCCCGGCGGAGATGCCTCCGCGCAGCTCGCGGTCGACGACGAGCCGGAAGACGCGGCATCCGCCTCGGTACGGACGCTGACGCAACCGCGCGACGGTGAGGTGATCGACGCCCCCGAGCCGCGGGAGGACGACGGCGACGACCGCGACGAGCAGCCCGTGGCGATCGACGCGGACGAACCGGCGCCGCCGGCCGCCGCGCGCGCATTCCAGGCCGATGGCATCGAGCGGGTCGGGGAGGCGGTCGTGCGTCAGGTGCTCGACGCGCGGTTCATCCGCGAGGAACCCTATGCGCCCCCGACGAGGTTCTCCTGATCCATGTACGACGGCATCGTTCAAGACCTGATCGACGAGTTCGGACGCCTTCCGGGAATCGGTCCGAAGTCGGCCCAGCGCATCGCGTTCCACATTCTGCAGACACCCACCTTCGATGTGAGCCGCCTCGCACACCTCCTCGGTGAGCTGCGTGAGCGCGTGCGGTTCTGTGAGGTGTGCGGCAACGTGTCCGAGCAGGAGCGGTGCGCGATCTGCCGCGACCCGCGCCGCGATCTCACGCTCATCTGCGTCGTCGAAGACGCCAAAGACATCGCCGCCATCGAGCGCACCCGGGAGTTCCGGGGCCTGTACCACGTACTCGGGGGCGCGATCAGCCCGATTGCGGGCATCGGCCCCGATGACCTGCGCATCGCCGCGCTCATGCAGCGACTGGCCGACGGCACCGTCCAAGAGGTCATCGTCGCCACCAACCCGAACCTCGAGGGCGAGGCCACCGCGACGTACCTGAGCCGGCTGCTTCACGCCCTGGAGATCCGTGTCACCCGGCTGGCCTCCGGGCTGCCGGTGGGCGGCGACCTCGAGTACGCCGACGAGGTCACCCTGGGGCGCGCTTTCGAGGGTCGGCGCGCCCTGTCGTGAGCACGATGCCCGTCTCCGCCCGCGGCTGGATGCTTTACGGAGCGATGGCCTTGCTGTGGGGCATGCCGTACCTGTTCATCAAGGAAGCCGTCGACACCATCACCCCCGCGGCGATCGTGGCGGGCCGGACGCTGATCGGCGCCGCGATCCTGCTGCCCATCGCCCTCTACCGCCGGTCGCTGTGGCCGGCGCTTCAGAAGTGGCCGTGGGTGCTCGCGTTCGGCGCCGTCGAGATGGCCGGCCCCTTCCTGCTGCTCGGCCACGCCGAACAGTCGATCCCCTCCGGCACCACGGGGCTGCTCGTGGCCACGGTGCCGTTGTTCGCGGCGCTCATTGCGGTGCTGCGCGGCGACCGCACGGCGTTGTCCCCCCTGCGGGGGCTGGGGCTGGTGATCGGTTTCGCGGGCGTCATCGTGATCGTGTCGGGCCCGGGGCTGTCGGTGGGGACGAACCCCGCGGCCCTGTGGGCGGTGGTGGAGGTGCTCCTGGTCGCCCTGCTATACGCGATCGCGCCGTTCATCGTGGCGACCCGGCTCCGCGACGTGCCCTCGTTGGGCACGATCAGCCTCGCGCTGCTGGCGATCGGCATCCTCTACCTACCCATCGCGCTGCTCACCCCGCACGAGGCGCCCAGCGCGCGTTCGCTGGGCGCGTTGCTGGCGTTGGGTGTGCTGTGCACCGCGGTGGCCTTCGTGTTCTTCTTCGCCCTGATCGCCGAGGTGGGACCGGTGCGTGCCCCGCTGTTCACCTACGTCAACCCGGTCGTGGCGATCCTGCTCGGTGTCGTGATTCTGGGGGAGCAGCTCGCCGGCGGCCTGCTCGCCGGATTCCCGCTCGTGATCGTCGGATGCTGGCTCGCCGCGACCGGTGGACGCATCCGTCGTCCCGCCGCGCCGGCCGCGGTCGCCGACTGACCATCACCGGACTGAGGAGCCCTCCCTGGCGGTCGTCGGGTCCTGGCGGATACTCGTCAGGCGTCCCCGGGCGCGGGTGGCTGACGCGAGTGTCGCCCGTAACGGCTGACCTGCGTAGATCCCGAGTGAAGCGCCCACGGCAAGACTGATCCCGATGGTTGCGGCGGCGGCGAGCATGCTGAACCCGGTCAGCATCGGTGCGGTGTCGTCGCCCGCCGCCACCACGCTCAGCACGCCGCGGAAGACTGCGGCGCCGGGGACCATCGGCAGAATCGCCGCGGTGGTGATCGCTACCGAGGGCACATGCAACCGGTACGCGGCGATGATCCCCACCAGGCTTCCGGCGAACGCTGCTGTGCCCGCGGCCGCCGCCGGTGCGAACCCGACGACGGTCGTCCCCACGTACACGCCCCACGCCACGAGGCTCAGCACCACGCTCACCGCGACGATCCGCGTGCCGGCACCGTTGAACAGGGCGACGGCGACGGCGATCATCGCCGCCCCCAGGAACTGCATCCCGACCGGGCCGAGCGGCAATGCCTCCGTGGGCGGGGACATGCCCCACCCGATCAGACGAGCGAACTCCAGGCCGGCGATCATGCCGACCACGACCCCCACGGTCTGGGTGACCAGCTCCAGAATGCGCCCGCCCGCGGTGAGCGCGAACCCGTCGATCGCGTCCTGCGCGGCGCCGACCACGGTCAGACCGGCCAGCATCAGCACGATGCCGGAAGCCACGATGACGGAGGGGCGGACCTGTTCGCCCGCGCCCCACGCAGTGTGAGAAAGGAGTGTCGTGGCCGCGGCGGCCGCGGTGAGTACGAACGCCCCCGCGATCTGCCGGAAGAAGAACGGCACGCGTGCGCGGGCCAGGACCAGTTGCGTGAGCGCGGCGAGGGCCGCCGCGATGAACGCGAGCGCGATGACGGCCAGGCCCCCGCCGAACATGACAGCGACCCCGACCGCCAGCGACGCCTGCGACGCTACGACGACCAGCGGACCGTAGCGCTGCGGGGCGCGGCGGATCTCGCGGGCGGACGCGAGCGCGGCATCCAGCGGCAGCCCGGCGCGGATGTCGGCGACGAGCGCCTGCAGCCGTTGCAGGCGGGTGTGGTCGGGAACGGCAGCGCGTACCACCCGCAGCAGTGTGATGGGGCGGTCGGCGCCGCTGCGGTGGAACGCCACCGTGATCGAGTTGTAGGTGATGTCGACGTGCACCGGGGCGACGCCGTACGCGCCGACCACCCGGGTGATCGCGAGAGTCACCTCGCTGGCCGGGTCGCCGGCGACCAGCATCGTCTCGCCGATCCGGATGGCCAGATCCAGCACCCGCACGGCCCAGGCATCGCCGATCACCGGGAGCGTCTCAGTCGGTTCGACGGCCGCGACGGTGGGCCGGACCAGTTCCCGCATCGCCTGCTGCACACGCGCACGCCGCGTCATGT
>NZ_JBKEAY010000113.1:0-18121 GCF_047972865.1 Microbacterium sp.
TGGGCTCAGGTGCGCAGCGGCGGGCCGAGGAGGTGACCGCGGGCGAAGATGCCGATCAGGGTCCACGGCGGCAGGTCCGAGCCCAGAGTGTGCTGGGAGGTCAGCGCGGCGCCGGCGAGGACGTTCAGTGCCTGGCCGAGCAGCGTCGGCAGCACCCCGGGGTACGCGAGCTTGTGACTGTCGTACCGGCGCAGGTGCAACATGCCCTGCTCATACAGCCACCGGGCGTGCGCGGGCCGCACCCGGCGCAGCCAGCGGCGCACCGTCGAGACCGGGCGGCCCAGCCGCGCCGCGATGGCGCGGTACCCGTCGCCGCGGGCCTTAGCCGCCAGCGCAGCGCCGATCCCCTCGGTCGTGTCGGCCATCCGCACGCTCAGCGCCGCGGGCAACAGCATGTGCGTGGCCCGGCACGAGGCGCACCGCGCCCGCCGGGGCGTCACCGTCAGCCGTGCAGCACCGGCCCCGCGCACGGTGCGGGTGCGTCCGTGCCCATAAGGGCGCAGCCTGCCCGCGCACCCCGGGCACGTGAACGCACCGCCGCGCAACGCGCTCTCGGCATCCGCGGCCGAGGCCACCAGGATCATCGCGTCCGGCTCCGTCCCGCTGCCACAAGGTCATGGCAACGACTCTTGCCTACCACGCTCGCGCCGGGGAAGGGGCCAGCTCGCGTGTGAACGACTCGGCCTCGCGCGTCCCCGTCACGACCATGCCGATCCCGCCGCGCCCCGCGACCGCGACGACGCCGACCGAGCCCGATCCACCGGACCCGACGGCATCGTCACCATGACGCCGCCGACCAACCCCACCCGGAACCCGATGGATCGTCAACCGCCCTGACGAACCACCCCTCCCACATCGTCACCCACAGAGACGCCAAACACGGCTCAACCGCACCGGCACAAGGCAACTCGCGGCACCGCGGCGCTTGAACACCCAGTTCACGGTGTCGATGGTGTGGCCTACCAAGCATACGAACGACACAGTTGGCCGCTGGTTCCGCTCAGCGGTGCAGGCGGCAGTACCCGTGTAGGTAGTTGCTCGCTTCGCGATCGACGCGCGTCAGGTGCCCCGGATCACACGCGCCGGGTTGCCGACAGCGATCACGTTCGCAGGGATGTTCTTTGTGACCACCGCGCCGACGCCGACGCCGACGCCAGAGTTGTCTCCGATGATCACGCCCGGGCAGACGATGACGCCTCCGGCGAGCCACACATTGTCGCCGATCATGATCGGCTGTGCGGACCCTTATCGCGGCATGGTTCTGGCTCGTCCGGATGCGTCGGTGTCAGCAACTGCACGTTGGCCCGATCTGGCAGTCCTCGCCGATCCGGATCTCCGCGAGATGCGGTCGGGCCGTGTCGGGCGAGGACACCGTGGCTCGCGCATACGCGTCGCGGAGTTCGACCGCCCGCTGAGCGATCCTGGCGCACTCCGGATCATCAGCGATGAATAGGTCCCCCGCGAGTATCCGTTCCCGATTGGTGCGCGGGTCGCCCGCCGGCGCTACGAAGGCATCACGCCGCGGAGCGCGCGGACCGCGAGGAAAGGGACTGGCCGGCACGGAACGCGACCGCGCGCAGGACGCGCTCATGCCGTAGGGGTTGGAACGTCGACGCGGGCCCCGACACCGACATCGCTGCGACGACCCGCCCACCCGGACCACGCACGGGTGCGGCGATGCAGGCGAGGGATTCGAGCGACTCACCCCGGTCGTACGCGACACCGGCAGTGCGCACGTGATCGAGTTCGCGCAGCAGCGCGTCCTCGTCGACGAGAGTATTCGACGTCCATGCGTGTCGGGGGGCTCGCAGTGTCGCTTCCGCAGCAACGGGGTCCGCCGCCAGCAGGACCTTCCCGACGGCGGTGCAGTACGCCGGCATGCGCCCCCCGATGCGAGAAGGGGTGCGCAGGCGAGCCGCGCCTTCCAGCTTGTTCAGGTAGATCACGTGCGAGCCAGACAGGACACCCAGTTGGACCGTCATGTGGGTCTCGACATAGAGCTCCGCGAGAAACGGCGTCAGGATCTCGCGAACGGCGTCGTGCCGCGAGGCTTCGCTCGGCGCGCCGAGCTGAGTGATCACAGCACCGAGCCGGTAGGCGGTACCTGCACGCTCCACGACCCCGTTGCGCTCGAGGATGCCGAGCACACGGAAGGCTGTCGACTTGCTCAGCTCCGCTCGCCTGCTCAGCTCGCTCACGCCGACGCCGATCTGCGCGTCCGCACCGAAGGCCTTCAGTACGGCGATCGCCTTGTCGACGGCGGTCCGCTCGTCGCGGCTGTGCTCGTTGCTGGTGTCCATGGCATCCATCCACTTCGGTGTTCGACGAACTGCTCGGCTCTTGTCTCCGAGTGTCGAGCTGCCGCTGGCGCACGACAAGCTTCGCGGTCAATCGAACTAGCCACATCTCTCCTCGTTGATCAGCCCACCAAGGAGGGGCGATCCTGTCACAGGGCGCGACACAAAAGGCCAGGAACGACGCGCGAGGCGTTGCACGGAGGCGAGCGCGCCACCGCTGTGGTCTAATGAAACAGACGAAGTGGTCCTCTGCACCACGCTCCTCGGCGGGGCCAGCGACCGATGAGTCTCTCAACCGACGCAGAGTGGAACCTATGGCCGTCTCCCACGTGATCTCACGCAACCTCCGACGACACCGGCAGGAGCAAGGCCTCTCCCTGGGCGAGCTCAGCAGACGCGCCGGCCTGGCGAAGCAGACGATCGTGGCTGTCGAGGCGGGGCGAGGGAACCCCACGATCGACACACTCGAGCGCCTCGCCGACGCGCTCGATGTCAGCATCCGCGCACTGATCACCGAGCTCGGCACCGACATCCTCGTGCACCGGGAGAAGGATGTGCGCTGGCGTTCGCAGACAGGTGCCGAGGTGCGCCAACTCGACCAGGCGTTCGGTTCCGGGTATACGGTCAACGCAGTGCTCCGTCTGAGCGGAGGAGATGCGCCGTTCCAGAGTCCGGCCCGCACCCGCGGGGCGCTGCGCCACTGCTATGTCCTGGACGGCATAGTTCGACTCGGCCCGGTCTCCGAGACGGTCGTCGTCGACCCAGGCGACTTCGTACGCTTCCCCGCCGACACCGCCCACCTGTTCGAGGCGCGCACCCCCTCGGCGACCGTCTTCGTCAACACGACGGCACCGCAACTGTCGATGAGCGGCGGCGGGCGCGTCTTCTGACCGCGACGCGGTTGAACAGCGCCCCTCCCGTCATCCCCGCAGGCTCACGGCATGCGCCACAGCTGAAAGCACCAGACGACCACCGCGGTGTTCGCGTCGAGCGTCCAGGCAGGGTCGCCAGACGCCGCACGAGCGTCGTCGACGAAGGTGCGCCAGTACGTCAGGTGAGCCTCACGCCATGCTGCGGCCCCGCCGAACCAGGATCCGTCCTTCGTCGCGAGGTCGTCATCGACGGCCGATGGCGCGAGGCGGTGCACGGCAGTCACTTGGACATGCGCTGCCGTGTCCCCTTCCGAGTCGAGGAGCCTGAGCACCGCTCCGTCGGCCTCCGCTGGTGTTCCCGCGAGCGTGTCCAGCACCTCGAGGCGGGTGGTCGCCGTCTTCTGTCCCGCCAGCACCGCGGCGACGAGACGGTCACGCAGCCGGCCCGGGGGTACGAGCTCCAAGACGGGGTACGGGCCGTCCATTATGTCACTCGTCGTCGAGGACGACCACGAGCTTGCCGAGCACGTCCCCGTCGAGGAGGCGCTGGAAGCCCTGCGGGATCTCGTCGAACGCGATCGACTCGACGCGCGGTTGCACTCCGGCAACCTCGACCAGCCTCAGCATCGCCTCGAACTCGCTCCGGGTGCACCCGGTGGAGCCAGCGATGCGCAGCTGCTGGTAGAACACTCGATGCAGTTCGGCCGGTGGCATTCCCCCCGTGGTGGCGCCGGCGATCACAACGATCCCGCCCGGTCGGAGCGCACGGAGCGAGTGTCCCCACGTGGCCTCCCCCACCGTCTCGATGACGACATCGACCCGCTCGGGCAACCGCGCACCGGGCTCGAAGGCGGCCGTCGCGCCGCATTCGAGGGCGAAGCGTCGCTTCTCCTCGGTGCGTGCCGTCGCGTAGACGCGAGCTCCCGCCGCTCGCGCAAGCGCGATCGCAGCGCTGGCGACGCCTCCGCTCGCGCCCTGGACCAGGACACGGTCACCCGCCGTCAGCTGCGCCCGCGTGAAGAGCATGCGGTACGCGGTACCCCAGGCAACGCCGAGTGCACCGGCTTCGGCCCAGGTGAGCCGCTCCGGCTTCGGGACGACGAGCTCGTCCGGTACCAGGATGTACTCCGCGAGGGCTCCGTCGATCGTCTCGGAGAGCAGTGCACGCTGCGGGTCGAGCGTGAGGTCGCCGCCGCCACGCGCAGCATCCCCCATCACCGGATGCACGACGACCTCTCGTCCGTCGTCAGTGACACCCGCAGCGTCGCAGCCGAGCACGATCGGGATGCGCTCGGCAGGGTGCCCGACACCGCGCAGCGTCCACGTGTCGTGCGGGTTCAGTGCGGCTGCACGCACGCGGATGCGCGTCCATCCCGGCTTGGGCTGTGGGTCGGGAGTCTCTTGCAGAGAGAGCCCGGCCAGCGGGTCGTCGGGGTTCTGGGCGATGGCAACAGCAGCGAGCATGGATCCTCCTTGTCCCTTGATCGTGCACGCACCTCGGCGGCCGCCGCGCAGATGCGTTCCGGGGGGCGGCACGCTGGCTCGCGTCGAGGGGGATGGGTGCCGAGCATGGGAGCGTGACATCGATACGCAACGACGCAGAGGCGGTCCTCGCCACGCTCGCCGACGCCCTGCACGACGCGGAGTCCGCCGGCACGACAGTTCCGCCACCCTCCGACGCGCACGAACTGAGCGTGGAGGACGCGTACTTCGTGCAGCGGGTCAACATCGCCCGCCGACTTCGCGCGGGTGAGCGCGTGGTGGGCCGGAAGATCGGGCTGACGTCCGTCGCGATCCAACGGCAGTTGGGCGTCGACCAGCCGGATTTCGGCGTGATCACCGATGCCATGGTCGTGCCGGATGCGGGAACGCTCGACGCCGCGACACTGATCGCTCCGCGCGCGGAGGCGGAGTTCGCGTTCCGCATCGGCCGCGATCTCCCCCCGTCGCCCGATGAGCAGACGCTCCGAGACGCAGTGGACGGCGTCGCCGTGGCGATCGAGATCATCGATTCTCGCGTGGCGGACTGGCGGATCACGCTCGTCGATACCGTGGCGGACAACGCCTCCGCCGCTCGCATCGCGTATGGCGAGATGATCCCGACCAGCGACGAACTCCTCGATTCCCTGCCGGAGACCGTCATCTCGCTGCGCCGGAACGGCCAGGATGCCGGCGCCGGGCCGGGTTCCGCCGTTCTCGGCCACCCGCTCACGTCATTGCACTGGTTGGCCGCGGCGATCGGCGCCTACGGCGACCGCTTCGCGGCGGGCGACGTCGTGCTCGCCGGTGCCGTCGCCGCCGCCGTTCCGCTGGCGCAGGGCGACCACTTCGAGGCCTCGGCCCCGGGGCTCCCGTCCGTGTCGTTCACGGTCAGCAGAAGCGAGGATGAGCGATGACCATCACACGGCTCCCCAGCACCCACGAGGGCGAGCGCCAGATGTTCCCGACCGGGGACATCCGTCGACCCGAGCGGTTCTCGAACCACCTCGACGTGTCGGGTCTGGTCGACTCGACCAACGGTCTCGTCGATCGGGCGGTCTTCACCGACCGCCGGCTGTACGAGCAGGAGCAGGCGCGCGTCTTCGCGACGAGTTGGCTGTTCCTGGGCCACGTCGAGCAGCTTCAGAAGCCGGGCGACTTCTTCACGACGTACATGGGCGAGGACCCCGTGATCGTCGCGAAGGACAAGGGCGGACGGATCCGCGCCTACCTCAACTCCTGCCGACACCGCGGCGCACGCGTCCTGCGAGCCGACTATGGAGCGACGCGTGCGTTCACGTGCACGTACCACGGCTGGTCGTACGACCTCGAGGGCAAGCTCATCAGCGTCCCGAACGAGGCCGGGTACACCAACGCCGACTGGGACCGCAGTGAGTGGGGGCTGCTCGAGGTCGCACAGCTCGACACCGTGCTCGGGTTGATCTTCGCGACCTGGAACCCCGACGCTCCCCCGCTGGAGGAACAGCTCGGGGACATGAAGTGGTACATGGAGGCGTTCCTCGACCGTGACTCCGAAGGCACGACGGTGGTCGGCGGGATCACCAAGTGGGTACTCAAAGGCAATTGGAAGCTCGCCGCGGAGCAGTTCGGCACTGACTGGTACCACGTCAACATGTCGCACGCGTCGGCTCTGATGGTGATGTCGCCGACGGGGAAGGGCCCGAAAGCTGACATCGTCAACACCCCGGGACGCCAGTTCTCGGACGAGCGAGGAAATGGGACGGGATTCCCCACACACCCCAAGAGCCGGTTCGACGCGCAGCCGGTCCACGAGTACTACGACTACGCCGCGCTGAGCGAACGGCTCGGCGAGGCCCGCGTTCACGGCCCGTTGACCACCGGGCACGCGACCGTGTTCCCCAACTTCTCGTACCTGCCCGTCAACGGATCCATCCGTGTATGGCATCCCAAGGGACCGGATGAGATGGAGGTGTGGGCGTGGACTGTCCTGGACAAGTCGATGCCGGAGGACGTGCGCAACGCGCAGCGCCTGTACAACCTCCGCACCTTCGGGCCCTCCGGCATCTTCGAGCAGGACGACGGTGAGAACTGGAGCGAGATCCAGGCGATCTCCCACGGATGGCGAACGAACACGGTCCCGCTGAACTACCAGATGGGACTCGACACCGAGCGGCAAGATGGCGTTCACCCCGGCTCTACAAGCGATCTTTACAGCGATGCCGCCGGCCGTCGTTTCTATCAGCGATGGGCCGATCTGATGAACACGCCCGCGTGGCACGAGGAGGACAAGTCATGAGCGAGGGAATCGTGGTCGCCCAGACCGGCGACGTGCCCGAGGGCGAAGCGATTAAGATCGACGCGGCAGCGCTTGGAACAGTCGACGATATCGCGATCTTCAATGACGACGGCGACTTCTTCGCGCTCGACGACACGTGTTCGCACGAAGAGGCCTCCCTGTCGGACGGATGGATCGAGAACGGCGTCGTCGAGTGCCCGCTGCACTCCGGGAAGTTCTGCTTGAAGAGCGGCGAGGTCCTGTCGATGCCCGCCACCCGTGACGTTGCGTGCCACCGACTCATCGTCGAGGGAACCGACATCCGCGTCGTCCCGAACCCCGAACGGCTCGCATCATGACGACCCCGCGCGACGCCGGACGAGTCGTGATCGTCGGTGCAGGGCTGGCCGGATACAGTGCCGCCCTGCAGCTGCGCACCCTCGGCCACGACGGTCCGATCGCGTTGGTCGACTCAGAGTCGACCGCATACGACCGGCCGCCGCTGAGCAAGCGTCTGTTCGGTGATGACTTCACGATCGACGCCCTCGCGTTCGCCACACATGAAGCGCTCGCGGAGAAGGACATCACCACCCACTTCGGCAGCGCAGCGGTCGCCCTCGATCCGGCCGCTCCTTCCGTCAGCTTGCGGGGCGGGTCCCATCTCGAGGCCGACACCGTCCTGCTCACGGTCGGTGGGCGTGCTCGATCACTGCCCATCCCTGGCATCGACCTTCCCGGTGTGCACATGCTGCGCACGTTCGAGGACGCCGTCGCGATCCGTGAACGCGTGTCTCCTGGTGTGCGCGCGGTGGTGATCGGTGCCGGACTCATCGGCGCCGAACTCACGTCATCCTTGCGAATCGCGGGGGCCGACGTCACCCTCGTGGATCCGGTCCAGGTACCGCTCATCCCGGCGATCGGCGAGGCGCTTGCCACGCGCCTCCACGATATGCACACAGAGCGCGGTGTCGAGGTCATCGTCGGGGTCACGGCTGAGATCTCCCAGAGCGCGGAGCACCTCCAGGTGGAGGTCGACGCCGGACCGACACTCCCCGCCGACCTTGTGATCGTCGGTGTCGGCCTCGTACCGAACGTCGAACTGGCCGCGGCCGCGGGACTCGACATCGACAACGGGGTCCTCGTCGACGAGTCCGCCCGGACGAGCGCACCCGGGGTCTTCGCCGCCGGCGATGTCGCCCGCCTGCGTGACAGCAGCGGCACGCTGCACCGCCGTGAAGAGCACTGGGAAGCTGCGGAAACGAGTGGCAAGCATGCCGCCTACGGCATGCTCGGCCTCGACGCCCCAGCTCGCGGTGCCCCATGGTTCTGGTCCGATCGACACGACGTTCACCTCGAGGCGGTCGGCCGTCTGTCCGGCTCTGGCAAGATCGTCGTCCGGGAGGGCGGAGCGTACCCTGCCGTGTTCCTCGTGGAAGACGGTCTGCTTGTGGGCGCGGCCGCTGTGGACGACACGAACCTGGTGCGCGCCGCACGCCGGCTCATCGACAACCGCGTGCCGGTGACAGCGACCGAGCTCGCCGACCCCAGCGTGAGCTTGCGCGCCGTCCTGCGCGTCAGCCGCTGACAACCAGGCGACTCACGAAAGGAAACTTCGATGGCGAGCGATGCCTTCCAACTAAACCCCGCGACGCTGAACGGCGCCACATCGGCCTCCGCGAGCATCCTCGACGATGCGATCGACGGGATGCGTCTGGCGGACATGCAGACGCACTTCGAGGTTACCCAGTTCTACAATCTGGAAGCCGAGGTGCTCGACGACGGGCGATTCGCCGACTGGCTCGAGATGCTCGCCGCAGACGTGCACTATTGGGCGCCGATTCGCACCAACCGCCTGCGTCGCCAACAGGCACTGTCGGTAGCAGCACCCGGCGAATCCGCCTTCTACGATGAGACCCGCGAGTCCCTCGCCTGGCGGATCCGTCGCTACGACTCCGGGATGGCCTGGGCGGAGGACCCGCCGAGCCGCACCCGTCATCTCATCTCGAACGTGTCGGTGCGCGAGCGCGAGGACGGCTTGCTGCAATCCCGCAGCGCCTTCATCGTGTATCGCAACCGGCTTCATACCGAGGTCGACATCTACGCGGGCGGTCGCACAGACCTCCTCCGTCGCACGGGACTGCACGGATTCGAGATCGCCAAACGCACGATCCTCTTCGAGCAGAACGTGCTGTTGATGAAGAACATCTCCACCTTCTTCTGACACGTCTGGCAGAACTCCCGTGCCGCCCGACGGAACCGATCGGGCGTCACCAACAGCCCTCCCCTATCCTCGGACAGCGTGCGATATTGCACGCACGATCCGAGGAAGGGAATCAGCATGAGTCAGATGCGAACGCTCGAGGGCAAGGTCGCGATCGTCACGGGCGGGGCAGCGGGCATCGGTGCGGCCACGGCGAAGGCGCTCGCCGAAGCCGGCGCGTCCGTCGGAGTTCTCGATCGCGACGCCGGCACGGCGACGGTGCAGGCCATTGTGGGCGCGGGCGGAGTCGCGAGCTCCGCGACGGCCGACGTGAGCGACGAATCTCAAGTCCGCATCGCAGTCGACGAACTCACCTCGCGCCTCGGCGAATGCGACATCCTGGTCAACATCGCCGGCATCAGTGCCATCACCCCCCTCGACGACCTCACGCTCGACACCTGGCGTCGCCTGATCGACGTCAACCTGACGGGCACGTTCATCGTGACCCAGGCGGTGCTGCCGATGCTCAAGCGCAACGGGGACGGCCGCATCATCAACACCGCATCGAGTTCCATCTACAGCAAGAGCAGTGGCATGGTTCCGTACATCGCCAGCAAGGGCGGCGTGATTGGCCTCACCAGCGCGCTGTCCAGCGAGCTCGGGGTGTTCGGTATCACCGTGAACGCCGTGACGCCCGGTGTCACCCGCACTCCCCCGATGGAAGCAGCGATAGCGGCGGGTCAGTTCCCCCCGAACATCGACGAGCTGATGATGCAGGCACAGAGCATTCCGCGAAAGACGTCGGCCGATGACATGGCGGGCGCTGTGGTCTTCCTCGCCGGGCCGACAGCGAGCATGGTCACCGGGCAGTTCCTCACCGTCGACGGTGGGCTTACGCGCCACTACTGACCACAGACGAGGGGGACCGCGGTCGCCTTGCGGCGCCGCGGTCCCCCTCGTCCCGGCTGTGTCAGCGGAACATGCCGATGAACGTCGCCCCCTTCGGCAGACCGTCGCGTGCGACGCCCCGTTCGAAGAAGTCGTCCGCGTCGAACCCCAGTCCGGTGAGCACCGCGCGGGTGTCGCTACCGGGAGGGCCCGCGGGCCTGGTGGGCGCCGCGGGCGTCCGGGAGAGGCGTGCGGGCGGACCTGCCATGGTGATCCGGCCGATCACCGGGTGGGTGCGCTCGATCGCCAGGCCCCGCTCTCGAACGACAGAGTCGTCCATCAGGTCCGGCTGATCGACAAGCCGGTGCACCCCGATCCCTGCCGCTGCCAGCGCATGGCTCCACTCCCCCACAGCGTGCGATCGGAAGGCCGACTCCAGCTCGCCGGCATCGAGTCCACGGAGCGAGGGAATCCCGTCGAACCCGTCCGGCGCGTGCACGTAGAGCCACCCGTCCGATGCCTCGTAGAGCCGAGAAGTCTCCGACCAGCCCTTCGCGTGCTGACCGCGCGGCTCATCCCAGACACGCCCCTCGTGCGCGACCATGAACGGCACCTGAAGGAACGTGCCGCTGTGCGTGAGCGAGGTCTCGACCGCCTGCCCCACACCACCCGACCGGGTGCGGTGATACAGCGCAATCAACGCTCCGAATGCGGCAAGGTTTCCTGATCCGTAGTCGTTGAACGGATACGGCGCCATGAGGGGCTCGCCGTCGCCGCCGAGACGGACCTGCATCCCCGTGGGGCCCTGACCGAGCTGCTCGCGTCCCCGCCAGCCGCCACGGTAGCCCTTGTGGCCGAAGGCGCTGATCGAGACGAAGATCACCCCGGGAGACATCTCACGCAGCTGCGCTTCGCCGATCCCCATACGGTCCACCACACCACGGGTGAAGTTCTGCACGAAGATATCGACACCCTGCGCGAGCCTGGCGAAGATCTCCATCCCCTCGGGCGTCTTCAGGTCGACCATGATCGACTGCTTGCCGCTGTTGGTGTAGACGTGCATGCCCAGCTGCCGGTCTGTGAAGCTGTGGATCTTCACGACTTCGGCGCCATACTCCGCGAGGACACGCCCGACCGTCGGTCCGGCGAGAACCTGCGCGACATCGAGGATGCGGACTCCCTCCAACGCTGGACGACCGGAAGCCACGGGTTCGGCTGGTGCGCTGACGGCGAACGGCTGTGACAGCTCGCGGAGGATGTCCTCCCGATCCGCATCGAGTTCGCGCCGCGGGAACTGCACCGAGAGCGGTGTGGTGGACAGGTTGAACGGGAAGCCGCCCTGCGCCGTCCGGCCGAGGTACGGATCGTCGACCTCGACGACAGCACCCGAGTCGCGAGCGTGCTCATCGAGCGTCAGCCACTCCTCGCCTGTCTGGCAGAGCGCGGCGGATGCCCCGCTCTCGTCGTTGATCTTGATCTCCCACTCCCGGGCGGGGAGCGTCGCGAACAGCTCGGCGTAGCGCACCCGCGCGCGCTCCTGGAGCGCCGCGTCGGTGAGCATCCGCTCGGCATCACCCATGCCGTCGTCGATGAACTCCTGCGGCAGGAACGTCTGCGCGAACCACTCGAGGTGCCTGTCCTGGAACAGGCACAGCTCGAGCCATCGCCCGTCCGCACACTGGTAGTGCCCGAGCTGCGGCATGCTCATGCCGATGCGCGGGGCACCGGAAGCGGCGGGCGGCTTCTCCATCTTCATCACACCCGAGGCGATCAGCTCGAAGCATGCGTCGTACAACGGCAGCTCGACACGCTGGCCGACACCATCGCGTTCCCGCGCGATCAGAGCGGCCATCACCGTGTGCGCGGCGACGAAAGCGCCGTAGGACGAAGCGACCGGGACCGCGCTGAAGATGGGCTCGCCGCTGCGATCCCCGATGTAGTCCATCGGGGTGCAGCCGGGATACAGGTAGATGCCGGCGGCCGCAGTGACGATGCCTTCCCACGCAGCCAGCCCTGCACGCGGGTCATTCTCACCGAAGCCGGGGATCGAGCAGTAGATGAGCCGCGGGTTCTGCGCGATCATCTCCTCTGGGCCGAGCCCGAGCCTTGCCATGACCCCCGGCCGGAAGCCCTCCAGGACGATGTCGGCGCGGCGAACCAGCTCGATCCCCGTTCGCCGGTCGTCCTCCTGGGTGAGGTCCAGCACGATGCTGCGCTTGCCGCGCTGCAGCATGGCGTTGGCCGGGTGGTCCCATCGTGGCCCGCCCGGCGGGTCCACGCGGATGACCTCCGCGCCGGCATCCGCCAGCCACATGGCCACGAGAGGCGCGGCGAGCCACTGCCCGAAGTCCACGACCCTCAGGCCCGAGAGGGGGCCTGCTCCCGGGCCGGAGAGACCCGCCCCGGACATCAGGAAACGCCGCTCTTCAGCCGCACGTCGAGGAACTCGACGGCGCGACGCTGCGCGTCCTGGGCGGCATCCGCGTTGAACGGGCTGGGGAGCCCCGGCCCCATGGGCATGTCGAGATCGAAGGCGTGCCCCGCTCCGGCATACCGGACGTTCGCTGCCTCGACCGGGGCGGAGGACAGTGCGGCATCCCAGTCGTCGAGCTCACCAGGCGTGTAGAGCATGTCCTGTTCTCCGAGCAGTCCGAGCCAGGGTGTCTGCAGAGCGGAGGTGCGGTCGGCGAGCGCCGGCAGCCCGTCGTTGCCCTGGAATGCGTGTCGCTGCACACCGACGGCGTAGTATCCGACGGCGCCGGCGAGTGCGTACTCGGAGGCGAGGAGGTACGCGGCGCGACCGCCGTATGAGTGGCCGAGCACGCCGATCGACGAGCGTGCGATGGACTCGCTCTCGGCGAAGGCGAGCGCTGCCTCGAGGTCGGCGCGCAATTCCTTATCGCCCGACAGGAACGCCGCGAATGCGGCCATGTCGCCGCCGAAGCGTGCACCCGGGTCGATGACCTCCACGCCTTGGCGATGCAGGAGCAGCGGTGCGACGGCGAGGTAGCCCTTCTCCGCGAGCTGCTCGAGCCAGTAGCTGGTCTGCGGCGTGTACCCGGGCGCTTGGTGGAAGACGAGCACAGCGGCCTCGGGTGTCGTCAACGGGCGTGCGACCCGCAGCGGTACGCCACTGTACTCGGTTGATTCAATAGTCATTCTTGTGGCCCTTTGATCTGTCTTCGGGTTGTCGATGCGTTCAGAGCGAGGTGACGACCGGCAGGCCGATCTCTTCGATCTGCTGACGGCGCCACTCCTCGTGTTCGTGGTGGCGCTCGCGGAACTCGGGGATGACCTCGGTGGCCCACAGCTCGATCGATTCCATCTGGTGCTCGTGGCTCGTGTAGCCGAAATCCTGGTTGAGCAACAGACCGTCGGCGTGGGTCGCCTCGATCTGTCGGGTCAACTTACGAGCCGTCTCCGGGCTGCCCATCATCGACCCGGGGGCATCGGCAAACGCGGCACCCATTGCAAGGACCTCCGCTGGCAGGGGAAGGCTCTCGCGGATGTCTCCGCGTCCTGCTTTGAAGTCCCGCCAGGCACGGTGTAGGTGATGCTCGGGATCACCGATGCGCGCGTATGAACCGCCGGTGAGTCCGTAGCCGAACATCTCCACACCCTCCCGCGCCCGCAACTGTGCCTCTTCGTCCGTCGGGGCGATGAGACCGACCGTGAACGTGAAGACCGCCGGGTTGATGCCTTTGCCGACCATCTGGACATCACCTTGCTTGAGGCGGTCCCAGTACGCCCGCACCTCTGCGGCGACCAAATCGGGGCCACCCACAGTGAGCATGAGGGAACCCAGACCCCGGGCAGCAATACCGACGTTCGCGCCAGGCTGCGTCGCCGAGGTCCATAGCGGAGGGTGGGGCGTCTGGTACGACTTCGGGATGACGTCCACCGCAGGGTAGGTGAAGAACTCGTTGTCGACACCGGGCCACACACCGCGGGTGCCAAGGATGTCGGCAGAGATCTGCCCGGACGCGGCCGCAACTTCGCGCACCCTGTCCGCTGGCACGCGAAGAAGAGGAGCCACCTCCCCGGGCGTTCCCGGACCGAACCCAAACTCCGCACGCCCGCCGCTGATCTGATCCAACGTCGCGATCCGCTCCGCCGTGCGCACGGGATCATTGTGGGACGCGTGCACGATTCCGGTACCCAACCGGATTGTAGTTGTCGTCTGCGACAGTGCCCCCAGCAGGACCTCGGTCGCAGTGTTGTGCGCATACTCCGCGGTGAAGTGGTGCTCGCCGAGGAACACGTAGTCGAAGCCCAGGCTGTCCGCGAACCGGATCTGTTCGAGCATGCTGTCGAGCTCGGCCTTCTCCTGGTCCGGCGCCCAGTCTTCGGAGTCCAGGTGCTTGGGCACCATGGGGTTGAAAAACATTCCGAACTTCATCGTTCTCCTATCGTCGCCGCGCTGCGCGGCGGGCAGTGGTGGTTGTTATCGGGTGAGGCGGGTGAGATCGATCAGAGCGCGGACGGCTCGCCGAGCGCATGCCAGGTGCGGTTGTGGTACACCAGCGGAGCAGGGGCGGCAACGGCCGCATCGCGGTCGCGGACGTTAGAGGACAGTGCCTCGACGATGTGCACGACGGAGGACCCTGCCGCGAACCGGTTGACAACACGCCCCCGAATCCACGCATGAGCGCCGTGGAAGTGAGGCTCGCCAGTCGGGAGATGATGCCAAGCGCTGGTGTCGGCGAATCGGTCGACGCCGCTGGTCGCGCAGAGCTTGGCAAGCTCGATTTGCTCGGACGAGAGGATGTGAACCACGACCGTGTCGGCCTCGCCGATCACCTTCGTCGCCGACGACAGCTGCGACGCGGAGAAAGCCAGAAGCGGCGGGGTAGCACTCAGCGACGCGACCGACGTCGTCGTCATCGCCGCGGCCTCGCCGTCGACACTTGCGGTGATCACTGCTACGCCCGCGGCGAGACCGCGGAACGCGAGTTTGAACTCCTCGGGAGAGATAGCTTCGCTGTCTGCGAGCTCCTCCGGGGTGGCGATCTGCCGGGCGGAGATGTGGGGGACGACGTCGTTGTTCATCAGGGTGTCCTCTCTTGGGAAAATCTTGATCGCTATCGACGACAGAAGGCGTGGATTGTGCCACTGTCCGGAACGGCGGCGAAGTGGCGTGGTAAAGATCATGCGGGCAACCTTTCGGCGCCATCGGTCACGCCGCCGATCATGCGGCGGTGCATGGTCGTGAGCGACTTCGAGGCGGCGTGGGCCGCGCGGCGCAGCGCGCGCGTGTGGATGGTCGGGTTGAAGGCGCGCGAGACCGATATGGAGAGCGCAGCGACCGCCTGACCGGACGCACCCAGGATCGGAGCCGCGACGCACCGCAGGTCTGGGTGCGACTCGCCACGATCGAATGCGATGCCGTCCTCACGGACGCGTTCCAACTCGCGCTCGAGGTCTCGCTCGGCCAGCAGTGTCGCGTCCGTGAATGCTGTTCTGTGCCCGGCAAGTGCCAGGGAGGCGGCCTTACGATTACTCGCCAGCATCGCTTTTCCCACGGCCGTGGCATACGCGGGCATCCGGCCGCCGATACGCGACGGTGCCAGGATTCGATGACTCCCCTGCAACTTGTTGAGGTATAGGACGTCGGTGCCGACCAGGACCGCCAGATGCACGGTCTCGCGTGTGCCGACGTTCAAATCGACCAGGTACGGCGTCGCGAAATCGCGCACGTGTTCCTCGATCGCAGTCGATCGATGCGAGTCCGCCAGGCGCGACATGGTTGGACCGATCGCGTAGCCGTTGCCGACACGGACGACGGCCTCGGTTCGCTCAAGGATCGCCAGGAGGCGGAATGCGGTCGACTTCGGAAGCTCCGCACGCCGAGCGATCACGCTGACACCTGCCGGGCCTGATGACTGGCCGACGGCCTCGAGAACGCTGAAGGCCTTCTGCACCGCCGCGCGATCGTCGCGGCGAACGTGGTCGTCTATCGATTGGGGCATAACGTCAACGGTCGTCATCGACATGCGCACGCACGTGCGTGCCCTCCCGCATCCAACCGTGCTGATCGGCGAACGCGATCATGCCATCCCATTGGTTGTCCCAGCTCGCGGCTCGTGTGCCCGGTGCGCGGCGAGCACGATCGCGCAACGCGGCGGCATCCAGCCAGACGACGTTCGGGCCGTCCATCTGCTCGCCTGCTGAGGGTGCAGCCAGTCCGGCATCGACCAGGCGGGCGATCGACTGCTCGATGTCGATGTGTGAGAGAACGGCGAGTCGATTCAGGTCGTCGACCTCGTCGACGACGACCGTCGATGGGTCAACGACGACGCGCACGACGCTCACCCCCACGAAGGCGATCCATGTCCATGGGTCCGGTGGCGGCGTCGATCCGCGGTCGGGCGGACAACGGCTGGAACGTCTGAGTCATGAGTAGGCGCCTCCCTGCGCTTGATATATCTATGTTGATATATCAAGCATCATGACTGCGTCCGTGCCGACTTGTCAACCCCTCCCTCTGCCGACGTTCGCCGAACGGGTCAGGCTTCGCCCGCCCCCTTTGCCTCGTGCCGCCGACCGGAACATCGAGTTCTCACGCACGACGAAGCAAGCCATCCTGACGTGGAACCTTCCTGTCCGCGGAGGTTGACGACGCGGGCGTGTGTGCCGTCGACGAGAGGAATCCGAATGGCCAAGCTGTCCGACAACTACGATCCCGGCCCCCAGATCGCGCAGTGCGGCGCCATCAATCTCGGAACCAAGGACCTCGAGAAGTCACTGCACTTCTTCTCGGATCTCCTCGGGATGGAGATCGTGGCGCGAACCGGCGACACCGCATACCTGCGCGGGTTCCAGGAGCTCACACATCACTCACTCGTGCTCACTCAGCAGCCCGAGAGCATCGTCAACTCCTACAGCTTCCGAGTGAGGCGGCCGCAGGACGTCGAGCTGTTCGCGGAAGAGCTCACCCGCCAAGAGATCGAGTCCGCGGAGGTGGCCTCCGGCAGCGAGGTCGGGCGAGGAACCGCGGTGCGCTTCCTCGTTCCCGGCAGCGGACATCCGTTCGAGCTCTACTACGACATCGACAAGCCGGATGCCCCGGAAGAGCTGCGCTCGAAGCTGCCGAGCAACAGCTCCCGTCGGCGCGGGCTCGGTGTGCGCAGAATCGACCACTTCAACGTTCAGACGTCTCGGGAGACCATCAATGAGGCTGAGCTGTGGGTGCGCAACAACCTCGGATTCAACCGCCGCGAGTACGCGCTCCACCGTGACGACACGACCGTGCTGGCGTCGTGGATGTCGGTGACGCCCCAGGTCCACGACCTCGCGATGGTCGCCAATGCCTACGGCAAGACGAGCCAGCTCCACCACGTCGCATTCAACCTCGAGAACCTCTCAGATGTGCTGACTGCGGCGGACATCCTCCGCGACTACGACGTCACGTTCGATCTCGGGCCGGGAAAGCACGGTATCGGACAGGCCATGTATCTCTACGTCCTGGACCCGGGATCGGGCCACCGCGTCGAGATCTACGCCGGCGGCTACCTGATCTTCGACCCCGACTGGGCGCCGATCAAGTGGGAGCGCGAGAATTTCCCCGACGGACTCACCTGGTACGGCGACCCCTTCCTGTACAAGGGCGACGCCCGCAGCCTCGAGACCACCCCGTCGGCCGGCCTCTGACCTCCTAAGAGTTCGCGCCAATAGGTGCTGATCACGGCGCGTTAACCTGACGGCGGGCACGAGGCGTGTTAACCACGGATGTGTGAAAACCACGTTCATCAACAGGACGCCTCGTGCCCGCCGTTCCATCTTCGATCATTGACCCGCTGTGGCACCAGTTCGAAGCGCTGGTCCCACCCGTGATCGATGAGCACCCGCTCGGGTGTCACCGCCCGCGGGTGTCGGATCGGATCATCTTCGACAAGCTCGTGCAGGTGCTCGTGTACGGTGCCGCGTACGCCAAGATCGCCGACAGCGCCTGCTCGGCGACCACGATCCGGCGCCGCCGTGACGAGTGGATCCGACACGGGATCTTCGCGGAACTCGAACAGATCTGCCTCAACGCCTACGACAAGATGATCGGCCTGCGTCTGGAGGACCTGGCCGTGGACGGGTGCATCGTGAAAGCACCCTGCGGCGGCGAAGCCTCCGGCCGGTC
>NZ_JBKEAY010000225.1:0-5982 GCF_047972865.1 Microbacterium sp.
AACGACCTGATCCACGAAATGGACGAGGCCGGCGTCTTCGACAAGACCGCGCTCGTGTTCGGCCAGATGGACGAGCCGCCCGGGACGCGTTTGCGCGTCGCGCTGTCGGCGCTGACGATGGCGGAGTACTTCCGCGATGTGCAGAAGCAGGACGTGCTGCTGTTCATCGACAACATCTTCCGCTTCACGCAGGCCGGCTCGGAGGTGTCCACGCTGCTGGGTCGCATGCCCTCCGCCGTGGGCTACCAGCCGAACCTGGCCGACGAGATGGGCATCCTGCAGGAGCGCATCACCTCCACACGCGGCCACTCGATCACCTCGCTGCAGGCGATCTACGTGCCGGCCGACGACTACACCGACCCGGCGCCGGCGACCACATTCGCGCACCTCGACGCCACGACCGAGCTCTCGCGTGAGATCGCCTCGAAGGGTCTGTACCCCGCGGTGGACCCGCTCGCCTCGACGAGCCGGATCCTGGACCCCCGCTACATTGGCGAGGACCATTACCGCGTCGCGACGGCCGTCAAGCAGATCCTGCAGAAGAACAAGGAACTGCAGGAGATCATCGCGATCCTCGGTGTCGACGAGCTGTCCGAGGAGGACAAGGTCGTCGTGGCCCGTGCTCGCCGGATCCAGCAGTTCCTGTCGCAGAACACCTACATGGCCAAGAAGTTCACCGGTGTGGAGGGCTCGACGGTGCCGATCAAGGAGACCATCGAGTCGTTCGACGCGATCGTGCGCGGCGACTTCGACCACGTCGCCGAGCAGGCGTTCTTCAACGTCGGCGGAATCTCGGATGTCGAGGCCAACTGGGCGCGCATCCAGAAGGAGAACGGCTGAGATGGCGCTGACGGTCACCCTCGTCTCCGCCGAGGAAGAGGTCTGGTCGGGGGATGCGAGCCTCGTCGTGGCCAAGACCGTCGAGGGCGAGATCGGGTTCATGTCCGGACACGAGCCGGTCCTCGCGATCCTCGCCGAGGGCGAGGTGCGCATCACCCAGGAAGACGGCAGCAAGGTCGTCGCGGAGGCCAACGACGGTTTCCTCTCGATGGAGCGTGACCAGTTGACGATCGTCGCCGGTCACGCCGCGCTTCGGTCCTGACGCCTCACCAGACGCCGCCCGGTCCCGCCGGGCGGCGTCTGGCGCGCGGGAGGAAGGGGATGTCCGCGTGCTGATGCTGTTGCCGCCGTCCGAGACCAAGCGCCCCGGTGGGTCCGGGCCCGCACTCGATACGACCGGGTGGGCGCTGCCGGCCCTCAATCCGGTGCGCGAGACGGTGATGGACGCACTCGTGGCGCTGTCGGCCGACGAGGACGACGCGGCGCGCGTGCTCAAGCTCAGTGCGCGCCAGCGCGGCGACATCGCGCACAATGCGGCGCTTCGCCAGACGGCGACGATGCCCGCCGTCGACCGCTACACCGGGGTGCTGTACGACGCGCTGACCACGGGTGGGCTCGACGGTCCTGCGCGCCGCTGGCTCGCGCGCCACGTCTTGATCCACTCCGCTCCGTTCGGTCCGATCGCAGCCACCGACCTGATCCCGGCGTACCGGCTGGCGGCGGGGACCTCGGTGCCGGGGCTGCCACCGCTGCGCCGTGTGTGGGCCGACGCGGTCTCGTCGGCGTTGGCCGCAGCGGCACCACGCGTGATCGTGGACCTGCGGTCGGAGGCCTACGCGGCGCTGGGGCCCGTTCCCGCGGAGATCCCGGGTGCGTATGTGCGCGTGGTGACCGTCGCCCACGGTGGCCGGATCCGGGCCCTGAACCACTTCAACAAGCACGCGAAGGGCGCGCTGGTGCGCACCCTCGCGACGAGCCGCCCACGGGTGAACACGCTCGACGGGTTCGTGCAGTGGGCCGCGACGGCCGGGGTCGTCCTCCGGCCGGGCGCACCCGGTGAACTCGACCTCGTCGTGTGAGCCGTGTCGTCGTGTCGGGACGTCGAATGCGCCGCGGACCATCGAAATCGATAGCATAAGGTGACGCGCGCCCCCCGACGTGCCCGCGTCCCCAGTAGCTTCCCGACCGACGGAGGATCTTGTGACCACCAACTATGGCGGCATCGCGGCCATGTTCATACTGTTTTCGGCGCTCCTGCTCGTGGCAGGCGTCGTCGTCTACCTCGTGTGCTCCTTCTTCCTCATGAAGGTGTTCGAGAAGGCGGGTGTGCAGGGTGCCTGGCGCGCCTGGGTCCCCGTGTACAACACCATGGTCTTCAGCAAACTGGGTGACCTCAGCCCCTGGATCATCCTGATTGGATACGGCGTCGTGATCGTGCTCGGCGCTGTGCCGGGCCTGAACTCGATCACGGTGCTGGTGCCGGCGGCCGTCCTCGCCGTCGCCGCGTGGCGCGTGGGCCTGAAACTGCAAAAGCCGGGTCCCTGGGTGATCCTGGCCGTCCTCCTCCCGCCGGTGTGGCTCGGCATCCTCGCCTTCGACCGCTCTCGCTGGAACACCGCGGTGCCGCCCGCGCCGTGGGCGGGCAACGGGTTCTTCGCCGATTCGACCGTCTGGGAGGGCGTCCCGGTCCAGACCGCGGCGGCAGCCGGACCCACACCGCCCCCGCCCGGCGCGCAGTACCCCGCCCCTCCCGCGCCGGAACCGCCCGCTGCGACCGCGGCTCCGGTGGCAGAGCCCCCGGCTCCGCCGACGACCGAACCGCCCGCCGACCCCACGCTGCCCCGGTCCTGATCCTCGGGGCCTCCGGCCCGCGGGGCGGGGGCGCTAGAGTGTCAGGGCGCCACCCGACGACCACAGAAGGGTGATCAGGTGCACCAACCGGCCACACAGTCGCGGAGCGTCCCGCTACGGGACGGCACGCTGGCGTTGCGCTGGGCGGCGGCCACGGATCGCGGTCGCCGCCGCGAGGTGAATCAGGATGCGGTGCTGGCCGACTACCCGCTGTTCGTCGTCGCGGACGGCATGGGCGGTCATGTGGGCGGTGAGATCGCGAGCACGAGCGCTGTGGATCGTCTGCGGGATGCCGCGTCGAAGGGCACGGTGTCGCCGAAGGTGATCGAGCGGGCGCTGTCCCGCGCGGTGGCCGACATCGAGTCGCACCCCGAATCCACCGACGACGGCACCGGAACCACGGTGACCGGCGTGTACCTCGACGACAGCGGCGACGAGCCGACGTGGGTCACGCTCAACATCGGTGACTCGCGCGTGTATCTGTTGCGCGACGAGAGCCTCGTGCAGGTGACGACGGATCACTCCGTCGTGCAGGAACTGATCGCGGCCGGACGGCTCACCCCCGAGGAGGCCGAGAACCATCCCTACGGCAACGTCATCACGCGGGCCGTGGGCCCGAGCGACGGCGTCGTCCCGGACTACGTCCGACTCGAGGTCGTCGACGGCGACCGGTTCGTGATCTGCAGCGACGGGCTGACCAAGGAGCTCACCGACTACGGCATCCTGCACTTCCTGCTGCAGCACGACGACCCCCTCGACGCGGTCGACGCGATGCTGAGCGCTGCGCTGGACAACGGCGGTCGCGACAACGTCACGATCATCGTGCTGGCCTCTCAGTACGCCGACGGCGACTGAGGGCCACCGAGTCCTCCCCAGTCGCGCTCGGGCGCGGATCGTCCCCGGACGCGGGCTTCGCCGCGTCCGGGGCGCCGCACCTGTGGTCGGCTGGGGGAGTGGATCCCACAGAACTCGACGAACCGCTGCGGCTGCCCGATCCCGCGCCCGATCCGCCCCGCACGCCGTTTCCAACGTGGGCGGCGCTGGTACCGGTCGTGGGAGCGCTGGTGTTGTGGGCGGTGATGCGCTCACCGTACGCGCTCTGGTTCGCGCTGCTGGGACCGTTGCTGGCGGTCGCTAGCATGCTCGACGCCCGGCGCGCGCGCCGTCGGCGCCGCCGTGACGATGCCCGCGTCGCTGCCGCCGCCGCCGAGCGCGCTCACGGTGAGATCGCGCAGCGGCACGCCGTCGTTCGGGCGGCGGCGTGGCAGCGTACACCGGGACTGGCGGGGTTCCTCGACCGCCCGAGCGACGTGTGGCGGGCCGTCGCGGGCCGGTCGGACGTCTTGGTCGTCGGCGTTGGGGAGGGGGAGCATCGCGCGCAGGTCAGCGGTGGGTCCCCGGAACTGGCGGCGCAGATCCGGCGGGCTGCGCGTCGGGTGCGGGGGATGCCGGTGACGGTGCCGCTGACGACCGGGGTGGCTGTCGTCGGGGCGGACGCGACGACGGCTGCCGTGGCGCGCGCGCTCGTGCTGCAGGCGTGCTGCGTGCGCCCGCCCGGCCAGCTGCGCGTTCTGGCTGCGGAGGAATGCCTGACCGCCCTCCCGCACGTCGCGGGGGGACAGGGTCCGACGGTGCAGGTGTTCGGCCCCGGCACGCCCGTGGCTGCCGGCGTGGACATACCGTTCGTCCGGCTCCGCCCCGGCGACCCCGTGCCGCCGCAGTGCGGCTCGGTGCTCACCCTCACCGACGCGACCACGGCGCGGCTGGAGGCCGAGGGCGAGGAGTGCGGGGTCGACGCGCAGGGCGTTTCCCGCGGTCAGGCGCTACGGGTCGCGGTCATGCTGGCCCGCCGCGCCGAGCGGACACTGGCGGGATCCGCCGACCCGGCGGTGTCGCTGGAGCGACTCGATGCGGTCCAGCCCGACCCGCAGCCCGGAGCGCTGCCGGTGACGATCGGCGTCGCGGCGGGCGACCCGGTGATCGTGGACTTGGTCGGCGACGGCCCGCACGCCGTCGTGATCGGCACGACCGGGTCGGGAAAGAGCGAGCTGCTCACGACGTGGATCACGGCAATGTGCCGGCAGTACCGGCCGCAGCAGGCGGCGTTTCTGCTGGTGGATTTCAAGGGCGGGCGCACGTTCGACCATCTTGCTGCGATGCCGCACGTGACCGGCGTCCTGACCGATCTCGACGAACCGGCGGCATTGCGTGCTGTGGAGAGCCTTCGTGCCGAGATCCGCCGCCGCGAGCGCCTGCTCGCCGACGCCGCCGCGCGTGAGGTCGCGGAAGTGCCGGAGACGGTGGGACGCCTCGTGATCGTGGTCGATGAGTACGCGGCCCTGGTGGCCGCTCACCCGGTGCTGCAGGATCTGTTCGCCGATGTCGCCGCGCGCGGCCGGGCCCTCGGCATGCACCTCATCCTGGCATCGCAGCGGGCGGCCGGTGTCTTCCGCGACGCGCTGCTGGCCAACGCGGGACTGCGGGTGAGTCTGCGCGTCACCGACGCGGCCGATGCCCGCGCGATTCTCGGGGATCGGTCGGCGGCGGATCTCCCGGGCACCGCCGACGCGCGCGGCATCGCGCTGGTGCGGCGCAGCGCCGACCCGGTGCCGGTCCGGTTCCGGGTCGCGACGGCCGCACCGGGCCTGTGCACCGCCGCCGGGGCGGGGCATGCCCCCGCGATCCGGCCGTGGTTACCGGCACTGCCGCTGCGGATGCCGCTGGCCGAGATCGCCCGGCCCGGCGAGATCGTCGTGGGCGTGGCCGACGAACCCGAACAACAGGCGCAACCACCGGTGCTGCTCGGGTCGGACGGCCTTCTCGTCCTGGGCCGCCCCGGGAGCGGTCGCTCGACGGCCGCGCGCGTCGTGGCCGCGCAGGCGACGGACGTGGTGCGGGTACCCTGCGAGGCGGAGGCGGGCTGGGACGGGCTGGCGGGCCTCGAGTCGGCGCCGCGGGGGAGCGTTGTCATCATCGATGACGCCGACCTGCTACTGGCACGCCTCCCCGACGAGTACCGGAGCGCCGCCGTCGAACTGCTCGAGCGAGGGGCACGTGAGGCGCACGGGCGGGGCCTGCGGTTCGTCGTCACGGCGCAGCGCCTCAGCGGAGGGCTCGCGCGGATGGCCGACCTACTGCCGCGACGCATTCTGCTGGCGATGGCGGGGCGCACCGAACACGTCGCCGCCGGGGGTGAGGCCGCCGACCACATCGCGGACGCCCCACCGGGGCGCGGGCGGCTCGGCCGCAGGCTCATCCAGCTGGCGTGGACCGAGGAGCGTGCCGTGCCGC
>NZ_JBKEAY010000201.1:0-7226 GCF_047972865.1 Microbacterium sp.
TCAGGCAGACCATCCGGCGGAACCGTATCCGCCTGCGCCGACACCGGGGCCACCACAGCACCCGCCACCAACAAACCCGCAGCCACACCACACACAGCCACAGACGCCACAAAAGTACGCATGCTCACGAAAGTCCCCATTTCCTAGTGAGCGTCCAAGGCCCCCACGGCCCCGGAACCGGGCAGAGCCCGCAATCCCCAGCTAATTCGGGAAGCTAGGAGGCAGGTACGCCACCCTCGAAGATCACCGTCGGTTTCCCCACCGACATCTCCAGGCTGACGCGCATCCGATCCGTCTCACCATCGGGAATGGTGAAGGATCGAACGATTGTCCCCAAGTCCCCAGGAGCGACTATACCAGGATTCGCTGGCGCCTCCGGGTCGTCGAGTTCGGGCGCCGGAACACGATCATCACCAAAATCGACGGCCAGCGTCGCCAGCGACGTGTCGAGGTCCGCGTCGGACTGGTTGTCGATCTCCACGGTGACCCGCAGCGCCGGTCCGCTCACCTCGCCAGGGAGAGCGCCCGTCGCCTCGAACCGGTGCACCGAGGCCACCCGCACGGCAACGTCCTTCTCCGGCGAGGCTGTGTCGTCGATGTCTGCTTCCACGGCGTCCGGCGTCTCGGTCGGCGCCTGTGTCGTCCCCGGCGTGGGCGTCGGCAGATCCGTCGGCTGCGGAGTCGGCGACGATGCAGCCAACGGTGGCTCTGCCGTCGCGGTCAGCGACGCCATCGGGGAGGGCGTTCCGCCCGACAGGGCGAAGCCCCCAGCCACCGCGCCGATCAGAACGACCGCGACACCCACCACGCTCCATACGACGAAACGTCTGTTCTTGTTCTCGCCCATCGTCGTCACCATGGCCACCCCGGTTCAGTCCCATACGCGGCCGCAAAATCGCGACCGCCCCCGCGAGGAGTGTAGCCCGAAACCGAGCGAGCACCGCATCGGTGGCAGACCTCGCGCGAACGCGAACGCCGTCGACCCGAGGGCCGACGGCGTTCGCGTTCGCATGAAGGGATCAGCCGCGGGTGATGCCGACTGTCTTGCCGTTGGCCTCCCAGGTGTTGCTCGTCATCTGTGGGTAGCTGCTGGTCGGGGCGACCACACCGCAGTCGCGCACGCGACGGTCAGGACCGAACGTGTTCTTCTCCACCGACATGTCATAGATCTTGCCTCGGCCGGTCTCGTGGAGGTTGACGCTGCATCCGCCGCCGTTGATGTAGTTGTTGGACACGGTGACCTTCGAGACCCGCCCCATACCCTGGGTGATCTGGATCGCCGCGTTGTGCGCGTCGCTCATCCAGTTGTTACGAATCTTGATGTTCGAGCCCGCCTGGATCTGGATCGAGTCATCGTGGCTTGCACCGCCCCCCTGAGTGGGGTCGCTGGCGTAGTGGAGGTTGTCTTCCAGGACGGAGTTCTCCACCGTGACGTTGGAGCCGATGATGCGGATCGGATCGACGACGTCGTGGATGTGCACGTTCGAGGCGGTGAAGTTCTGCCCCATGATCCCGTTGACGTACGTTCCGGACACGGCGGCGTAGATCTCGGAGTTGCGGATCTTGAATGAGTTCTCAGCGTTGCTGTAGTTGCTCACCAAACCGATGCTCGACGTCGTGGCCCGCCCGAGGACGCGAGTGTTCTCGATGATCACACCCGGCGCCTTGACCCGGATGAACCCGCGCACCTCTAGGCCGCTGACGACGGTGTTCGCCTTCGTGATCGTGAGATCACCGTGGTGAACCTTGAGCGAGGTACCGGCGGGCACGCCTGCGTTCGCCGCGATATCGTCGGTGGCGGGCTCCTCGTCGACCGGAGCGGGCTCCTTCTTGACTGGGTCAGGCGAGACAACTGCCGGCTGCGCCGAGCCGTCGGCAACCTTCGCAGACGCGGAACTTGCTGCGCCGCTGCTCGTGTAGAGCCAGGCGTCGGCGTAGCCGGTCGACGTAAGGCGCGACCCGGACGTGTCCTTGGCCGTGATCGTCGCGTCATCGCCCGTATCGAGGTTCGTGACGGTTCCGTTCAGCGTGACGGATGTCGTGCCGGATGCCGTCAACGACACCTGCACCTTCTGGCCGGCGGTGACGGTGACGTCGGTTCCGGCGACGTCCACGAGGTCGGTCTTACTCCCCGCCGACTCACGCTTGAGCGACACGTGCACTTCGCCCGAGGGCGCGACACGAGCCTGCATCAGGTAGTAGTTGTCGCCCTGCACCCGAACCCGGGAGCCGACGTAGGTCCCCCACCCGTCGGGCTTGGCCGACAACGTGAACACCGAGTGTGCTTGGTCTGCCTTGGTGGCGCTGACATCTGTGGATGTGCTGTGGCCGGGTTCGGCGGTCAACGTGCTCGTGGCCGCGTGTGCGGCACCGGGACTGAGGAGGACGCCGGCAACAGCCGTGACGAAGGCGAGCGAGAGCGCTACCAGCGGTGAGCGCAGGCGGAGGCGAGTGGATGTCGTAGAGGTCATGTTACTTTCGGGTTCGCGATCACACGGGGCTGATCGTGGGCGAGTACAAGAACGAGCGCCTAGGGGCAAGCACCGTTCCCCTATTGTTACCTGACAGATGCGCAGAACGCCTCGTCGCGACGAGAGTATGAGAGAAGACTAATGGCTGACAGCGAAGCAAAACCCGCGGTCACGATCGCGATTCCGACGTTCCGGCGCCCCGAGCGGCTCGCCGATCTGCTGCCCGCCGTGGCCGCTCACATCCAGGAGTGCGTGGCGGCGGAACTGGTCTCGCACGGCGCGATCCTCGTGGTCGACAACGACCCGGCGCGCTCGGCCGAGCACGTCGTCTCCGCTGCTGCCGGAGCGACCTACGTCGTGCAGCCGGTGCCGGGGATCCCCGCGGTGCGCAACGCCGCCCTGGACGCCACCGAGACCCAGCTGATCGTCTTCATCGACGACGACGAGTCACCGCTGGAGGACTGGCTGTCCGCACTGGTGACGACGTGGCTCGACCACGGCCGCCCCACCGGCGTCGTCGGGCGGGTGGTGTCGCACTTCCCCCCGGGAACCGACCCGTGGATCGTGCAGAGCGGTCTGTTCCAACGTCCCGAGATGCCCACCGGCACCCCCCGAGACGTCGTGGCCACCGGAAACCTCCTCCTCGACGTCGCCGAAGTGCGACGGCTCGGCGTGCGCTTCGACGAGTCGATCGGTCTCGGCGGCGGCTCGGACACGATGTTCAGCACGGCGCTGAGTCGACGCGGCGCGTCGTTCGTCTGGTGCAACGAGTCGGTCACGGTGGACCCCGTCGAGCCGTCCCGTCTGACCCGGCCGTGGGTACTGCGTCGCGCGTACAGCCACGGAAACGTCGCCGCCCGCGTCGCGGTGGCCACCGCCCCCACCCGCATCGCCCGGCTCGGTGCCGTCGTTCGCCACGCCGCGGGGGGAGCCGGTAGGGTCGTTGTCGGTGCTGCGCGCGTGGGGGGCGCGCGGATCAGGCTTGATGTCGGTGCAGACGCACGGGCACGTCGGCTGATCCGCCGTGGAGCGGGGATGGTGTCGGGAGCGCTGGGGCGCTCATTCTTCGCCTACGCGCACGACCGCGCGCACGACACCGAATAGGAGACGGGCCGGGACTGGGATCGGCCCGCAGCGGGGAACCGGGGGAAAAAATGAAAGAGCAATCAGGGCGCGTCGTCGTCGTTGGTCAGGGGTACGTGGGGCTTCCGATCTCTATGCGTGCCAACGAGGTCGGGTTCGACGTGATCGGTATCGACCTCGATGCCCGCCGCGTCAGTGCGCTGTCGGCGGGGCGTTCGCACGTGGAGGACATCACGGACGATCGGCTCCGCACGGCGCTGGACACCGGACGCTACGCGGTGAGCCGTGACTACGCCGGGGCCGCAGGCTTCGACATCGCGGTGGTTTCGGTTCCGACACCGCTGCGCGAGACGCTGCCCGACCTGTCGTTCATCGAGAGCGCGGCCCGGTCGCTGGCCGAGCACGTCCGGCCCGGCGCGACCGTGATCCTCGAGTCGACGACCTACCCGGGGACGACCGAGGAACTGTTCGTGCCGATCCTCGAGGCCGGGTCCGGCCTACGCGCCGGAGCGGACTTCGCTGTCGGCTACAGCCCCGAGCGCATCGACCCCGGCAACACCACCTGGGACCTGCGGCGAACGCCGAAGATCGTCTCCGGCATCGACGAGGCCTCCCTGGCACGGGTCCGCGCGTTCTTCGAGGCGATCGTGGACACCGTCGTCCCGGTGAGCTCCCCCAAAGAAGCGGAGATGGCCAAACTCCTGGAGAACACGTTCCGCCACGTGAACATCGCCCTCGTCAACGAGCTCGCGGTGTTCGCGCACCAGCTGGGCGTCAACATCTGGGAAGCGATCGACGCCGCCTCGACCAAGCCGTTCGGGTTCATGAAGTTCACGCCGGGGCCCGGCGTCGGCGGCCACTGCCTTCCGGTGGACCCGAGCTACCTCTCGTGGCAGGTTCGCCGCGAGCTCGGCCAGGCGTTCCGCTTCGTCGAACTCGCCAACGACGTCAACGAGCACATGCCGTCCTACGTGGTGCAGCGCGTGCAAGCCCGGTTGAACGACGACGCGAAAGCGCTGCGCGGCAGCCGGGTGCTGCTGCTGGGGTTGTCCTACAAGCGCGACACCGGGGACGTGCGGGAGAGCCCCTCGCTGCAGGTCGCGCACCTGCTGAACCAACAGGGGGCCATCGTCGCAGGCGTGGACTCGCACGTGCCCGAGCACCTGTGGCCGACCGGCGTGGAGGCCGCGACGCTCGACGCGCAGACCCTCGCCGACGCGGACATCGCCGTCGTGCTGGTCGACCACGGCGACATCGACTACTCCCTTCTCACGCAGAGCACGACACCCGTGCTCGACACGAAGAACCGCCTGTCCGGGGAGCACATCGACACCCTGTGAGCGCGCTGCGGGCGGGGTCATCCGCCGGCGAGGTGTGCGATCGACGATGTCCGCGCTAAGATGGCGGTCGGGAAATCTGCGGTGGGGACCGCACGAGTCATTCTGGGGAGACTCATGGCTACACGAATCGGCTATGCGGCGGGAGCGTTCGACCTGTTCCACGTCGGGCACCTGAACATCCTGCGCCACGCGAAGGAGCAGTGCGACATCCTGATCGCCGGCGTGGTCAGCGACGAGATGCTGGAACAGGTCAAGGGCGTTGCACCGTTCATCCCGACGGCCGAACGCGCGGATATCGTCCGCGCCGTGCGCTACGTCGATCACGTGCACGTGGAGACGGTGCCCGACAAGCTCGACGTGTGGCGCAGCGTCGGTTTCACGCACTTCTTCAAAGGCGATGACTGGCGCGGCACCGAGAAGGGGCAGCGGCTGGAGCGGGAGTTCGCCAAGGTGGGCGTCGAAGTGGTGTACTTCCCGTACACCGCGCACACCTCCAGCACACAGCTGAGGCGGGCCCTTGACGTGGTCGCCACCGAGATCCTGCACGATCACAGCGACCGCACCGCCACCGCCTGACGTGCGGGACCGGCGGGCGGCACGAACCGACCGCTGTGGACTGTCAGCACACGCTGAGCCAGGCGCGGGTAGGGTGAAACGACCTGTCCGCACGACGACTCGCGAGCGTTTCCATGGAGCTTTCCATCATCGTTCCCACCTTCAACGAGGGTGGAAACGTCGATGAGCTGGTGCGGCGCATCGGTGACGCGCTGGGCGGGCGGAGCTTCGAGGTGATCTTCGTCGACGATTCGACCGACGACACCCCGGACCGCGTCCTCGCCACCGCGCAGCGCGCACCGTTCCCGGTACGTCTGCGCCACCGCGAATCGGCCGACGCCGGCCTCGGTGGCGCCGTCCTCGAGGGATTCGAGTTGGCCGCGGCTCGGTGGTGTCTGGTCATGGACGGCGATCTGCAGCATCCGCCCGAGGACATCGCCCGGCTCCTCGACCGCGCGGCGGCGGGAGATGTCGATGTCGTGATTGCCTCCCGCTACGCCTCCGGCGGTGACTCCCGCGGGCTGGCGGACGCGACCCGCACGGCGGTCTCGCGCCTGTCGACCCTGTTGACCAAGGCGATGTTCCCCCGCAAGCTGGCCACGTGCACTGACCCGATGACGGGGTTCTTCCTCGTCGACCGCGACGCCGTCGACCTGTCGACACTGCGCCCACGCGGGTTCAAGATCCTCCTCGAGATCCTCGCTCGCCGCCAGTTGCGGGTCGCGGAGGTGCCGTTCTCCTTCGCCGAGCGGTACGCGGGCGACTCGAAAGCGAATCTCCGCCAGGGGCTGCGCTTCCTGACTCAGCTGACGATGCTGCGGTTCGGGCGCATGTCGGCTTTCGCGCTGGTCGGAGGCGTCGGGGCCATCGCGAACCTCGTCATCATGTGGGGGCTGATCCGACTGGGGATGGACTATCTGCCCGCCGCGATCATCGCGAGCGAACTGACGATCATCGGCAACTTCCTCCTGTTGGAGTACCTGGTGTTCGCCGACATGAGGGCCGAGTCGGGACGGTTGTGGCACCGCTTCGCCAAGTCGTTCACCTTCAACAACCTCGAGGCGATCGTGCGTATCCCGATCATGGCGATGCTGGTCGAAGGAGCCCACGTCCCGGCTGTGCTCGCGGCCGGGCTGACCCTCGTCGCCGCGTTCATCGTGCGGTTCGTCTTCCACGCGCTGGTCGTCTACGCCCCGCGCCGGGCCCTCGCGTCCCAGTCCGCGCCGGAACCCGCCGAGGTGTCCGGGCGGCGTACCCTGGACGCATGACATCTCCCACTGACGGAATCACGATGTTCGGCGCCCAGTGGTGCGGCGACTGCCGCCGCACCAAGGCCCAGCTCGACGGGCTCGGCGTCACGTACACGTACGTCGACCTCGAAGCGGACCCGGCGGCCGCGGACGTCGCGCGCGAGATCTCCGGGCGCACGAACATCCCGGTCGTGGTGTATCCCGACGCGACCCACCACGTTGAGCCCTCGAACGCCGATGTCGAGACCAAACTCCGCGAGTTGTCGCTGATCTGACCGGCCGTCACCGTCCGTTGCGGCGGTGGTGACCGTTCTGCCTGACGACCGATCCGACGGTGAGTTTGCCGCCCGTCTGGGTGGCGCGGCGACCCGTCCGACGCGCCGTGCCGCCACCCGCCGTGCCGCCGCCCGCGGTACCGCCGCGGGTATGCGAGCGATCCGCGCTGTCTCGACGCGCCACATCGGCGTGCCGCGCGTTTCGCGCATCTCTCGCCGCGGCATCGCGCCTCCGCTGACCACCCGCGCCGG
>NZ_JBKEAY010000047.1:0-27012 GCF_047972865.1 Microbacterium sp.
GTGGCGCGCATCCTGCGTGATCGCATCGTGACCGGAGATCTCGCCCCCGGTGGTCGGGTCGACGTGGCGAGCCTCGCCGACGAACTCGGCATCAGCCGCACGCCGGTGCGTGAGGCGATCCTTCAGCTCGAGACCGCGGGGCTGGTCGAACGGCAGCCGTACCGCGGCACGGTCGTGACGGGGGTCGATCCGGGTCGGCTCGAAGAGGTGACGGCGTTACGGATCGACCTGGAGGGACGGGCGGCACTGCGCGGCGTGCCGCGGCTGTCGGATGCCGAGATCGACACCATGGCGTCGATCCTTGATGCTCTCGAGAGCCGCCATCACGACGCCGACTTCTCGCTGGGCGTGTTCAACGACCTCAACCGCGACTTCCACGCTGTGATCTACCGCGCCGCCGACACGCCGGTCCTGCTCCGGTTGATCGAAGAGATCTGTGCGGAGGCCGATCGGATCCGTCTGCATTTCGATGTGAGGGCTCCCCTGGCCGAAGCCTTCCACCGCGACATCCTCGACGCGTGTCGCCGGAGGGATGCCGTCGCGGCCGCCCGCGCGACCCGCATGCACCTGGTCGAGTCCTACCTCGGCATGCGGGGAGCCGGCCGCACCATCGGCGACGGCATTCTCGCCGACGTGCTGCGCGAGCACGGGCTCGAGGGTGCGGAGGTGGCACCGTGACCGGTCGCGGGTATCGGGCTGCACCGTATCGGGCTGCACGGCATCGGGGCGAGAAGCGATCGGAGGCGACGCTGTGAGCGACGATGGATTCCTCGCGGACCCGCCGACCCTCTTCCTCACGGACGCCGACATCTCCGCGCTGGAGGACTGGGACGCCGCGATCACCGCGCTCCGCGATGCCTATGCCCGTCCCGAACATCCGGGTGCGACCCCGGAACGCGCGGTCGCGATGACCGCGACCGGGTGGCAGCGGGTCATGCCGTCGGCGCCTGCGGGCGGACGGTTCGCCGGGTCCAAGACGATCGCCGCGTCGCTCCAGAACGGACTCGCGAGCTACCTCATCACCCTTTTCGACCAACAGGACTCGCGCCTGGCGGCGCTGATCGACGGCAACCGGATCACCGGCATCCGCACCGCCGCGACGGCCGCCGCGGCGCTGACCGCTCTGCTGCCGTCGCAGCCGGTGACTGCCGCCGTCGTCGGCAGCGGATTCGAGGCCCGGGCACAGCTACGGGCAGCGGCCCGGGTCGCACGGCTGGAGCGGGTGCGGGTCACGAGCCCCACTCGGGCGAACCGGGAGCGGTTCGCCGACGAATTGTCTGCCGAACTCGACATTCCGATAGAGCCGGTCGCCCGCCCGGAGGATGCCGTCGGCGGTGCACCCCTGGTGTTGTGCGCCGCGCGGTCGCGCGACGAGACCCCGACCGTGCGCAGCGACTGGGTCGCGCCCGACGCCACGATCGTCTCGGTCGGGTCGACCACGCCCGCCCAGCACGAACTCGATCCCGTGCTGCTCAGCCGGGCGAGCCTGATCGTCGCCGACGCGCGTGACGAGGTGGTGCACGACAGCGGTGACATGATCGCTGCCCGCGCGGCGGGTTTCGACGTGGATGCCGCCACAGTGTCGCTGCACGACCTGCTGAGCGGATCGGTGACGCGGCCGGCAACCGGCATCGCGATCTACAAGTCCACCGGCAGCGGGTTCCAGGACATCGTCCTGGCCGCCCAGCTCTACGACCGGGCCGTCGCGACAGGGAGGGGGATGCCGCTGCCGGTGGGCATCCTCTCGATTCGCAAATGACACCGGGGGCGAAATGCCCATCGGAAGGAGACAACGATATGGCTGGATACACGAAGTCCGAGGCCCGCGATTGGGCGCGTGAGCGCCTGGTCGGCGCGGTCAACTGCACCATCCCGTCGTTCACGAACGACCTGACCGCGATCAACGAGAGCGGCATCCGCCACGACATCAGACTCGCCAAGGAGCACGGTTTCCTCGGGACGCTCGGGGTGTCGGAGATCAATATCACGCTGGAGGAATATCTCGATTTCCTGCGGATCGCCGTCGACGAGGCCCGCGGTGATCTCGTCGTCGTGCACCACGCAAGCTGGTCGACGCTCGAGCAGAACATCGAAGCCGTTCGCGGTGCCGAAGCCGCCGGGGCCGAGCTGGTGCTGCTGTCGTACCCGCCGAACTTCTACCCGCAGTCCGAACAGGACATCTACGACTACACGAAGGCCGTCGGTGACGCGACCGGTCTGGCCGTGATCGTCTTCCCGATGTTCCTGTGGGGCTTCAACAGCCGCATCCACCCCTCCGACATCCCCGCGCGCCTCATCCGCCGGATGATCGATGACATCCCCAACGTCGCCGTCATCAAGGCCGAGGGCGGGTTCCCGTCGATCATGGGCATCGTCGAATGCCACCGCCTCTTCGGTGACGAAGTCGTCATCTCGTGCCCCATCGAGGGTGAGCTGCTGCCGCTGGGTCAGCTCATGCCGATCCAGCTGTCGGCGACCAGTGACCATGAGTTCTGGGGACCGACCATTCCGCATGCCATGACCCTGCTACGCGAGGGGCGGTTCGACGAGGTCACCGAGCTGTACTGGCGGATGCACCCGGCACGCAAAGCGAAAGCCGCGGTCGCACAGCAGCTCAACGGCGGGTTCTTCATCGACCGGCAGGCCTGGAAGTTCCAGGGCTGGCTCCGCGGGTACAACGGCGGTCCGCTACGACTGCCCACGCAACGCATCCACGACCCGCAGATGGCCATGCTCCGCAAGGGCCTGATCGATTCCGGTTTCGAACCGGCGACGGACCCGTTCGCGGACTTCTTCATCGGACGCAACCCCGTCTGATCGTCTGCCCCGGCGCCGCTGCGCCCGGGGGCGGCGCCGCTGCCGCGCAGTGCAGCACCGGGCGTGCGCCGGGCCGCATGACGCCACATCCTCACATCCGACACCTCGAAGGAGAGCCATGTCCACCCCCGAGTTCCTCCCCGCCGTCACCGCGGACGTCCCCGCCGACACCGTGCGTGTCGCGCTCGCCGAGATCGCCGCGGCCATCGGTGACGATCGCGTGCTCGACGCGGATGCCGCGAGCGAGTTCCGTGACCCGTTCCAGCCCCCGGCGTGGGACGCGTTCGCCGCCGGCGGCGTCGTCCAGCCCGAGTCGGCCGAGGAGGTGCAGCAGATCGTCCGGGTTGCCGGGAAGTACGGCATCCCGCTGTGGGCACAGGGCCAGGGGCGCAACAACGGGTACGGTGGCGCCGCGCCGCGCGTCTCGGGCGGCATCACTGTGAACTACCGACGCATGAACCGGGTGCTGCACCTGGATGAGGATCTCGGGTACGCGCTGGTCGAACCCGGGGTGAGCTTTCAAGACATGTACGACGCGATCCAGGCCGCCGACGCGAACCTCATGGTGTCGGTCCCCGACCTGGGGTGGGGGAGCCTCAGCGGCAACTCACTCGACAACGGGCTGACCTACCTTCCCAACGGCAAGGACCACGCCGCCGTCTGCGGGCTGGAGGTCGTCACCGCCGACGGCGAACTGCTGCGCACCGGCATGGGAGCGATGGACGGCAACGCCAGCTGGAACCTGTACAAGCGCAGCCTCGGTCCGAGCCTGGATCCGCTGTTCATGCAGTCGAACTTCGGTGTCGTGACCAAGCTGGGCATCTGGCTGCAGCCCAAGCCCGAAGTCATCACCCATGTGCATATCGATGTTCGCCGCGACGAGGACCTCATTGCGCTGGTCGACACCCTGCGCCGTCTGCGCCTGGACGGAACGATCGACGGGGTCCCCTGCATCCTCAACACCCTGCTGATCGCCTCGACCATGGCACCGCGCAGCCACTGGTCGGATACCGACCCGGCGCAGCCGCTGGGGGATGCCGAGATCGACGCGATCGCGGCGCGCATCGGTGTCGGGCGATGGCATCTGCGGCTGGCGCTCTACGGCGACCGTCCGGTCAACGCGCACCACCTCGCGAAGATCGAGCGCGCGTTCGGTGTCATCCCGGATGTTGCGATTCGTTCGACGACGACCGGCCCGCAGGAGTGGGCGAGCCTGCCCGATCCGTCCGATCAGGTGTATGCGGGTGTACCGAACCTGGACTGGAAGGACATGGGCGGGTGGTACGGCGGCACCCACGGCGGGCATATGAGCTTCGCGCCCGTCGCGCCCCTGTCCGGGCAGGAGGTGTACGAGCTGCAGCGCTGGTTGCGAGAGCAGTTCGAGTCGCGCGGGCTGGATCACACCGCCGACCTCATCGTCGTGGGGGCGCGGAGCCTGGTTAGCGTCGCCGGGATCACGTTCGACTACGACGATGAAGCGGCCACGGCGCGCGGGTATCTGGCGATGCAGGATCTGGTGCGCGAGGCAGGCAAGATCGGCTACGGCGAGTACCGCGCGCACCTGCATTTCATGGATCTGGCGCAGGAGCAGTACGGGTTCGGCGACCATGCGTACCGCCGTTTCGTGGAGAAGATCAAGGATGCCGTGGATCCTGTCGGCATCCTCAACCCCGGTCGTCACGGCATCTGGCCCGCGGGCTTGCGCCCCGCGCGCTGATCCGCCTCCCCCGCTGCCTGCGCCATCCACCCCGCGCCGCTTCCGCTGCGCGCGGCTTCCACCCCGCGCCGCCGCATCCATCCGCGCCGAGACCACATCTACGCGGGCGAGACCGTGAGTAATACTCAAGGTCTCGATCACCCGGTTGTGGTCTCGCGGTGTGGCGTGCGCGGGTTGGCGGTGTGCGGCGCGGCGGGGTTCGCGGCGAGCGGGGGTGAGGTTAGTCGGAGGCGAGGGTGCCGCCGTCGATGGCGATGTTCTGTCCGCTGACGAAGGCGCCGCCGGGAGAGGCGAGCCAGACGACGGCCGCGGCGACTTCGGCGGGGGTGCCGAACCGGCCCAGTGGCGTCTTGGCCACGCGCGCCCGGGCGGCTTCGGGGTCGGCGGTGATGGGCCGGGCGAATTCGGTCGTGATCACCCCGGGGGACAGGGCGTTGGCGCGGATGCCGCGCGGGCCCCACTGAACGGCGATGTTCCGAGCCAACTGGGCGACGGCGGCTTTGGTGATCCCGTACCCGCCGATGACCTTGTTGCCCCGCAACCCGGACAGGCTCGACATCACCAGGAACGTCCCGCCTCCGCCGGCGGCCATGACGGGCAGCGTCAGCTCTGAAAGCCGTACCACTGAGCGCACGTGCAGGTCGAACATGCGGTCCAGGCGATCCAGCGCGTCCGTGGCACCGGGTTCGTCGAGCGCGGCGCCCGCGTTGGCGAGCACCGTATCGATGCGGCCCCACCGATCCTGCACCTGGGCGACCGCCGCCGCTAGGGCGGCCGCGTCGGTCACATCGCACGGGATGCCGATGGCCGCACCACCGGCATCCGCGATCCCGGCATCGGTGCCGGTGATCGTGCCGATGGACACGGCACCGACCGCCTCGCCCGCGCTGGCGACCGCCTCGCCTGAGATCTCCGCGCCACCAGCCACCGCGCCCGCAGCGGCCACGGCCCCGCCCGACATCTCCGCGGCGGCACCGGCCACGTCTCCCAACCCGAGCAGAGCAACCCGCGCGCCCGCTGCGACCAGCCCCGCGGCGCAGGCACGTCCGATGCCGGTTGCGCCGCCGGTGACGATCGCGACCTGCCCGGCGCAGGAGAACATCGACTCCAGCGTCATACCGCGTCGAGCTCCCACTCGTTGACGTTCAGTCGCGTCGGGTCTTTCGCAAGGTAGCGGTGGAACCGGCCCTGCGGGTCGCGGTCGGCGATGATCCGCTGCAGTCGCTCCCAGTTCTCGGGGGCCATGAACTTCAGCTGCCGGTGCGTCATGTCGGAGTCGCCCAGATACTGACCGGCGGTGACCGGCTCGGCGTGTGCGAACACCTCGGTCACCCAGGCCCGGTTGCGGGCGAACTCTCCCGGGTCCTCGTACACCGTGTAGGCGGCGACGTACGCGTCGGTGTGCAGCGAGAACGCCATGTCGGGAAGGTCGCGCCGCGGCGCGTTGCTCATCCAGATCGCGAATCCCCGTTCGGTGGGGTTGGTCGTGAACAGCGGGCGGATGCCCTCGACCATCTGCGCGATGCCTTCCGGCGTGTTCTCGCCGTCGATCCACGCGTTGTCGCAGATGTACTGCCAGTGCTCGGGGTTCTGCCGCATCTGCTCTTCGCGCTGGACGGCGAGGCTGGAGGCTGCGGCATCCTGCACGAAGACGGCACGGTCCAGGACCGGCGAGGTGTTGAACTCGGCGAGGGATGCCGCCGCGTGCGCCTGATCGTCACCGAATGCGACCCCCGTCACCAGGAACAGCCGACGCTCACCGCCGGTGGGAACCTCGACGGGAACCGACACGCAGACGATCTCGACGTTGTCGGGGATGCGGTGGTGCGCCTGGTACATCCACGTCATCACCTCGGTGAAGTCCTCCAGCTCGTAGCCGTGCACGGTGTGGGCGAGCGCGGCGAACTTGGGCTGGGTCTGCAGATGGAATCGCACCACGATGCCGGGGAAGGTGGGTCCTGCCCCGCGCGCGGCCCAGTACAGGTCGGTGTTGTGCTCGGCGTCGGCGCGCACGAGGTCGCCGTCGGCGGTGACCACGTCGACCGCGACGACGGACTCGGCCGCCCAGCCCCAGCCGCGCTGGTTCCATCCCTGTCCGCCCTGCAGCAGGAACCCGCCGATGCCGACGGTGGGGCAGTGGCCGCCGTTGAAGAACCGGCCCCGTTCCTCCAGGTAGGGCGAGAGAACCTCGCCGCCCTTGGTCGCCGGGCCCGCAGAGGCAATGCCGGTGGCCTCGTCATAGGAGATGTCGTCGAGGGCGCCCAGGTCGATCAGCAGTCCACCTTCGCGCACGCTCCACGCGGCCCAGGCGTGCCCACCAGAGCGCACGGCGACGGTCCAATCGTTCTCTGCGGCGAGCCGCACGCCGCGCTGCACGTCGGCGACGGATGCCGCCAACAGCACGGCATCGGGCTGACGATCCGGCCGGCGCCCGTTGAAGACGCGGCCGACGCGGGCGTCGTCCCAGCCGGCGTCGGTCGGCAGCACGAGCCGCCCGTCGAAGGTGGTGTCCTGGTCCAGGGTCATCGTCGAGCTCCTCGAAAGTCGTGGCGTGCCCGCGATGGCGCCGCCCCGCTCCCGACAGTAGGGAACGACCCGCCGCGGCTGAATGCCGCCGCGCCCATACCTGCCATCGGGCGGCCCTCGGCGATGACTGGCATCCGCCGGGGCGCTACCTGGTGGCGCGGGCGGCCCGCCAGACTGGCGGAGGCGCGCGGCGGATGGCGGCGCGCCCACCGACGAGGAGGTCACTGTGACGACGCAAGCCCGCACCGCCACGACGCCGCCGGTTGCCCGGACGATCGCGGAGTCCGAATCGCACTGGCCGGCTCGGCCGGGGGCGGGGAAGAACCGCCCGAACGTCGTGGTGATCCTGGTCGACGACATGGGATTCAGCGATCTGGGGTGCTTCGGATCCGAGATCCCGACGCCCGCGATCGACGCGCTCGCTGCCACGGGGGCGCGGTTCACGAACTTCCACGTCACCCCGCTGTGCTCCCCGACGCGCGCGTCGCTCATGACCGGCGCGAACCACCACCGCGTCGGGTACGCGTTCGTGGCCAACACCGACCCGGGCATGGCGAACCGGTCGGCCCGGTTCCCGGACGACTGCCTCACACTGCCCGAGATCCTGCGTGGCGAGGGGTATGCGACGCTCGCGGTCGGCAAGTGGCACCTGGCGCCGGAGACCGAGCTGCACGATGCCGGCGACCGCGGCATGTGGCCGTGCCAGCGGGGCTTCGACCGCTACTACGGCTTCTTGGAGGCGCTGACCACCCCGCACGCTCCGCACCGGCTGATCGAGGACAATTCGCCGGTCGACGTCGATCGCTACCCGGACGGGTACTACCTCACCGACGACCTCACCGACCACGCGATCGAGATGATCGAGTCGGTGCGCGCCGGCGACCCCGAGAAGCCCTTCTTCCTGTACGTCGCCCACGCGGCGGTGCACGGACCGCTGCAGGCCAAAGCCGAGGACATCGCGCGCTTCCGAGACACCTACGACGAAGGCTGGTCGGTGACCGCCCGGCGCCGCTGGGAGCGTCAGGTCGAGCTCGGCCTGTTCGACGCGGCGACGCCGCAGGCGGACCGTGACGCCGGGCCCGAAGTGCCCGACTGGGACGGCCTGCCCGCCGGTGATCGCGAGCTGTACGCGCGGATGATGGCCGTCTACGCCGCGATGGTGCGGTCGGTCGACGACAGCACCGCCCGCATCCTCGCCGCGCTCGACGACCTGGGGGAGCGGGAGAACACCATCGTCGTCGTGATGAGCGACAACGGTGCCACCGCCGAGGGCGGGCCGACGGGAACCCAGCAGTACTTCAAGGCGCCGCCGCTGCTGCCGCACGATGACGAGGATGTCGGGTTGGCGCTGGACGAGGTCGGTGGCCCGCGCAGCGCGATGCACTACCCGAGCGCGTGGGCGATGGTCTCCAACACGCCGCTGCGCCGATACAAGGCGTCGGTCCACGAGGGTGGCGTGCGCGCGCCGCTGGTGGTGTCGGGGCCAGGGATCGCAGACGGGGGAGCGGTGTGCCGCAACTACCAGTACGTCACCGACCTGTTGCCGACCGTGCTCGATCTGGCCGGCATCGACCTGCCCGCCGAGCGCGGTGGCCGCGCGGCCATGCCGATCGACGGCGCCAGTTTCGCCGCAGCCGTCCGCGACCCGACCCGGCCCGGCAGCCGGACCGCCCAGCTCGAAGAGGTCGTGGGGCACCGCAGCTACTACGAGGACGGCTGGAAGGCGGTCACCCAGCACACCCGTGGTGTGGACTTCTCCGACGACCATTGGGAGCTGTACCGGCTCGATCGCGACCCGGCCGAGACCGACGACGTGTCCGCCGCCGAACCCGAGCGGGTAGCACGGCTGCAGGCGGCGTGGGAGGCCGCCGCCGAGGCGGGGAACGTCTTCCCCCTCGACGAGGGATCGGGTCTGTCGACGGTCATCCGCAACCCCGACGAAGAGCGGATGCAGCGGCCGCTCACCCTCCGCCAGGGAACCCCCACGGTGGAGCGCCACCGCGCGAGCATGCTGACGACCAACCGCTCGTTCGACATCGATATCGATGTCGAGTTCGACTGCGACCAGGGCGTGCTCGTCGCGCACGGCGGCCAGGGCGGCGGCTATGCGGTGGTGGTGGAGGACGGCGCGGTGCGGCTGGAGTGGAACGACTTCGGCATCCCGCACGTGAGCGCTGCGATCGCACTGGCCCCGGGGCGGCAGACGGTGCGGGTGCTCGTGACGGTCGGCGCGGGTCGGGACTGCAGGGCGGTGCTGGAGGCGTCCGGGGCGACCGTCGCGATCGACGGACTGCACGCGTTCCTCGCGTTCTCGCCGTTGGAGGGCATCGACGTCGGCATCGACCGACGCTCACCGGTGTCATGGGAGATGCACACGCGGCACGGCGCGTTCCCCTACAGCGGTCTCATCCACGCCGTGCGGTACGTGCCGGGCGCGGTCGCCCCTGACGCCCCCGTGCACCGCATCGACCAGATGCGCGCGAACGCCGCCCGCTACCAGTAGCCGGGCGGCGTGCGCGGCCCCGTCAGCCCAGGACGGTGCTGCCGCCGTCGACCACGAGGTTGATACCCGTGATCCAGGAGGCCTCGTCGGAAGCGAGGAACAGGGCGGCGTTGACGATGTCGTCGGGCTGACCGGGGCGGCCCAGCGGCATGCGTGCCAGGTTGTCCTGCAACGGCTGCGGACCGCTGTCGACGAGCCACGCCGTCGACGGGGTCACGGTGAACCCGGGGCTCACGCACACCGAGCGGATGCCGTGCGGGCCGCCCTCGACGGCGAGCTGCTGCGTGAGGTTGATGACCCCGGCCTTCGCGGTGCCGTGCGCATTCTGCGGCATGAACTCGACGCCGCGGGTGCCGGCGATCGAGCCGACGTTCACGATGACACCCCCGCCGCGGGACTTCAGGTGCGGCCACACCGCCCGGCACGCGTAGAACACGAGGTTCAGCTCGTTGTCGATGACGAAGTCCCAGTCCTCGACGGGCAACTCGTCGACGGCACCGAACTTCGGGGTCGACGCATTGTTGTACAGGATGTCGACGCCGCCGTACACCCCGGCGGCGGCATCCACCCAGCGCGCGCTGTCGGCGGCGTCGCTGAGCTGCACCGGCGCGAAGTTCGTGATCTCGCCGCCGGCCTGCCGCACCAGCGCGACGGTCTCCTCCGCACCCTCCGGAAACAGGTCGCAGCCGACGACCTTCGCGCCCTCACGGGCGAACCGCAGGGCGGCAGCGCGTCCCATCCCGCCGCCGATCCCGGTGATCAACGCGACCTTGTCGTCAAGACGGCCCATCGTTCTCTCCTTCTTTCGTCGACACGCGCGAGACTTCGCGACGTGCAGAAGCTGGTGGTGCGGACGGATCGGGCGACAGCGCCCAGGCCACCCACGCGGCCCCGACGGCGACGGCGACGACTATCGCGAACGGGAACGGGTTCTGGTCGCCGCCGATCTCCACCAGGGGGGCGACCAGGCCCGCGCCGAAGAACTGGGCGGCTCCGATGACCGCCAGCGCCGTGCCGGCCACATGGCGTAGGCCGTGCAGCGCGTAGGACGAAGCGGGGCCGAGGATGAGGCCCATGCTCGCGCAGATCAGCAGCAGGGCGGGCAGCAGCGTCACCGCTGTCACGGTGCCGGTGAGGGCGGTGACCAGCACGATCGCCGCGCCCGCTGCCTCCAGGCACAATCCGAGGGCGATGAGGCGCCGTTCGCTCCAGCGGCGTGAGAGCCGCGCGGTGAGCAGCCCGGTGAGGATCAGCCCGATCCCGTTGATGCCGAACACGATGGAGTACGCCAGTGGGGACAGCCCCAGGATCGACTGCAGGAGGAACGGAGAGCCAGCAATGTAGGCGAACTGGCCGGCGAACGCGAACACCAACACGAGTGCCCCACCGACGTAGGTGCGTGAGCGCACCGCGGCGGCGAGGTTTCGCGGCATCCCCCGCAGTGGGTGCGCGAGTCGCCGCTCGGCCGGGTGGGTCTCGGGCACCAGGAGGGCGACCAGCACCACGCAGATCGCGGCGAGCACGCCCAAGCCGACGAAGATCGCCCGCCACCCCCACAGCGCCATGACCGCCACACCGAAGATCGGGCTGAGGATCGGGCCCAGCGAGGTCAACGTTCCTAACAGCGCGAACGAGCGCGTCAACTGCGCGCCCTCGGCGAGGTCGGACACCACGGCGCGGCTGATCACCATGCCGAACGATGCGCCCAGGCCCATGGCGGCGCAACACAGCACCAGCACGACCAGAGTGTCGGCGAACGCGGCGCCGACCCCGGCGACAGCCATCGCCGACATCCCCACCAGCAAGGGGCGGCGCCGGCCCGTCCCGTCGGAGAGCGGGCCGGTGAACAACTGCCCGAGCGCCATTCCCAGCGTAAAACCGGTGAGGGTCAGCTGCACCTGCCCGTTGCCGGCATCCAGTGCCTCGGCCATCACCGGGAAGGCGGGTAGGAACGCGTCCGTGCCGAACGGGCCCATCATGGTGAGCGCGCCGAGGGCGATCAGCAGCGGCGCGGCGAGAACCGGAGCAGCGTGCGAGGGGTGCTCGCTACGGCTCATGGTCTCCTCCTCGAGTCCGCGCCGGGTACGGTCGCCGGTCGCGGTGCGGTGCGCCCGGTGACGGCCCCCGCGTCGGTCGATGCTATCGACGCGTCGCGCCCGCAGTCAGCCCGTGGCGCGAGATAGCAGGTATCGTGCGGCGGCGTCGACGGCGACCGGGGGAGCGGCGCGTGTGCGCGCCCGGTAACATGCCGACATGACCACCGGTGGCCATGACCTCAACCTCCTCGTCCCGCTGCGGGCGCTGCTGGAAGAGGCCAACGTGACCCGTGCCGGCCAGCGGGTACAACTGGGGCAGTCGTCGATGAGTTCCGCGCTGTCGCGGCTGCGCATCGTCTTCAAGGACGAACTACTCGTGCGGGTCGGGCGCGACTACGAGCTGACACCGTTCGCGAAGCTGCTCCTGCCGCAGGTGCAGGCGACCGTGCCGCTCATCGAACGAGTGCTGGCGGACGAGCCGGGGAGCGAGCCGACGACCGTCAGTCGTGCGATCTCCATCATGATGACCGACTACGGCATCCTCCGCTCCCAGGCCGCCTTCGACGCAGTGCTGGCCGACGCCCCCGGTTTCCGCATCGACGCGCTGCCGCTGCCGGAGCGCCCCATGGAGAGCGAACGCGACCTGATCACCCACGACTTCGTCATCACGGTGGCCGGGATCGGCATCGACGGCACCCATGTGCCTCTCATCGACGACGAATACGTGTGCCTCGTCGATCAGAACAATCCAGCGCTACGCGACGGGCAACTGTCGTTCGATGACTTCCTGCGCCTGCCGCACGCGGTCGCGCAGTTCGGCCGGCTGCACTTCACGCCCGCTGACCGTCGGCTGCGCGAGCTCGGAGTCGATCGCCGTGCGCCCCGGGTGACGTCGTCGTCGTTCCTGCCGTTGCCGTCGATCGTGGCCGGAACCGACCTGGTAGCGGTCGTGCCCGGTCAGCTCGCCGCGCGGCTCGGCCCGGTCACCGGCACCATCGGCGTGCCGACGCCGTTCGAGCCGGTGCCGCTGCACCTCAGCCTCTGGTGGCACCCCAGCTACGACACCGACCCGGTGCACACCTGGTTCCGGGAACGCTTGGCCGCCGAGATGACCGCCGAGCACGCCGTCGCGTAGCGGATACGAGTCATCGCGCAGGCGGCGTTCCGCCGCATCCGGTTGACTCCTAGCCTCGAAGACACCACGGTGTCGAGCGAAGGAGCCACCCGTGACCCTCTCATCCGTTCTCGTCGCCGGCACCGGCCTCGGCCTGTCGGCGGCGGTCGCGCTCGCCCGGGGTGGTGCAGAGGTCGCGATCGTCGCCCCGGCGACGGCACGGGAGGCGGTCGACGATCTCGCGGACCTGTCGGCTCTCGGCATCGAGGTGCGGCTCGGGGTGGCGCTGGTGGGGGTGCTCGACGTCGACAGTCACGTCGAAGCCGAGCTGTCCAACGGCAGGGTGGAGAACTACGATGCGGTGCTGATCGCCGACGGCCCGACGGCGGTGCGTGTCGGGGCGGATGCCGCCGACTCGCACCGTGTGGGCCGGATCGACGACGCCGCCGATGTGGACCGTTGGGTCGGGCGCCTGTCACGACCGCGCGCCCGCGACGCTGGGTGAGAACGTCGCAGGCGCACGGTGCGGCGGCGGTGCGGAGCCGGGTCAGAGGCGGTCGGGACCGTAGGTGCGGCGAGCCGGCGGGGCCTTGTGGCCCGGGCTGGCGGTCTCGACGATGCGGTTGCTGATCGTTCCGAGCCCCTCGACGGTCATGGTGACCTCGTCGCCGACCTGCAGCGGCGGGATGACCAGTTCTCCGCCGGCGCGCGCCCAACGCTCCGACAGGGCGCCCTGTGAGGCGGTGCCGGTCGCGAGCACGTCGCCCGCACCCACCCACGCGTCGCGTGAGGCGTGCACGAGCATCTCCTCGAACGACCACGACATGTTCCGCAGATTGTCGGTGCCGACCACCTCGCCGTTGATCGCCACCGACATGTCCAGCGCGTAGCGGTCGCCTTCGCGGTACTGCTCCAGTTCATCGGGGGTGGTCAGCCACGGGCCGAGCGTGTTGGCGAAGTCCTTGCCCTTGGAGGGGCCGAGGCCGATACGCATCTCGTTGCCCTGGATGTCGCGGGCGCTCCAGTCGTTGAAGATGCAGAACCCGGCGATGTGCTCGGACGCCTCTTCGATCGGTACGTCTCGCACCGTATGCTTCACGATCATCGCGACTTCGAGCTCGAAGTCGAGTTTCTGCGTGAACGGCGGCATGGGGATGTCGGCACCGGTGGGCACGACCGACCACGGGTTCATGAACAGGAACGCGGGCGCCTCGTACCACTGCGCCGGCACGCCGCCGTCGCCGGGCTCGGTCTTCTTCATGCCGGCGATGTGCGCCTCGAACACGAGGAAGTCCCGCATGCCCCGTGGATGCACCGGCACCGCGAAGACGGCCTCCTCGATCGGGAGCTTCTGCTGGCGCCCGGCGCGCACGTCGAGGTCGCGCCGCACGTCGTCGGGGCCGTTGAGCAGATCGAGGATCTCGGGGTCGCCCGGAATGTCCTGCAGCTTGCCGTGCTGGACGCGCCCGGTGTGGACGACGCCGTTGGGGCCGACGAAGCGCGCGTACTGCGCCACGTCAGAAGTCCAGGGTCTCGTAGAAGTCGCGCTGACGCGTCTCCAAGGCCGGAATGGCCTGGCCGAGGGCCCACTGCTCGAAGTGCGGGTACGTGGCGTGTGCCTTGAAGGCATCCTCGTCGTCGTACACTTCGAAGATGCGGAAGATGTTCGGCTCTTCCGGGCTCTGATAGGCCTGGTAGTACTGGTTGCCCGGTTCCGCACGCGAGGCCGGGGACAGCTTCTCCAGGGCATCGCGGACGGTGTTCTCCTCGCCCGGCTTGGCGATCCAGGTGGCGCTGCAGATGTAGGCCATGGGGTTTCCTCTCAACTTCATCGTCGGGGCGGGTGCCCCGCCCTCACGGTAGGGTCCGAACGGATGCCGGACCAGTGCGTCCAGCCGATGCCACCCATCACGGGTGGATTCGCGCTGGGGGGCTCACTCGTCGAAGATCGCGACGGCGCGCGTCCACCCCGCCGATGCCCCGCGCACCTTCGCGGGGAAACAGGCGACGGTGAAGCCGGTCGCCGGCAGGTCCTCGAGGTTCTGCAGTTTCTCGATCTGGCAGTACCCGACGTCGGCGCCGGCCTTGTGACCCGCCCACACGATGGTGGGGTCGCCGGTCTCTTCGAACTGCGTGCGGTTGATGCCCACCGGCAGGTCCCAGCCCCACGCATCCGTCCCGACGACGCGGACCCCCTGGCCGGTGAGGTGGAGGGTGGCCTCGCGGCCGAAGCCGATGCCGGTTTCGACGTAGTCGTCGCGGCCGTACGCGGCGGCGGCGACGGTGTTGGCCAGGACGATGTCGAACGGCTGCAGCGTGTGCCCGATGCGGTCCAGTTCTGCGTCGATGTCCTCCGGCATGACCAGGTGGCCGTTGGGCAGATGGCGCAGGTCGAGCTTGACGCCGGGGCGGAAGAACCAGTCCAGCGGGATCTCGTCGATCGTCCAGGCTTTCTCGCCGCCGTTCATCGTCGGGTGGTAGTGCCACGGCGCGTCGACGTGGGTGCCGGCGTGGGTCGTGATGTGCACCGTCTCGGCGGCGAGGCCCTGCTCGTCGCGCAACTGTGAGGGGAGGATGCCGTACATCGCGTACATGTCCTTCAGGCCCGCCGTGTGGTCCTTGTACTCGATCTTCGGGCGCAGGAACGGCGGGTCGACCGGGACGACATCGTCGAGAGGCATGGACAGGTCTACGAAACGCATGGAACTCCTTTGTCGCGTTCCCATCCTGTCCGCTCACGCAGGCATCCGGTACGGCGTCCCGCGGATGCGTGGCATCGGCGCCGTCGATCCCCGGCCCCGGGCGCTCCCGCGCGGCTTTCGCCGTGCTTGTCAAGTGCCACGGCGTACAACAGGCATCGCCGCCGCGAGTGGACGCCGGTAGCCGCGACGACGTACGCTCACCTCGACCCCAGTTCTGTTGAGGAGCACACGCATGGCCATTGCGACGATCAATCCGTTCACGGGCAAGACCGAGCAGGAGTTCGAGGCGCACTCCGAGGCGGAGGTCGAGCAGCGCATCGCCGCCGCGCAGGCCGCGTTCGAGACGCTGCGTGACACGACCTTCGCGCAGCGGGCCGAGTGGATGCGCGCGGCCGCGCAGCTCATGGAAGACGACATCGAGACCCTCGCCCGCATCATCACGATCGAGATGGGCCGCCCGATCGTCGGCGCCCGCGCCGAGGTACTCAAGAGCGCGAAGGGCCTGCGGTACTACGCCGACATGGCCGAGGAGTTCCTCTCTGCCGAGCACCTCACCGACCCGTCCGTCGTGGGTGCCACGCAGGCGGGAACCCGCTACGCCCCGATCGGGATCGTACTGGCCGTCATGCCGTGGAACTACCCGTTCTGGCAGGTGCTGCGCTTCGCCGGTCCCGCCCTCATGGCCGGAAACACCGGACTGCTCAAGCACGCCTCGAACGTCCCGCAGGCGGCGATCTACCTCGACACGCTGTTCGAGCGCGCCGGGTTCCCGGTCGGCGCCTTCCACTCGCTGCTGATTCCGGCATCCCGCGTCGAGAAGGTGCTGCGCGATTCGCGCGTGAAGGCCGCCACCCTCACCGGCTCGGAGCCCGCGGGCCGGTCGCTGGCCGCCATCGCCGGCAGTGAGGTCAAGCACGTCGTGCTCGAGCTCGGCGGATCCGACCCCTTCATCGTCATGCCCAGCGCCGACGTCGAGCGCGCCGCCACGGTGGCGGTGACCGCGCGCAACCAGAACAACGGCCAGTCCTGCATCGCCGCGAAACGCTTCATCGTGCACGCCGACGTCTACGACGAGTTCACCCGGCTGTTCGCCGAGAAGGTGGCCGCCCTGTCGGTCGGCGACCCCCTCGACGAGTCGACCGACGTCGGGCCGATCGCCACCGAGTCGGGCCGCGACGAACTGGCCGAGCAGGTAGCCGACGCCGTCTCGCACGGTGCGACCGTGCTCGCCGGCGGCAGCGCCCCCGACCGCGACGGCTGGTTCTACACCCCGACCGTGCTCGCCGGCATCACCCCGGCGATGCGCCTGCACCTGGAGGAGGCCTTCGGGCCGGTCGCGACGGTGTACCGGGTGGACAGCCGCGAAGAGGCGATCCGGGTGGCCAACGGCACGACGTTCGGGCTCAGCTCGGCGGTGTGGTCGACGGATGCCGACGAGCAGGACTGGTTCGTCCGTCACCTCGATGCCGGCGCCGTGTTCATCAACGGCATGACCGCCTCGTACCCCGAGCTGCCCTTCGGCGGGGTCAAGGACTCCGGCGTCGGCCGGGAACTGGCCGCCGTCGGCATCCGCGAGTTCTGCAACCTGCAGACGGTCTGGAAGGCCTGAGGCGCGTGGGCCGGTGCGACCGGCCCACGCCTCTCACGATTTACGGGGTGACGACGATCTTGCCCGGCGCGTGCGAGGACTCGACGGCCGTGAACGCCGCGACGACCTCGTCGAGCGGGAAGGTCGCGGCTACCGGGAGTGAGAGCTTCCCGGAGGCCAGCTCGTCCGCCAGCCGGGCGAGGTTCTCCGGCGTGCGGGCGTCCCGCTCCACGTTGTGCGCACCGATCTCCTCGAGTGCCCCGTAGGCGGCGATCGCCACCATCCGGTCCACCGGCACATCGAGCGCGACCCCGGCGTCGAGCGCGTCGCGGCCGTGGCAGTCGTACACCGCCGTGATCGTGCCGAGGGCGCCGACACGGGCGGCGAGGGTGTCGCCGTACGCGATCGGCTCGATCCCCAGCGTGCGCAGCAGTTCGTGGTTGACGGGGGATGCGGTGCCGATGACGCGTGCGCCGGTGGCGTGGGCCAGCTGCGCGGCCACGAGCCCCACCGCGCCCGCAGCGCCACCGATCAGCAGGGTGTCGGCGCTCGTGACGGGCACGGTCGCCAGGAGCGACACGGCCGTGAGACCGGCCACCTGCAGGGAGCCGGCGACCTCGACCGGCAGCGCCGCTGGACGCCGGGTCAGCTCGTTCACGTGCGCGGTCACGCGGTCGCCGACGGCACCGGCCGCGCGGCCCATCACGTCGTCGCCCACCGCGGCGGGCGTGCCGTCCCAGTACACGGCATCCGCTCCGACGGCCTCGACCGTTCCGGCGACGTCACCGCCGATGCGGCGGGGGAACGGTGCCTGCGAGGGGATGAAGCCGGCTCGCATCTTGGCGTCGAACGGGTTCAGCCCAGCCGCTCGTACCCGGATCGTGACCTCACCCGGCCCCGGGTCGGTGTCGGCGACCTCCGCGACGTAGAGAACATCGGGCCCCCCGGTGGTGTCATACAGTGCTGCGCGGCTCATACTCACTCCTCATCGATCCTGCTCCTGCAAGGTGACAACACCCCTCCCCACCCCCGTGTTCCAAGCCCCCGCCGCCTGCCCCGCCCTGCCCTTCCCGCGAGACTACAGCCGCGTGGTCGAGACCGTGGGTTATCCGCACTGTCTCGATAGCACGGCTGTAGTCTCGCGGAATGAGGGGTGAGGGGTGGGAGAGGGGCGGAGGGGGTCAGGTGTAGGTGCGGAGGATCTGCTCGGGCTCGAGCTGGATCGCCCAGCCCTCGATCGTGCCGGCGTTCTCGAACTCCTCGATCTGCAGGATCTGGCGGCCGCGCTCAACCGTCTGCTCCATCGGCGCCGTCACGAACGCCGCGACGTTCAGCCACGCCGACTCCTCGTAGGCGATGCCGTCGAGAACGAGCACATTCGCGTCGACGACGGCGCGCGCGTGCATCGCGGCGCGCGGCGACGCGGTCGTGACCGCCCGGGCGCCGTTGACCTTGTTGGCGGCGACCACGCCGGCGACGGCGTCGTCGAGCACCAGCACGCCGAACGCGTCGACCCCGGCATCCTGGTCGGTGACGACGGCCTGACCGACGCGGACACAGAAGATCGGGTAGTCATCGCCCGGGTCGAGCACGTCGGCACCGTGCCAGTGCACGTCGAACCCGGCGGCGGTGGCGCGCTCGGCGAGACGGCGTCCCAGTTCGTAACCGCCGTGATCGACGGCGACGTGGATGCGTGTCATTGTTGCTCCTCGAATCCGGATCGGGTCACACCGGCGGTGCGACGAAAAGGCCCTTGTCGATGTCGTTGAAGGACTCCCGCGCGACCAGCTCGCTCATCTCCTGCGCCGTGCCCCACTGGTCCTGCGTCGACAATTCGCTGATGTCGTGCTTGTGGGCGACCCAGTTGTCGTCGTCGACCATCGACAACTCGGTCGTGTACTCGATCGTGTTCCCGGCCGGGTCGAGGAAGTAGGCGAACGTGTTGTCCCCGGCGTTGTGACGCCCCGGACCCCAGATCATGCGCGCCCCGGAGCGGAGGATCTTGCCGGAGCCGCGCATCCACTCCTCGATGCCGCGCATCTCGAACGACAGATGATGCAGCGAGTGGTGCGGGCCCATTGCGACCGCGATCGAGTGGTGATTCGGGTTGCAGCGCAGGAAGTGCATCATGTCGACCCCGTCGGGGCGCACCAGCGAGTCCGAGATCGTGAAGTCGAGGTGATCGATGTACCACTGCGCGGTCTTGGCCAGGTCGACGGTGTTGAACACCATGTGCGACAGCTTCGCCGGGATCGGCTCGCGCTCGCGGATCTTGCGGGCCGTACGGGTCTGGTACCCGGTGGCGAACTCCAGCGCCCGCCCGTCGCCGTCGAAGACGCGGAACCCGTACCCGCCGCTGAAGCCGGTGAGTTCCTGCGGATCGTGGATGAACTCGACGCCCTCCGCGTGCAGCTTGGCAGCCAGCGCGTCGACGTTCGCGCGGGTGGCGACGCCGAACCCGGCCAGGTCGACCCGCTTGTCATCGCGGCGCAGTCGCAGGATGAACGGCTCTTCCGAGCCCTCGGCTGCCAGGTAGCTCAGCCCGTCCTGGGCGTGTACCTCGGTCAACCCCCAGTGACGGGTGAAGAAGTCGCGCTCCGTCTCGAAGTCGGGCACGGCCAGTGCGCCGTAGCGCAGGTGGGATACGAGTCGTTCCGTCATCGTCGACACTTCCTATCGTTGGTCCGCGCACGTGGGCGAGCCGCGCACGTTGCGATCCTTCGAATCTAGGGCGCAGCCGGCGCGACCGGTCATGCGCGTCCGGGATACCACGCATCAGCCGCACCCATGCGCCGACCCGGGCCCGCGCCACGACGGGGCGCAGGTTCGGCGCTGATATCAGGCATCGGGTACGTCGATTGGTGCGCCCGGTGACCCCGCTCTAGCGTGTGGGGTGGATCGCGAGGACGCGTCCCGATAACGACGAACGGGAGACAAGGATGTCGGTACGAAAGGTGCTCATCGTCGGTGGCGGTTTCACCGGGTTGACAGCGGCGATCGCGCTCGCGGAGCGGGGCGTCCAGGTCACGTTGGTCGACAAGGCCCCCGCGTGGGCGCGGGTCGGGCACGGCCTGACGATCCAGGGCAACGCCCTGCGGGTCTTCAAGGAGATCGGCGTCATCGACGAGATCCTCGAGGTCGGCCACGCCGAGAATGCCGTCACTCTCACACTGTCCAACGGCACCGTGCTCGAAGAGCTCGTCACCCCCAAGACCGGCGGTGAGGACCTGCCCGCCACGATCGGCGCGTTGCGTCCCGACCTGCACGAGATCCTGGTGCGCAAAGCCGAGTCGCTGGGCGTGGAGATCCGGCTGGGCCTGGAGCTGACCTCGTACGAGAACAACGCCGACACGGCCACCTCGGTGCTCTCCGACGGCACCCGCGAGGAGTGGGACGTGATCGTGGTGGCGGAGGGCATCAAGTCGCAGACCCGCCCCACGCTCGGCATCACGGAGGACCGCGCCCCCAGCGGCCTCGGCATCTGGCGCGCGGTCACCTCGCGCCTGCCCCACATGACCGGCGGCATCTCGTTCCCGATGGGCGATGACGGCGGTGCCTTCAAGGTGGGCTACACACCCGTCAGCGACACCCAGTGCTACATCTTCGTGCTGTGCCGGCCCGAGCGACCCGACAACGGGCTGGAAGGATGGCAGGAGGTGCAGCGCCTCATGGCGAACTTCCACGGCGACTTCGACCACCTGCGCGAATCCCTCAACGCCGACACGTTCCTGAACTTCCAGGAGATCGAGTGGATCTTCGTGGAGGGCCCGTGGCACTCCGGCCGCGTCGTCGCCCTCGGCGAGGTCGTGCACGCCGTGCCGCCGCTCATCGCGCAGGGCGCTGCGCAGTGCGTCGAGGACTCGCTGCTGTTCGCCCAGTACATCACCGAGGAGGGCGATTTCGAGGAGCAGCTCGCCGCGTTCTACGCTCGCCGCATCCCGCGCATCAAGGGCGTCGTGGATGCCTCGCTGCAACTGGCCCACTGGGAGCAGAACCCCGGCACGCCGGATGCCGAGCCCGGCCCGGTCATGGGCAAAGCCCTCGCCGCGCTGGTGCCGGCCCCGTGACCGCCGGCCAGCCCGACGGGTTCCGTGTTCCGCGGCGCATCGTCACCGGGCACACCGCGGTGGGAGCGTCGGTCGTCGTCAGCGACGGTCCAGTCCCGGTCACCCGGGAGCTTCCCGACGACGGCGTCGCCTTCCACGAGGTGTGGGTGACCCCGCAAGCCCCGGCCGTGATCGGCGCGGGGCCGGAAGACCCCACCGCCGGGTCGATCACGGTGCCACCGCCGGTCAACGGCACCCGCATCCGCATCAACGAGTTCCTGCCCGGGCACCTCGACGAGCGCGGACTGCAGTCGCCGGTGCACCGCACCGAATCGATCGACTACGGCATCGTACTGGAGGGGGAGATCACCCTCATCCTCGACGACAGCGAGGTGACCGCGCGCGCCGGTGACATCGTGATCCAGCGCGGCACCGATCACGCCTGGGCAAATCGTGGCGACACGATCGCGCGGGTCGTGTTCGTGCTGGTCGGCGGCACCTTCGGGGAAGATGTGCTCGACGCCCTCCCCGGCGACATCCGGGACTCGCTGATGCGGCACGGGCCGCGGGACTGAGGAGAGCAGCATGCACGTGGACCATGTCGGCCTGTCGGTCGCCGACCTCGACGCCCAGATCGCCTGGTACCGCCGCGCGTTCGGGTTCGAGGCGGTGCACCCGTTCGAGATCGCGCCGGTGGGACTGCGCGGGGCGTTCCTGCTCGGCCCCGACGGGCTCGCCATCGAACTGCTGGAGCGGCAGGGTTCCGTGCACCACCCCCCGGCGACCACCCCGCCCGACGCGCTGCTCAATCAAGGCTGGGCGCACGTGTGCTTCCGGGTCGACGACGTCGACGCCGTCTTCGAGCGGCTGATCGCCGCGGGGGCGACCGCCGTGTCGGAGCCGGGCCCGTCGCCCGAACCCGACGTGCGGTTCGCGTTCGTGACCGACCCGGAGGGCAACTTCCTCGAACTGCTCGACCGCGCCGGGGCGGTGACCGCGTGAGCGAGGTGCACCTGCCCGGCATCGCGGGCAACCTCTTCGTCATCACGGGCGCCGCGGGAGGGCAGGGCGCGCAGGAAGCGCTGATGCTCGCCCAGCAGGGGGCCGACGTGATCGCCGCCGACATGCGCGACGACGCCCCCGAGCTGCTCGCCGCCGCCGCAGACCTCGCCGGAACCGTCGCCTACCGCCGGCTCGACGTCACGAGCGAGGCCGACTGGACGGCGCTGGCCGGGTCCCTGGCCGGACGCACCGTCAAGGGCCTGGTCAACAACGCCGGCGTCACCCAGCGCACCCGCATCGGGCACGTCGTGCGCGAGGACTGGGACCGGGTGCTCGCCGTCAACGTCACCGGTGCCATGCTCGGTATCCAGGCCCTCATGCCGTTGATGGATGCCGGGTCCGCCATCGTCAACATCGGCTCCGCCGCCGGAGTCACCGGCCACTACACCGCCGCTTACACGGCCAGCAAATGGGCGATCCGAGGTCTCACGCACTCGTGCGCGACCGAGCTCGGTCCGCGCGGCATCCGCGTCAACATCGTTCATCCCGGCTACATCCACACCGAGATGACCGCGAATGCGCCCACCGCGTTCCTGGAGGCCAACGTCGCCGTCTCGCCGCTGCACCGCGGCGGTCAGCCCGAAGAGGTCGCCGGCGTCGTGGTGTTCCTGCTGTCGGATGCCGCGTCGTTCGTCACGGGCGCCGAGATCGGCGTCGACGGTGGCCAGAAGCTGTCGGGCGTGGCGACCTTCCTCTCCGACGCCGTCCGCTCCGAAACCTCGTCCTGATCCGCTCTCGACTGGAGATCCACCCATGTTCATGTACTTCCCGAACAACTACGTCTGGAGTATGGCGGTCGTCGCCAGCCTCAACAACGGCGGCTACATCGACGAGGTCGACCGCGCCTGCAAGCCGGTGCTGCTGGCATCGGAGAACGGTGACGACGCCGGCACCGAAGAGCTGTACGCGTCGTGGGAGGCGGTCGCCGACCGGCTGATTGCGAAGGCCCGCGACGACGAGGCCCGGGGCCGGCGGATCGGCGCCGGTGAGACCTACTACCGGGCGTCGCTGTACACGTCGCAGGCCGAGCGGCTGCAGTCGCCGAAGTGGGAGGGGCGCAACGCCGCCTACCAGAAGTCGATCGATCTGCTTCTGAAGCACGTGGAACTGCTCGGCATCCCGCTTACGACAGTCGACATCCCCTACGCCCCCGCCGACGAGGACGTCGACTCGGCGCTGCCCGGGTACTTCTACCGCGCCCCCGGCGACGGCCCGAAGCCGGTGATGATCATGTGGAACGGGCTGGATTCCACCAAAGAGATGATGTACTATTCCCAGTTCCCGCAGATGCTGGCCGACCGTGGCATCTCGACGCTCATGGTCGACACCCCCGGTTCCGGCGAGGCGCTGCGGCTGCGCGGCCTGAAGTCCCGGTACGACACCGAGGTGTGGGCCGGCGCGATCATCGACTGGCTGGAGGCGAACGCCGCCGAGCTGGGCATCGACCCCGACAAGATCGGCATCGAGGGGTGGTCCCTGGGCGGCCACTACGCGCCGCGTGCCCTCGCGTTCGAGAAGCGCCTCAAGCTGGGCGTGGCGTGGGGCGCGAACCACAACTGGTTCGAGGTGCAGGAGGGGCGCCGCCACCGCGAGGGCGAGAACCCGGTGCCGCACTACTGGGACCACGTGTTCTGGGTGTGGGGCGCGTCCGACATGGACGACTTCATCGAGAAGACCCGCGGCATGACGCTCAACGGCGTGGTCGACAAGATCACGGTGCCGTTCCTGATCACTCACGGTGTCGGCGACCGGCAGATCAACGTGAAGTACGCGCACCAGTCGTACGAGCAGGCCGTCAACTCGCCCAAGCGTGAACTGCGGCTGTTCGACGACCCCGAGGGCGGCACCGAGCACATCTCGATCGACAACATGCCCTACGTCGGCGGCATCATCGCGGACTGGGTCGCGGAGACCTTCGCCGAGCTGGACTGAGCCGGTGACCGCGCTCGATCACGTCGGGGTGTCGGTGGGTGACCTCGACGCGCAGGCGGCGTGGTACGTGGGCGCGCTGGGGCTGCTGGCGCTGCCGCCGACGGTGAAACCGGATGCCGGCATGCGCACCCAGTTCCTCGTCGACCCGGTCGACGGGTGGGCGCTGGAACTGCTGGAGCGGCAGGGGTCGCAGCCGCAGGTGCGTGCGCAGAGCCCCGCCGACTCGATGCGCGTGCACGGCTACGGGCATCTGTGTCTGCGGGTGGACGACGTCGCGACTCACTATGCCGCGTTGGTGGCCGCCGGCGCGGGCGAGATCACCCCGCCCGGCCCGTCCCCGATGTCGGGGCTGCCGGTCGCCTTCGTCGCCGACCCGGAAGGGAACCTGATCGAACTGATCCAGCGTCCCGCGCCGCTGTCCCGCGCCACTTGCCCCACCCGCCCCGACCGCGAGACTACAGCCGCGTGATCGAGACCACGGGTTATCCGCACTGTCTCGATAGCCCCGCTGTAGTCTCGCGGATCGAGCGGCAGGCGGCCCGGCACTGAGCGCGCTGAGCGCGCTGACGGTCAGAGCGATGCCGGGCGGCTCGGTGCGCCGGCGTCGTAGACGACCATTTCGGGGCGGATGTTCTGCAGGCCCATGTCGCCGAACCGGTCGAAAAGTGCCGTGAGGATGGCGTTGGTCACGTGGGTCACATCGCCGTGGGTACCCGGCGGACCCACCCAGAAACGCGCGGTCAGCGTCGTGGAGTAGTCGCCCAGTTCGGTCACCATGACGTCGGGTGCCGGGTCGTTCGCGACGTTGTCCACCGAGGTGAGCACCTCGGTGATCGCGGTGCGCAGCGGCTCGATCTCGTAGCCGTTGGGGAAGGTGAGCGGCACCTTGTGGCGCACCTGCTCGTACCGGGTGTTGACGGTGACCCGGCCGGTGTACAGCTCGCTGTTGGGGATCACGACGGCCCGGTGGTCGTAGGTCTGCAGGATGGTGGCACGGAACTGGATGTCGCGCACCGTGCCCTCATCGGTGCCGGATTGGATCTGGTCACCGATCACGAACGGCCGGGTGAACAGGATGAGGGTGCCGGCGACCCAGTTCTCGATGATGTCCTTCAAGGCGAACCCGGCGATGATGCTGCCGATGCCGAGCGCCCCGAACGCGGCCCCGAGGTTGATGCCGGGCAGTCCCACGCTGACGGCGACGATGAGGCCCAGCCCGAGGGTGACGGCATACGTCGTGCGGGCGATGACCTTCTGCACGCCGCCGGGCACGTCCGCCCGTTCCGCCGCGCGCCGCGCGATGCGCCGCGCCAGGGTCGCCAGCAGGAACGACACGACGACCAGTGCGACGCCGATGAGTAGCGCGGGCAGGTGGTCGAGTATCGCCGAGGTCCACTTCTTGATCTGGTCTTCCATGACTCTGGTTTCTCCGCTCGGTCGAGGTGTCTCCACCGTACGAGGCGCGCCGAGCCGCCGCCTAGGTGCAGGTGCTCGGAGTCGTGCGTTGGTGCGGCAATCTGCGGTTTTCCGGATGCCGGGGGTTGTGTGGGTGCGGGGTTGTGCAGATTGCCGGAGTTGTGCAGATCTCCGGAGTTGTGCAGGTGCGGAGGTTGTGGTGGCTGGGCCTGCTGTTTGCTGCGTAGCTGCGGGGATCAGTGGTTTTCCGGGTGCCGGGGGCAGTGCTGGTGCGGAGTTGTGCAGATTGCCGGGGTTGTGCTGTTTGCCGGAGTTGTGCAGATGTCCGGGGTTGTGCGGGTGCGGTCAATCAGTTCCGACCCGCTCAGGGCGGGGCGTTCCGGCGAACACGCGGTGTTCGGCGGGTCGGTGCGGGTCTAGGCCCGCGTGCGTGAGGACCGCGAGTTCCTCGTGCAGCGCGTAGCCGGGCACCGACGTGAACTGCGGGGCGCGGCTGGCGGGTACGACCGCGTCGGCGACGGTTGCCGCAGCCGACAGCAGGTTGCGCCAGCCCGCCTCAGCACGTTCGGCTTCGGCGCGGGTCGGTTCGCGCAGGCCCGCGTGTTGACGCAGCTGGCGCTTGGCCACCAGGTAGCCGCCGGGGCGCTTGAGCTCACGCAGATGGGAGGCGTGCGGCAGGATCGGTTCGAGTTCGTCCAGGAACGGGGCATCCAACGCTTCGCGTACGAACACCGCCCGTCGCAGGGCCAGTAGCCCGCTGCCGACCGTCGCGCCCGCGTCGACGGCGCCGCGCAGCAGTCGGATGCCGTCATCGGCGGCCTCGGCCCATCGCTGCAGCAGCGTGAGCGGGGTGTCGTCGATGCGGCGCAGCACGTCGGGCATCGCTCCGACGTGGTCGTCGGGTCCGAGTCCGGGCACGTCTCCGATCCCTTCGGCGCTCACTCGCAGTCCTGCCCGATGGGCGGTCTCCACGGCGTGGGCGGCGAGGTCGGGATCGGCGATTCCCACCGGGAGCCATGTGACTCGCTGGTGTTCGGCGGTGGCGACGGCGACATCGATATCGTCGCGTCGGGTGACCCACAGTTCGCGCTCCAGGCGCGGAGCGCGGTCGATCAGGACCGGCCCGCCGCCGTGGAGGGCCGTGGTGGGAGCGTGTTCCCGGTGGAGCGCGCGCATCAGCGCCAGTTCCTCCCACGTGCGCGAATCGATCCGCGCAGCGGTGACCCCGTACCGGGCCAGCAGGTCCAGCACTGCGGCGGTCGGGCCGGCGAGAGGATCGGTGCGGCTGGAGCGGTATCCCGCGATGCCCACGGCGGCATCCCGCAGGGGGAGGTTCTCAGACGATGACACGGCGGGTGCTTCCTTTCGGGTGCGGACGGGCGTGGGTAAGGAACTGGCGGCGCACCCGCCGCTGGTAGAACAGGTGCGCGGGCGCGGGCGTGTCAGATGGATTGTGTGTGAGGTTCCTCCGATAGATGAGGAGTATGAAGATGATCACTATGACGAAGCACGAGGATCAGAGCGGATCGTTCGGCCCGGGCTCGGCGGTGCCG
>NZ_JBKEAY010000085.1:0-6901 GCF_047972865.1 Microbacterium sp.
GAAGGCGGTGTCGCCGACCGAACACGGGTCGGCGGGGTTCGTAGCCTGGAACGCGGCGGTGATGGTCTGGGCGCCGGACGCGGTCGGCGTGAAGTCGGCGGACGCCGTCGTCGCCCCGGCGGCGACCGTCGCGGTGGCCAAAGTCGCTCCTCCCGCCGAGAAGGTGACGCTGCCTGCCGCAGGCGTGTGTCCATCGACGTTGCAGGACAGGTCCGCCGTCAGCGTGGCGGTCTGCCCGACGGAGCCGGAGCCGTCGGTCGCGACGACGTTCGCACCGGCCATCCTGAAGGTGATCACGATGGCACTGTCGGCGCCGGCGGGAACGGTGTCGGCGGGAGCGTAGCTCAACCGTGTGTCGTCGACGTAGGCGGAACCGCCACCACCGGCACCCCCAGCCCATCCCTGGCCGGTGCTCCCGGCATCGCCGCCGCCCCCACCACCGCCGCCGTAGTAGCCGCTGCCCCCGCCCCCGCCGCCGCTCCCGCCGTCGAGATATCCGGGGCGCGGGTCTGCGCCGTTCCCGCCGTGTCCCGCCGACTCGAAGGCGAGCACGTACGGTTCGGATATGCCGTCGACGATCGGCGGAGGCGTGCCCACATAGCCCATCGTGGCGTTACCCTCGGTTCCCGCGACACCCGCCGCGCCCGGAGCAGAGAGTGTCCCACCGCCGGCCGGTCCGCCGTTTCGAACGGATCCGGCAGCCGCCGGTGATCCGCCGTTGAGACTGAGTGCGCCGCCGCCGACCGAGTCCGGGCTGTCGCCACCGGCGCCGCCCACGATGAGGAAGGGGTCCCAGCCGCCGCCATTGCTGCGGAACACGAAAGCGCCGGAGCCGCCTCCGGACCCGCCGACGGACGCCCCCGGGGCCTTGGCGTTTCCGCCGTTTCCGGCACCCATCCCGCCGATACCACCACTGTCGCCGTTGGAGGCGCCCCCCGCAGAGCCCACGAACATCACGAACTCGTCCCCCGCGGCAAGCACGTGAGCGAGCGGTTCCGCCTGAATGTTGCCGCCAGGCGTACCCGAACCGGAGTCGGCGCCCTTCGCGGTGAACACGATGTCGGTCGCGCCGGCCGGGAGGCGCCAGAGGGCCTGATCGTCGGGATCGGTCGTGTCCAGGACGACGCGGCAGTTGTCCCACGTCACGCACTCGCTCGGCAACGGTGCAGCGTGAGCAGGCGTCGCGAATGCGATCAGTGAGGCCGTGACAGTCGCGCCGGCGGCGGCGAAGGCAAGAGCCCGGGGCAGGGGGGATTCGGCGGTACGCGACCGCATGGGATGCCTCATTTCTGGGCCCCGAACGATGTCGTACAGTGCGCGGTCGTCGTCCCGCGGATTCGACTCTAACGAATGCGCCAGCGCCTGGATAGGGGGCTGGGCCGAGTCCCGCGCGCCGACATCGCACTCTCGGGAATGGAATCGCTCCCGACCGCGTTGTCCCTGGTTCCGGGAGGATTCATTGGGCAAGAACTACATCGACATCGAGGACGACCGCGGCGAGACCCTGCGCTACCGCAAGCACGCCAACGGTCGCGGGCTGATCGCGCACGGCGCGAAGGTGCACTCCAGCGCGCTGGTCGAGGTGGGCGCGTATGTCGAACCCGGGGCGCAGGTCGCCGCGGGCGCGTACATCGGCCGTGGCGTGTGGGTCGAACCGGATGCCGTCATCGGCGAGAACGCGCAGATCGCGCCGAACGCGCACATCGGCCCGGGCGCGGCGATCGGAGACCGCGCCAAGATCGGCATCCGCGTGTACGTCGGCGCCGGGGCGCGGGTCGCACCGCTGTCGCTGATCGGCGACGATCAGCAGATCGCCGCGGGCGACCACGTCGCCACCGACCGCCGCGGCCTGCGGCTGGCCGCCTGACCGCTCCCCTCACGGGGAGGGGCTGCGCGCCGCGATGGAGTCGCGCACGATGAAGCTCCGCGCCGTACTCGTGGCCCTGGCGGCGGTCGCTGTGGTCGCCGTGGTCGTGATCGGCTGGACCGTGTTTCGGCCGGATGCCCAGGAGACCCCGGCATCCGCGCTCCCCCTCCCGGAGGGAGCCGTCGAGCTGACCGTCGAGCACGTGTACGACGGCGACAGTCTGCGCGCGATGTCGACCGGCGGCGGGTTCCCGGTCGGCGAGGTGGAGGTGCGGTTGATCGGCATCGATGCCCCGGAGGGCACGCCGACCCCGGAGTGCGGGGCCGACGAGGCGCGCGCACAGCTGCGGCGGCTGCTTCCGCAGGGCGCGCGGTTCTGGGCGGTGCACGACGCGGAGGCGACCGACCGCTACGACCGGCAGCTCGCCTACGTGTGGACCGACGACGGCCGTTTCGTCAACGGCATCCTGGTCGCCGGGGGTTTCGCGCAGACGCTCACCGTGCCGCCCAACACCGCCCACGCCGACCTGCTCGCTACCGCCGAGGCCGAGGCGCGCACCGCCGCCGCCGGCCTGTGGGCCGCCTGCCCCTGAGCCCCGCTACGCCCGCCCAGCGACCCCCGCCCGCGCGGCGACCCCCGCCCGCGCGGCGACCCCCGCACGACTGACCCCGCGAGACTTCACAAATGTCCCGCTTTTGACGCGATTTGGGGACATTCGTGAAGTTTCGCGAGCCGAGGCGGGGCGCGGCCGCGGCGGGAGCGGGACTCAGGGACTCAGGGACTCAGGGACTCCGGGCTCGGGGAGCTCAGATCCAGCCCTTCTCGCGGGCGATTCGGGCGGCCTGGACGCGGTTGGCGGCGCCGGTCTTGCCGATGCTCGTCGACAGATAGTTGCGCACCGTCCCTGGCGACAGGAACACCTCGCGCGCGATCGCCGCCACCGGCGCGCCGCCGGCCGACAGCCGCAGCACCTGCTGCTCCCGCTCGGTGAGGGGGTTGGCCCCGTCGAACAGCGACTCTGCTGCCAGCGCCGGGTCGACCACACGCGCACCGGCATGCACGCGGCGCACGGCCGCGGCCAGTTCAGCGGGGGGCGCATCCTTGACGATGAACCCGGCCGCCCCGGCATCCATCGCCGAACGCAGATATCCCGCGCGGGCGAAGGTCGTGACGATGAGCACGCGCGTCGCGGGGCTGGCCGCGCGGACGGCGACGGTCGCGGCGATGCCGTCGACCCCGGCCATCTGGATGTCCATCAGGCAGACATCCGGCCGCAGCCGAGCCGCTTCTGCCTCGGCGGCGCCGCCGTCGGCCGCCTCGCCGACGACCTTGAGGTCGGGCTCCAGACCCAGCAGCGCGCCCATCGCGCCACGCACGAGCGCCTGGTCATCGACCAGCAACAACCGGATCCGATCGCTCACCACGTCACACTCACCCGGGTGCCGGTGGGGTGGACGGGCTCGATGTCCAGCCGCGCGCCGGCCTGCGCGGCCCGCTCAGTCATCGAGCGGATGCCGTTGCCCACCGGCGCGGCCACTCCCTGGCCGTCGTCCTCGATCGTGACCCGCCCGGGGCCGACCTCGACGCGCACCGCGCGTGCACCGGCGTGGCGGAGGATGTTCGTCGTGGCCTCGCGCAGGATCCATCCCGCTGTCAGCGACTGCACGGGCGAGATCGCCGCCACCTCCCCGCACGTCGTCATCGACACCCCCGCATCGGACAGTGCGGCCGCCGATGCCGCGAGCTGATCGGCGAGCGTCGTCGCCTGCATCCCGGTGACGGTGCGTCGCACACTCGCGATCGCCTCGGCGGCCAGCTGCGACACCTGCTCGATCTCGGCAGCAGCCCGGTCGGGCTCGGCAGTCACGAGGCGTGCGGCGAGGTCGGCCTTGAGCTTGACGACGGTGAGGGTGTGTCCGATGAGGTCGTGCACGTCGCGCGCGATGGTCTCGCGCTCTCTGCTCGCCGACAGCGCCAGTTCGGTCTGCTGATCGTGGATGCCCGCTTCAATGAGGGTCGTCGTGGTCGCCGTCATCACGAACGCGAGCGCGATCGCGATGAGCACCGCGACATGCTGACCGACACCCCCGGCGAACACGGCGACCGTGCCCCCGACCACCACGGTGACCGCCCCGACGACCCACATCAGGCTGCGCGCGAGCAGAAAACCCGCATACGCGACGAAGAAGGGCAGGAAGGTCAGCACCTCGTCACCGATGGCGGGGATCGTCAGCACGGGGCAGACGACGAGGACGCCGAAGATGCGCCAGACCAGGCGCGGACTGCACAGCCACCCCGAGCGCATCCCGACGACGAAGCCGACGACATAGCCGACGGCGAAGACAGCGGTCGCGACCGCGCCGACGACCACCCACAGCGGATCTGCCTCGGACTGCGCCAGCGCGACGATCGGGTAGATCAGAAACACCAGCCAGACGACGCTGACGAGCCACCCGTACCGCGACCAGGGTCCGGCCTCGGCCAATGTCACTGTTCCCACCGCTGTCGCCGCTGTCATCTTCTTGCGAGCCTAGCGACGACGACGCGACCGCACGATCCCCACGCGCACCAGACCGGCGAAGACGATCGTCCACGCGACGATGTTCAGCATCACCGCCCACAGCGGGTCGGATCCGCCGTCGACGAGCGCGCCGTCGGTCGCCGGCCAGCGCACGAGCGCCACATACCCGTACATCGGGGTGTAGTGGGCGATGTCGAGCATGATGCCGCTCATCGGCAGGAAGGCGTTGCCGAAGAAGCCGAAGAAGGTGATCGCGATCGAGGCGAGCGCGGCGGCGGAGTCGGAGGTGAACAGCAGGCCGACCCCCATCCCCCACAGTCCGAACATCGTGCCGACCACGATCGTGAGGACCGCGGCCACCGCCCAGCGCCACGGGTCGTCCGCTTCGGCGCCGGTGAGCGCACCGGCGAGGTAGACGAGGGCCACCGCGAGCACCGAGTACAGCGCCGCCGCACCGAGCTTGGTGCCGGCGTAGGTCGTCATGCGCATGGGTGTCAGCGCGAGCTGGCGGCCCCATCCCTGTGCCACTTCGGATGCCGCCAGCGAGCACATCGAACTCATCGCGGTCGCGGTGCCGTACGCCCCCATCGATACCATGACGTAGAACGCGACGTTGGCGTCGCCGACGCTGCTGGCGGCCCACTCGGCGGTCGCGCCGAACAGCATGTACATCGCGACGGGCAGCCCGAGGGTGAACACCAGCGTGTAGGGGTTGCGGACCTGCCGCAGCAGCTCGACACGGAACATGGCGGGCGCGATCACACTCATGCGAGCTCCTCGGTCAGGGTGGTGAATGCCGATTCAAGGGTGGGCGCGGTGATCTCCAGGTCCCTCGCCCCGGCCGTCAGCAGGCGCAGGGCGAGGGAATCGGCATCCGCGGCCTGGAACGTGATGCGGTCACCGTCGATGCGGATGCCGGAGACACCGAGTGTGCCCGCGATTTCACCGGCGAGGTCGTGGACGGCGCCCGGGGTTTCGTCGGGGAGCCGGGCCGAGACCGTGCGCCCGCCGAGCGAGGCGCGCAGGTGCGCGGTGTCGGCATCCGCGACGACGACGCCGTGGCTGAGCACGATGGTACGGCGAGCGAACTGCTCGGCCTCTTCGAGGTAGTGCGTCGCGAAGACGATGGTGCGGCCGGCATCCGCGTCGGCGCGCATGACGTCCCAGAAGCGGCGCCGGGCGACGACGTCCATCCCAGCGGTCGGTTCGTCGAGCACGAGCACGTCGGGGTCGGGCAGCAGGGCGAGCGCGAACTTGACGCGCTGCTGTTCGCCGCCCGAGCATCTGCCGATGCGCCGGCCGGCGATCGGGCCGAGGCCCGCCTGCGCGATGACGTCGTCGACGCGGCGCGATGCGCGGTGGAGGCCCGCGACGACCTCGATGGTCTCACGGACGGTGATGTCGGCGAGGAGCCCGCCGGTCTGCAACACCGCGCTGAGGCGACCACCCGCGATCGCCCGGCGCGGGGGCTCACCGAGGACGCGGATCGAGCCGGCATCCGGTTCGGTGAGACCCACGACCATGTCGAGGGTGGTGGTCTTGCCGGCGCCGTTGGGCCCGAGGAGGGCGACGACCTCGCCGCGGGCGATGCGGAAGCTCACGCCGTCGACGGCGCGTACCCGGTGTTCCCCGGCACCGAAGTGCTGGCGCACGTCGTCGACGTCGAGCGCCAGCGGCGGGGCGGTGTCTTTCGTCATGTCCCCAGCATCCCGCCCCGCCCGCGTCCCGTCAGGAGCCCGCCGTGACCGGTTCCCCATGACGGATGTCACATCCCCGCCCGCTCTGCGACAGCCGGGGCCGGGGAGCGCGGGACGCTAGGGTGACAGGAAGAGGCGAGGGGGCGCAGCGTGAACGGGACGGCCAAAGCGGGGATTCGGGTTCTCTCGGCGCTCGCGGGGCTCGCGTTGCCCGGGCCGCTCGACCGGATGCTGCAGGCCGGCACCGAGGACGTTCTCGGCGCGGACGCGACCGTCGGTCGCCGGAAACTCCGCGCCATCGTCGTCAGCGCGGGGGCAGTCCTCTCCGGCGAGAACGCCCCGCGCGAGTGGGGGATGGTCGAGGATGCGGACCGCACCGCCGCAGAAGAGATCCTCGTCGGCTGCATCACCGATGCGTCGCGCGAGGCGCTGTTCGGTGCGGCACTCCTCGGTGCCGAGGAGTTCCAAGCCGCACTTCTTCGAGTCAACCCGGACCTCTTCGACGGAATGTCGGAGGGACAAACGGAATACACGCGCACGCTCATCGACGTGACGCACAGCGCGGCGACGGCGGCGATGACCCACGCCGACCTCATCGAGGCCACCGGAACGGCCCTCAACGCACTCAAGGCCAGGATTCCACACGATCACCACATCCGGCAGCTGATCGACCAGCGTCTTGCCGACCTGGTGCGCGCCCGCCCCCACGTCGTGACCGGGAACCGCCCCCGCGTCGTAGACTCGTTCGTCGCGCGACCCGAGCTCACCGACCTCACGACCGCTCTCGATGCGGGCGTGACGGCAACGATCCGCTCG
>NZ_JBKEAY010000156.1:0-2941 GCF_047972865.1 Microbacterium sp.
CGAGCAGGTTCGACACTCCGGGCTTGTTCTCGCGGTCGAAGCGGACCGAGCCCTCGCTGTCGGTGACGGCGCGCATGATCTTCTTCGCGGTGACGGCCGGGTCATCGAGCAGCCACAGCACGCCGGCGTCGGACTCGGCGGACTTCGACATCTTCGCGGTCGGGTTCTGCAGGTCGAAGATCCGTGCGGTGTCGGACTGGATCACCGGCATCGGCACCCGGAAGGCCTCGCCGAACCTGCCGTTGAAGCGCTCCGCGAGGTCGCGGGTCAGCTCCACGTGCTGCTTCTGATCGTCGCCCACCGGCACGATGTCGGTCTGATACAGCAGGATGTCGGCAGCCATCAGCACCGGATAGGTGAACAGGCCGACATTGGTGGCATCGCTGCCGTAGCGCGCGGACTTGTCCTTGAACTGGGTCATCCGGCTGGCTTCACCGAAGCCGGTGATGGTCGACAGCACCCAGGCGAGTTCGGCGTGCGCGCGCACGTGGGACTGCACGTACAGCGTCGACTTGCCCGGCTCGATGCCGGCCGCGATGTACTGGGCTGCGGTGCGCCGGGTCTTGTCGCGGAGCTCCGCCGGGTTGTTCGGCTGGGTGAGTGCGTGCAGGTCGACGACCGAGAAGAACGCCTCGTACGCTTCCTGCAGGTCACGCCATTGCAGCAACGCACCGACGTAGTTTCCGATCTGGAGAGAATCGGCGGACGGCTGCATTCCGGAGTACAGGCGGGGTTTGCTCACCCGATCGATTCTAGGCGGGTGCGACCTCACCCGATCGCGTAGTCCGCCACCACGGGAGCATGATCGCTCCACCGCGTGTCCCACGACGCTGCGCGATCGACGCGATAGCCGGTGACCCGCGCCGCCAGTGCGGGAGTCGCGAGGTGGTAATCGATGCGCCACCCGGTGTCGTTGTCGAACGCCTGTCCGCGGTTGGACCACCACGTGTACGGACCGTCGACCTCTCCCGCCCACCGGCGCCCGACGTCGACCCAGCCGAGTCCGGCGCCGGTGGAGCCGTCCACCGCCGTCACGGTGCCGCCCGCCGGGCCGGTGAAGCGGTCGAAGTAGGCGCGCTCCCGCGGCAGGAAGCCGGCCTTCTTGCGGTTGCCGCGCCAGTTGCGGATGTCGAGTTCGCGGTGCCCGACGTTGAGATCGCCGGTGATGACGGCGAGCTCGCCCAGGTGCAACATCCGCGTTTCCATCGCGTCGAGGAATGCGTACTTCGCGACCTGCTTGTCGGTCCCGTTCTCGCCGGTGAACACATACGCACTGACGACGGTGAGGGCCGTGTCACCCACGGCCACGTCGGCCTCGATCCACCGCCCCGCCGAATCGAGCGTGTCGTCGCCGAGCTCGATGCGCGTCGCGGCGACCGGCTCGCGCGTCGCGATCGCCACGCCCGCCCGCCCCTTCGCGAGCGCCTCGTCACCGACGACGTGCCACCCGGGCAGAGCGGTGGCCAGGTGCGAGGCGTCGCCACGCACCTCCTGCAGGGTGAGAACGTCCACGTGTGCTTTCTCGAGCCACGGGCCCATGCCCTTGCGGGCGGCGGCGCGGATGCCATTGACGTTCACGGACGCAATGCGAAGGTTTCCAGACACCCGCACAGCGTACCCGCGGCCCCGGACATGGCCCGACCACGCCCCGACGTCAGTCGAACAGCGACGGTGTCCGTCGGCGGGGTCGCGGTGGCGCCGCGGCGATGACCTCGGCGAGTTCATCCGCGGCCTGGCGCACCGCACGTTCGGCCGACCAGCGCCGATACCAGGGCGCCGAGGTGCGGGCCTCTTCCGCCGTGCGCAGACGTAGCCGGGCCGCCAGCAGCAGCGCTCGATGCTCGTCCCACACACGTTCAGCCTCGGTCTTCTCCAGGAGCGGCACGTCCTCGTCCTTGGCGGTCACCGCGATCCACGCCGCCGACACCAGCACGATGATCCCGAGCACCCGGAACCAGATCAACAGTCCCACGAAGATCGCGAACGTGGTCAGCAGGGGATTGGTGGGGGTGTAGTGCAGCACGAGCCCCGCCGCCAGTTGCAGCAGCGTCAACCCGATGCCGCCGACCAGCGCACCCGGCCAGATGGTGCGCCACCGGCGCGTTGTCCCGGTCAGGAACCAGAACAGCGCAGCCAGTGCCGCGGTGGTCAGCAGCAGCGATACCGTCAGTGAGAGCGCCTGCAGGATGCCGTCGAACAGCACGGACTGCGTCGCCCACCCCAGCGCACCGAACACCGCCCGCAGTGACCACGTCCCCAGCACGCTGAGCGCGGACCCGACGATGAGAGCGATGCCGAAGATCACCGCTGCCAGAAGGTCGCGGGCCTTGAGCAGGAAGTACGATCTGTCGTCGTACGGCAGGCCGAAGATGTCGCGGACGCCGCGGCGTGCATAGGTGACGAACCCGATCGCGGTCCACCCGGCCGCGATCAGGGCGATGGCGCCGGTCACCGCCAGCAGACCCGTGGTCTGCCGCGTGATTTGCTCAACCTGTTCGGTCGAGATCAGTCCCGTGTCACCCGAGCCGATCAGCCCGGGAACGTAGGTGTTGATGACGGTGATGAGGCGGCGGACGGCATCCGTGCTGCCCCCCAGCCACAGACCCACCCCGGCGAAAGCGACATAGATCGCGGCGAAGAACGAGAACAGCGCCTGATAGCTCACGCCCGCGGCGATCAGGAACCCGTTGTGCTGCAGAAAGTGACGCCACACCCGCACCGGGAACCACTCCAGGGTGCGTTGGGTGATCTCGGTGGCGCGCTCGATCGGCTTGTCGAATCGGTCCCGCAGGCTCGCCTGGGTCGCTTCCCACCGCCGCAGCAGATTTTCTTCCTCGGCACGGGCAGCGGCGGCGGCGCGGTGCGGGGGCGCCGGGCGCGCGCTCGTCGCGGTGCGGGCGGCGGCGTGGCGGCGATCAGGCACATCTCCACAGTAGCCAGC
>NZ_JBKEAY010000207.1:0-8603 GCF_047972865.1 Microbacterium sp.
GGGTGCGGGTGCAGCGGTTGGACGAGGGCCGCTGCCTGCAGATCATGCACCTCGGGTCGTTCGACGACGAGGCGCCCACCCTCGCCCGACTGCACGACGAGATCATGCCCGCCCGCGGCCTCACGTGGAACGGGCGCCACCACGAGATCTATCTCAGCGATGCGCGTCGCGTCGCCCCGGAGCGGCGCCGCACGGTGCTGCGTCAGCCGGTCGCGCCGATCGACGCCCGGGCGCCGCGGCGCCGGTGACGCGCGGCGGAGTCTGCGGTCGGGCGCGCGTTCACGCGCCCGCGGTCAGCCACTCCTCGCGGCGGATGCGCCACCCCAGGGTCAGCAGCCGCGCGAGCATGTACACCCCGAAGAAGCAGACCGCCAGCCACGCCAGCCCCGTGGCCCCGGCGGGGTGCAGAGACCACACGATCGCCAGTGCCGGCAGATACGGCGCCAGGTTCAGGATGCCCGCGATCGCGAGGTAGCGGGCATCGCCGGCACCGATCAGCACACCGTCGAGCACGAACACGATGCCGCAGACCGGTTGCGCCACGGCCAGCACGATGAGCGCCGGCTGCACGAGTGCGGCGACGGCGGCATCGCCGGTGAAGGCCAACCCGATCACACCCGACAGGGCGCCGATCACGATGCCGGTGAGCACGCCGAACCAGGCTCCCCATGCCACGGTGCGTCCCAGCACCCGCCGCACGAACGGCTGGTCCTCGGCGCCGAGCCCTTTGCCGATGAGGGCCTGGGCGGCGATGGCGAGAGCATCCAGCGCGAACGCGGCGGTGGAGAAGATCGTGAACGCGACCTGCCAGCCGGCCAGCTCATCGGTGCCCAGCGAGGTCGCGGCCGCGACCGTCGCCAGCAACGCGGCCCGAAGCGACACGGTGCGCAAGAACAGCCACCCGCCCGAGCGCGCCGACCCGCGCACACCGTCGCGCTGGGGGCGCAGCGAGGCCGCGTGCCGCCGCGCCAGCCGCCCGATCACCAGCGCGTACGCCCCCACCATCCCCCACTGCGCGACGACGGTGCCGGCGGCCGAACCGACGATCCCCCAGCCGAGACCGTAGATGAACAGGGCGTTCAGAGCCGCGTTGGCGGCGAAGCCGAGCCCGGCGATCCACAGCGGGGTGACGGTGTCCTGCATCCCGCGCAGCAGGCCGGTCGCCGCGAACACGACGAGCATCGCCGGCAGACCCCACATCGACATGCGCAGGTAGATCTCGGCCTGCTCGGCGACGGCCGAGGTCGGCCCGAACAGCGCCACCAAGGGCGACGTGGCGAACGACCCGATCACGGCGAGCACCGCCCCGAGGCCGAGCGCCAGCCACAGCCCGTCGATGCCGACACCCACGGCGCTGCGGTGGTCGCCCTCGCCGAACCGGCGCGCCACCGCGGGCGTCGTGGAGTACGCGAGAAACACCATCAACCCGACGATGGTCTGCAAGATCGCGCCCGCGATCCCCAGCCCCGCCAGCGGAACCAGCCCGAGATGACCGACCAGCGCCGAGTCCACGATGAGAAACAGCGGCTCCGCGACCAGGGCGCCCAGCGCCGGGACCGCCAACCGCAGGATGTCGCGATTGAGTGTCGTGGCGGTCATGCGACGAGCCTATTGCCGCGGACGCCTGGTCCCGCGAACCGCTCACGGTGGGGCCCCGCGAGGCCGCGACCGATCGTAGGCTGGACCGATGGCGACGGGAAGGATACTGCGGCGCCTCACGCTGGTCCGGCTGCACGCAGGCCTGCCCGGGTGGGCGCGGATCGCCGTCGCCGCCGTCGCGATCGTGCTCGGTGCGGTCATCGTCCTGCAGCCGACCACCGCACTCGACGTGCTCGCGTTCCTGCTCAGCGGCGGCATGCTGCTGACCGGCCTGCTCGAGCTCACCGGGCGGGCCGAGGACGCCGAGCACCCGCCCTGGCGGGCCGCGGTCGGTGTCGGCTGGCTCGTCGGCGGCATGTTCGTCCTGGTCTGGCCCGGACTGACCGTGCGCCTGGTCGCCGCGCTCGTGGGGGTGCTGCTGATCGTCAACGGCGCGCTCGCGCTGATCGCCGCCTTCCAGCGCGACCGCGGGTGGGACGCCCGCGTCGCCGACGCTGCTTTCGGTGCCGCCGGTGTGATCTTCGGCGGGCTCGCCCTGTCGTGGCCCGACATCACCCTGCTGGTGGTCGCGGTCGTCTTCGGCGCGCGGCTCATCATGGGGGGCGTCGCCGACCTGTGGACCCGGCTGCGCCGCAGGCGCGCGCGGCATCCCCGACAGCGCCGCCGGCGCTGGGCCCGGACCGCGGTCGCCGTCGCCTCGGTCGTCGTCGCGGTCGCCGCCGTCATCGTCACGGCCCCGCTGCGGCAGGGGTCCACGGTGGTCGACGCGTTCTACGCAGCCCCACGTGACATGCCCGGCGAGCCGGGCCGACTGATCCGGGCCGAGCCGTTCACCGGCGGCATCCCCGACAGCGCCGTCGCCTGGCGCATCCTATACACCACCACCGGCGTCGACGGCCGGGTGCGGGCCGCCAGCGGTGTGGTCGTCGTCCCCCGCGACGGCGACGGCAACTGGCCGGTCATCGACTGGAACCACGGGACGACCGGCTACGCGCAGCACTGTGCGCCGTCGCTGCAGCCGCGCGGCCTGTGGTCGGGCGCGCTGTACATCCTGCCGACGATCATCACGCAGGGGTGGGCGGTGGTGGCCACCGACTACATCGGCTTGGGCACCGAGGGGCCGCATCCGTATCTGATCGGCCCGCCGAGCGCGTACGCGTCGCTGGATGCCGTGCGCGCCGCCCGCGAGCTCGACGACGCCGACCTGGGCGTCGAGACGGTCATCTGGGGTCACTCGCAAGGCGGCCACGCGGCGCTGTGGTCGGGCGCGCTGGCACGCTCCTACGCCCCCGACGTGTGGGTGCGCGGGGTCGCGGCGCTCGCGCCGGCCGGCGACCCGCCCGCGCTCGTGCAGCGCGTGACGCGCGTCACCGGCGGGAGCATCTTCGCCTCGTTCGCCACCGCCTCGTACTCGGCGATCTACCCGGACGTCGACCTCACCCAGGTGGTGCGCCCGGGGGCGCAGGAGATCCTGCTGTCGATGTCGCAGCGGTGCCTGTCCGACCCCGGCACCGTGGTGTCGGTGTTCGCGGCGCTGGGGATGAGCCGTGACCCGGAGCTGTTCGCCCGGTCGCCCACCGTCGGGCCACTGGGCGCCCGGCTCCGCCAGAACATCGCGCCGCCGGGCATCGCAGCGCCCCTGCTCATCGGTCAAGGCGGTGCCGACACGGTCGTGTCCCCCACCCTCCAGGACCGCTACGTCGCGAGCCTGTGCGACGCCGGGCAGCAGGTGGACTACCGGGTGTACGCGGGCTACGAGCACGCGCGGGTCATCGAACGCCCGTCCCCGCTGCTGCTGGAACTGGTCGAGTGGACCCGGGCGCGTTTCGCCGGCGAAACGGTCGAACCCGGGTGCGTCCGCGTCGACCGGTGACGGCGGAGGAACGCCACGGGTTGTCGTACCGCCTATTCTGGTGGAATGACCGCGAACATGCTCCGCTCCGGTATCGACACCACCGAGTTGAGTATGGACATCAGACCGCAGGACGATCTGTTCCGCCACGTCAACGGCGACTGGCTGGAACGCACCGAGATCCCCGAGGACAAGGCGCGGTGGGGCTCGTTCTCCGTCATCGCCGACCAGGCTGAGGAGGACGTCCGCGCGATCATCGAAGAGGCCCGGGCCGCCGACCCCGGCACGGAGGCCCGCAAGATCGGTGACCTGTACACGAGCTTCATGGACACCGAGCGCATCGAGACACTCGGTGCGCAGCCGATGCGCGAACAGCTCGCCCGGGTGGCGGCGATCGACGGCATCCCGGCGTTCCTGCGCACGGTCGGCGAACTGGAACGCGAGGGCGTCAGCAGCATGATCGCCGCGTACGTCGAGCCCGATCCCGGCGACCCGCAACGGTACGTCGTGTTCTTCAGTCAGGGCGGGCTGTCGCTGCCCGACGAAAGCTACTACCGCCTCGATACCCTGGCGCATGTGCGCGCCGAGTTCCGCGGGTACGCCGCGCGGATGCTCGACCTGTCCGGCATCGCGGAGCCGAACGCATCGGCCGATCGGATCCTGGCCGTCGAGACCGAGCTGGCCACCCACCACTGGGACAACGTGCGCAGCCGCGACGCGGTCGCCACCTACAACCCGATGAGCTGGGACGAGGTCCAGGCGCTCGTCGGCGTCGACCTGCAGCCGTGGCTGGACGGCGTCGCACCGGGGCGGGCCGACGGTTTCGCGCGCGTCAATGTCAACCAGCCCAGCTACCTGGAGGGGCTCGGGGGCCTGCTCACCGATGATCGCCTCGACGACTGGAAAGCGTGGCTGCGGCTGCACGTCATCCGGGCATCCGCCGCGTTCTTGTCCGAGGACTTCGTCGCCGCGAACTTCGCCTTCTACGGCACCGAGCTGACGGGCGTCCCCGTCAATCGGGAACGCTGGAAGCGCGGCGTCAGCCTGGTCGAAGCCGCGCTGGGCGAGGCCGTCGGGAAGGTCTACGTCGAGCGGCACTTCCCGCCGCGCGCCAAGGCCGAGGTGGACGAACTGGTCACCCACCTCATCGAGGCGTACCGCCAGTCGATCTCCGAACTCGGCTGGATGACGCCGGCGACCCGGGACCGCGCCCTCGAGAAGCTCGACGCGTTCACCGCGAAGGTCGGCTACCCGGCGCGCTGGAAGGACTACAGCGCTCTCACCGTCACGCCCGACGACCTGATCGGCAACGTGCGGCGCACCAACGTGTGGGAGCACGACCGCCAGCTGGCGAAGCTCGGCGGTCCCATCGACCGCGACGAGTGGCACATGACGCCGCAGACGGTCAACGCGTATTACCATCCGCTCATGAACGAGATCGTCTTCCCAGCGGCGATCATGCAATATCCGTTCTTCGACATGGAACGCGATGCGGCAGCCAACTACGGCGGCATCGGCGCGGTCATCGGGCACGAGATCGGTCACGGATTCGACGATCAGGGCAGCGCCTATGACGGCCAGGGCGCGCTGAACAACTGGTGGACCGACGAGGACCGTGAGGCCTTCACGGCGCGCACGCGCTCCCTCATCGACCAGTACGACGGGCTCACCCCGCGCGGAATCAGCACCGAGTACACCGTCAATGGGGCGCTCACGATCGGCGAGAACATCGGTGACCTCGGCGGCCTCGGCATCGCGATCCGGGCATACCGGCTGCACCTGGCGGCGACCGGGCAGACCGGTGACGGCCCCGTGATCGACGGATACACCGGCATCCAGCGGCTCCTGCTCAGCTGGGGGCAGATCTGGCAGCAGAAAGGACGCGAAGCCGAGACCATTCGTCTGTTGACGACCGATCCGCACTCCCCCAACGAGTTCCGGTGCAATCAGATCGTCCGAAACGTCGACGCCTTCTACACCGCGTTCGGCGTCACCGACGGCGACGAGCTCTGGCTCCCCGCCGACCAGCGCGTCACCATCTGGTAAACCCCGTCCGCCGCCTGGCGAGGAAAGGAACTCCCTTGGGCACCGTCGAGCCCCCTAACGACACGGCGTTCCGTCGCGACGCCGACCGGTCACGCCGGGGTGGTCGCGGGCGCCGTCGGTCCGGCAGCCGTCGCACCTTCAGCTCGACCCTCACGACGCTGGATGCCCTCAGCATGTCGGGCGCCCGCGTGTCGCTACGGGTGGTCGACCTGGACTCGGGGACGGTTGTGCTGACCGGCGACGAGCACGTGACCCTTCCGGTGGAAGGACTCGGCGTCGTGCCGCTGCTGGTCGAGGTGGCCGCGCGATTCGAGGCGGGCACGCTCGACCCGCACCAGCGCGTCGCCAAAGAACTGCTCGACCCGGTGACGGCGGGCGGGCTGTGGCGCCGGATGGCGGTGTCGCGGCTGGAACTCGGCGATCTCGCGGTGATCGCCGCGGCCACCGGTGACGCGCTCGCCGCGAACGCGCTCATCGAACGGGTGGGCCTGGATGCCGTCCGGGGCCGGCTGGAGTCGCTGGGGCTGCGGCGAACGGCGCTGCTCGACCGGTTCCGCGACGTGCGGGGCCCCGACGACGCACCGCAGGTCGCGCTCAGCTCGGCGGGCGAGTTGGCGGCCTTGTTCTCCGCGCTCGTGAACTCGCGGGCCGTCTCGCCGACGGTCAGCTCACAGGTCGCCGAGTGGCTGAGCCTGAACCAGGATCTGTCGTTGGTGGCCTCCGCGACCGGACTGGACCCGTTCGCCCACGACGACGACCCGCGCGGGCTGCTCTTTTTGAACAAGACCGGCCGCGGCGACGGCATCCGTGCCGAGGCGGGGGTTCTCGCCGGGCCGCGCGCGGGTGTCGCCTACGCGCTGCTGGTCGGTTTCGATGACCTGTCGGTCGCGCACCGGCTGCGCGCGCACGAGGCCTTCCGCGTCTTCGGCGTCGACCTCATGGAGTTCGTGCACTGACCCGCGCGCACGCGACTGCCGCCCTGTTCCGCGAGACTACAGCCGCGGTATCGAGACGCCGTGGTTACCACGCGGCCTCGATAGCGCGCGTGTATTCTCGCGGGCCCGGCGGGTGCGGGACCGGCTGGGAACGGGGGCGTGGGGGCTGGGCGTGGGGGTGCGGTCAGGGGCCGGTGACGATCTCGAGACCGGTCGACTCCGCGGCCGACGACATGCCGCCAGCATCGGTGACGCCGGTGAAGCCGGCATCCCGCATGGCCTTTACGGCGGTCGCCGACCGGTTGCCGGAGCGGCAGTAGACGACGTACTCGCCCGCGGGATCGAGCCCTGCGATGCCGTCCGCGAAGGCGGGGGATTGCACATCGATGTTCAGGGCGCCCTGCAGGTGGCCCTCGCTGTACTCGGCGGGGGTGCGCACGTCCACGATCACGGTCGCGTCGGTGACCTGGACCGGCCCGGACGCGGCGCACGCCGTGAGGGTGAGGGTGGCGGTCAGCGCGAGGGCCAGCGGCACCAGTGCGCGCAGCGGGGAGGGGCTCATGCGACAGTCCTGCAGTGGCAGCGTTGCACCTCGGGAACGCCTGCGAGAGCCTCTTCGATGTGCTGTCCGCAGCCGGCCCAGGTTGATTTGCCGCAGGTGGAACAGGTGACGCGCTGACACATGGCGTGTTCTCCTTCAGGTGTACTGTCCCTCGATCGTAACATACCCCCTGGGGTATTTTGACACCGTGTGACGCGCGAGTGTACGGCGCGCGCGCGGCGACCTATGCTGGCGGCATGACCATCTCCCCGCCGTATCGCGCTGACATCGTCGGCAGCTTTCTGCGCCCCACCGTGCTTCACGACGCACGTCACAACCATGCCGCCGGCGACCTGTCCACACACGCGCTGCGCGCCGTCGAAGACGATGCGATCGAAGCGCTCATCCGCGCGCAAGCCGATGCCGGCCTCACCGTGGCCACCGACGGCGAGTTCCGACGCTCGTGGTGGCACTTCGACTACTTCGGGCTCCTGAACGGTGTGGAGGTCGTCGAACTCGATCACGGCATCCAGTTCCAGGGTGTGCAGACCAAACCCCGCGGCATCGAGATCTCCGGTCCGATTTCGTTCCCCTCCGATCATCCCTTCCTCGCGCACTTCCGGGCGCTACGCGATCTGCTCGCGCGGACGACCGGCGCGGTACCGAAGTTCACGATCCCGGCGCCCACCGTGCTCGATTTCCGCCTTGAGCCGGGTCACCTCGCCGCGCCGTACGAGCACCGCGACGACATCGTCGACGACCTCGTTCAGGCCTACCGCGATGCCCTGGCGGCGTTCTACGCGGAGGGCGCACGGTATCTCCAGTTCGATGACACCGCGTGGGCGTACCTGTGCTCCGAGGCCGAGCTGGCCAAGGCGCGCGATCGCGGCATCGAGACGGACGCGATCGCCGAGCGGTACGCCGGCATCCTCAACCGCATCCTCGAGGGCAAGCCGGATGACCTCGTGGTGACCACCCACGTGTGTCGCGGCAACTTCCGATCCACCTGGATCTCGTCGGGTGGGTACGAGCCGGTTGCCGAGCAACTGCTCGCGAACACGGCGTACGACGGCTACTTCCTGGAGTACGACAACGACCGCTCCGGCGGGTTCGAGCCGCTCCGGTTCCTGCCGGAGGGGAACAAGACGGTCGTGCTGGGCCTCATCACGACCAAGAACGGCGACCTTGAGTCGGTGGATGCCGTCAAGGCCCGCATCGACGAGACCGCCGCCTTCGCGTCGCTCGGCCAGCTCGCGCTGAGCCCGCAGTGCGGCTTCGCCTCCACTGAGGAAGGCAACACTCTCACCGAAGCCGAGCAGTGGGCGAAGGTACGGGAGGTCGTCGCGATCGCCGCCGACGTCTGGCGCTGAGCCGCTGACGCCGACGGGCGCGGATCAGGCGGACTCCTCGTCGCGCTCGGCCTTCACATATTCGCGGCCCTCGAGCGCAGCGCGGTCGATCTCTTCCTGGTCCTCGACGTAGGGGGTGCCGTGGGTGTGGAAGGTCGGCACGGTCTTCATGCCCCACGCCTGGCCCTTGGCGCGCTCGGCCTGGCTCCACTCCACGACGGGCCAATCGGGGTCCAGCAGCAGGCGCCCCTGCGCCGTGGCGAACTCGATGCGGTTGCCGC
>NZ_JBKEAY010000243.1:0-8514 GCF_047972865.1 Microbacterium sp.
ATCTAATACTCGTGCTCGAAGCAACAATCCACGGTCCCCGTGGGTGTCCTCCGCGTCAAGCTCAAATACGGGCTCGCGAGCACCAAAGGGTGTCGACGTCAACCACGGCCAGACACCCAGCTACCGCCCGCACAGGCGAGCCGACAATAGGCGACCACCCACTCCTCTCGACCCCCACGACGCGGGTCACCCCACCCGACAGCTCAACTGCGAAGAGCCGCGAAACGTCGTGAGCTGACGCAGTTCCACTCGGGTCACGCACCGGGTGAGCATGGTGGGGAAAACCTTCCCACACCAACAGGACCTCTCGGGCGCACGAGCGTACAAGCGGCCGCAATGGTGCCCGGCGGCGTCTCCTACAAGACCTTCGACAAGATCGGATACCTCGAAAAGGTCGCTGCCGACACCGCCATGCCCGACGAGTTACGAGGCAGGGCACAAGCTGCGCTGGGGCGAATCGAGGCAGGCGGGCCCGTCGATCCGGCGTTCGTGCGTATCCGTAACGAAGCCGAAGCCCCGCCCGGAACATCCGACGCCGAGCTACACCGCCTCGCGGAGGAAGCCCTGGCGCGTGTGAAGGCGGAGCGGCGGGCGAAGCGGAAGAAGATCCGTAAACCCATCCCCCTCCGCCGCAGCGACGGCCCATTCCCGACACGGGCGTTCGTGCTGACGTGGGGCGAGTTGACGGAGTGGTGGGAACGCTATGACCTCCACCAACTCGCGGTCGAACTCACCGATGAGCAGATCGAGGGATTCCACGCGGCGCTCGACGGCAGCAACGAGTTCGCCAAGCGGCTCGATGTCGCGCGCGAGGAAGTGCCGCCCGAGCAGCGTGGGCGGCAGACGGATCGACGCGCGCACCTGCGCGCGCTATGACTATGAAGGGTGCGGGGAATCTGGCGCGGGGGTGCGTACCTCTCCTCCATGACCTTTTCGCGCCCCACACCGTCTGGTCGTCGCATCACGGCGACGCCGCGCGTGCGCGAGGAACCAGACATCGACCGTCTCGTCACGCTCGTCCTGCACCTCGCCGAACAACTCCACCAGGAAGAAGCCCAGGACCGAGCCGTTCACGCGCGAGACGATCAAACCACCGTCCCCGGTGACGACGCCGGCGAGGCCAAGGAAGGACACGACAATGACGCTCTTGCTGCCAGCATCGCCTGAAGCTGAGCAGGCTCCCTCCTTCACCGCTGTGACGTATCAGCGCGTCTCGACAAAGGAGCAGGCCGCGAAGGGCGGACGCGACGAAGGCTTCTCGATCCCGGCGCAGCGCGAGGCCAACGGTCGGAAGGCGGAGGCGCTCGGGGCGCGGATTGTCGCGGAGTTTGTCGATGCGGGGGAATCCGCTCGCTCCGCCGACCGACCCGACTTGAAGCGGATGCTCGATTACATCGCCTCCCACCAGGTGAAGTATTGCATCGTCCACAAGGTCGACCGGCTCGCACGCAACCGCCTCGACGACGTCGAGATCCACCACGCATTGCTCGACGCAGGAGTGAAACTCGTCTCGGCGACGGAGAACATCGACGAGACGCCTTCGGGGATGCTGTTGCACGGGATCATGTCGAGCATCGCCGAGTTCTACTCCAAAAAACCTCGCAACCGAAGTGACGAAGGGACTGACGCAGAAGGTCGCCACCGGCGGAACCCCCATGCGCGCACCACTCGGCTACCTCAACGTCCGCGCCCGAGACGACCAGGGCCGCGAGTACCGGACCGTCGAGATTGACGAGGAGCGAGCGCCGTTCATCCGGCGGGCATTCGACCAATACGCCACCGGCGACTACTCCGTCGTCGACCTCCTCGCCGACGCAACAGCGCGAGGGCTCACCACCATCCCGACACCACAACGACCGTCAGGACCAGTGGGTCGTTCGACCTTCTTCAAGATCCTGCGGAACCCCTACTACATCGGCCTCGTCCCGTATAAGGGCGCGAACCATCCGGGCTCTCACGAACCGTTGATCGACCTCGCCACCTGGCAGCGGGTCCAGTCGATCCTCGACACCGCGAAGCAAGCCCGTGCTCGCAAGCGCATTCACGACCACTACCTCAAAGGCAGTCTCTTCTGTGGGGCGTGCGGATCGAGGTTGCAGCTCGACCTGCCGACGAACAAGCAGGGCATCCAATACGCCTACTACTCGTGCAGCGGAAGACGGACGCGCAAGACGAAGTGCACGCGACGCGCAATCCCGGTTGCGGTCGCCGAGCAGCTTGTCGCCGACTGCTACGCCCGCATCTCGATCAATGAAGCCCAGTACGTCGGCCTCGCCAAGAAAGTCGAGCAAGCCTTCGACGAACGCTTCGCCTCCCGCTCCGACGAACTCGCAGAACTCGCCGCGAACCGCCGACGCCTGGAAGACGAGTCCGACAAGCTTCTCGCCGCGCACTTCGCCGACGCCATCGACCTCACCACCCTGAAACGCCACCAAGACCGCATCCGAGCGGGCCTCGCTGACATCGACCGCCACATCGAGAACGAACACGACCAAGACCAAGGACCGCGCCGGCAGATCGACAAGGCCCTACGGCTGCTGATCGACTGCCAGCGCCTCTACAAGACCACCGACGCCCACGGGAAGCGCATGGCCAACCAGACCTTCACCACCGGCATCGACATCAACGAAGACGAGGAAGCAACCCTCCGTCTCGCAGAGCCCTTCGCCGCAACGACAGACGAAAACACCCATGTCAGGGGTTCGACTACGTCTGAAATTGTGGACGCAATGGAGCGCTGCGGGAACAGGCGACCACGGGTCGAGCGTCTGGTTTCCGCGTGGAATCAAGGCGTTCGCGGGGACGCCGACCCTGCAGGCGAGGCCGATGACCCGCTGATCGGCGCGTCGGCGGAACCAAAGAAACGACCTCGAACCCGGCTCACAGACGAGGAAGTGGGCGCTATGCGAACAGCCCGCACGCAAGGCGTCAGCGTGGTCGTGCTGGCGCGTCGGTTCGGGGTGCATCGGGGCACGGTGTGGGCGAAGACCCGTCCGGCGTGAGCGTGAGCGACTGCTACTCGTGGGTCGAGTAGTCGTAGGTGTCGCGCACGGCGTGGAAGTCGGTCTCGTTCAGGTGGTGGCACCAGGGCTGCTGTGTGCCGGGGAAGCGGACGCGGTGCGCGCCGGACCAGGAGGCGACCTCGACATGGCACTGCGGCATGTCCCAGAGCACTTCGACGGCGGGCATGAGGTCGTTGTCGGAGGAGAACAGGATCGCGGTGTTCATGTAGCCGGACATGCCGAGGCGGATCATGTCCACCGCGATGGCGACGTCGATGCCTTTCTCCGAGGCTCGTGACGCTGGGTAGTCGGCGGGGTACTGGAGGTTGCGGCGGATCACGGTCACTCGGTCGGAACGTTCCCACATGGCGGTCTGCCGGTCGTTCGCGGCTGCGGCGCCGGGCTGGCGTTCCGGGTTCGGGCGACCTCGGTAGACGCGGACTTCCATGAGTTCGCTCTCGCGACGGCGACGTTCGGCCAACAGTTCGCCGATCTTGAGCGGGAAGACGTGCCCGTCGCTGGGGTCGGCCCCGAAGGGGAGGAACTGGCGGCGTGCCCAGCCGTGGATGTTCTGGTAGTCCATGAAGACCACCACGCGATCCACGCCGTCGCTCATCCGTCCCTCCTGTGGTAGAAAAATCCCCGCCAATCCCAGGGGGACGGCGGGGCGGAATACGACAAGCATACCTCACCGAGACGCGCCCGTGGGCCAGCCCTCGCAGCCTTACCCGGCTGCGCGCTGACCGGCGGCTCGCGCGACGCCGATCCCCGGCCCGTCCCTGCTCGCGTTCGGTGGCCCGTAGTGGCGGTAGCGGATCGGGGTGACGCCCATGTAGCGGCGGAACACCCGTGTCGCGCAGCCGCTGTGATAGCACCAGCCAACTCGCTCGGTGATGACCGTGATGAGCAGATCAGTCTCCCGGATCAGGCGCGCCATCTCCCGTACTCGCAGGATCGAAAGGTACACCAGCGGTGTCACCCCGAACGACTCCTTGAACACGCGGGTGAGTTGGCTCTTTGAGAGGCAGGCGTGCGCGGCGAGATGATCGAGCCGCCAGGGTTGTGTGATGTCGCTTCGCATGAGCGCGGCGACCCGCGCCGCCTCACGGCGAACCGGACGGAATCTCTGCCAGCGCGGAGCGGCGACGCGGGCGACGCGCTGCCGCGATGTGAGCGGCGGAATCTCGACAGCCGCATGATGGACGTGAGGGGTGATCGCTTCGAGCAGGGTGAACAGGAGCCCGTGGACGTGGAAGTACCCTGCTGCGCCCTGGCCCGTCGCGGTCAGCGCGACGAGTTCATCGAGGATCGGCCCCAGCCGTTCGACCTCGCATTCTCCGAGGCGGAGCACCTGCACCGGATCGGGGTAAAGCTTCGCGGCGAGGTCACGGGCCGCGTCACGGTCAGGGATCAGATCGAGGTGCTGCCAGAACAGGTGCTCGATCAGGTAGTCGGTGTCAGCAAAGAGCGTCGTGACAGTGGTCTTGCCCTCTCGCTCGTACCCAATGGCCGTGTGGGGAGCCACCATCACAACGTCGCCCATGCCGACCGGCTCGACCCGGTTCGTGTAGTCGATGAGCAACGAACCATCACGGATCACGACGAAGCGCACGCAGTCGAATGCACTGGCCTCCACTGGGCGGCGCGAGGTCAGCGTTCCTGCTCTGATCGCTGCAAAGGGTATATTCATGGCTCCGTCTCGTACGCCATGACCATCGGCGTGGTGTCGGCACTCCGTGAGATGCGGTCACCGGAGCACGGTCTGGGCGAAGACGCGGTGATCGTTCATCGTTGGGATGGACGGTGTTGCATCCCCATGTAGGTACCGCCTTCTTCCAGTTCGTCGAGCATCTGATTGATCCGCTTGCCTCGCGTCTCGGGTCGCTTCGCGCGACCGATCCATGCGAGGTAATCGTTGCGCTGGTAGGCCGGCCGGTCGTTGTAGGCGTTGCGCAACCGGTGCTCGGCGAGCACTTCCGCAATATCGTCTGGCATCTGCTGTGCTGGCCTTTGCAGGGTCATGATGCGCTCTCCGGCACGACGGCCAGTGCTTCGATCTCCACCAGAACGCCGGGTCGCGCGAAGGAGTGAACGATGAGTACCGTGACCGCAGCGGGATTTGCGCCCCAGACCTCGAACGCCGATGCGTACCCGGCACCAGCGTCGGCCCCGGCAGCGAGATAGACGCCGAGTCGGGCGACGTGGCTCGCGTCTGCCCCTACGTCGGCGAGCACCGTAAGTACGTTCCGGAGGGCCTGCTTCGTCTGTTCACCGAGGTCGGTGGAAACAAGCTGTCCCTGCTCATCGGTGCCGTGTTGTCCGCCGACGACGAGCAGCGAGCCACCTGTCGCCAGCACACCCTGAGAGAACGCGGGGTTCTTGTGCAGAGCTGCGGGGTTGATGTGCGTGAGGGTCATGAGTTGTTCTCCTGTCGTGGTTGCTGTTGTGGATCGTTTGTCGTGCCGGATGCGGCGCGGCGTGCGCGCAGTGCCCGTACTTTGTGCCGGTTGCCGCACCGCCGCATCGAGCACCAGGCGCGATTTCCCGAATGCGAGGTGTCCAGGTACATGACCACACAGTCATCGGCACCGCAGACGCGTACTCGCTCTGTCTGACGGAGCGCAGCGACGGCAGACCTTGCGATGGTTGCCAGGAGCCGATCGGAGCTGACCGGCGGCTCGGCGCGCAGTTGGGGCGGCATGTCAGGGCGCGCCGCCCACTCATCAATAGTGGCCGCAGACTCGTCTGGAACCATTCGGTCATAGGCTGCCGCAATCACTGCCTGGGCGATCATCTTCCGCAGTTCACGCGCTTGCGCGTAGTCCGCTGCGCTCACCGGCACATCAACTCCGAATCGTTCGCGCCACCACTTGGCGACATCCTGCGGCTCGCGCCAGTACTCCCACTCAGGCGGGCCGGGAAAGCCACCCGTGTAGGCGAAGTCAAATGCGATAGAGCCGGAGTCGAACCACCAACGCTGCCCGTCGCCTGCGACGAACCACTGGCCGGTCGGTGGGTCCAGGTTCATGTAACCTTGATACTCGGTTACGTCCCGGATCAGTCAACTGTGGGCCTGACGGTGCGGCTACCGACCCAGAGATGGCCCGCCATAGTGTGGAGTGCTGTCGTGCGTATGCGAGTGAGACGGATCGAGCTGTCGTTGGCGCTCTCTTAGCGCATGGTTGGCGGCTTCGCGTGCGGCTTGCTCGGTCGCACGTGTCTGCTCGATCCGCTCGACTGCCTCAGCGGGAGTGAGGGCGCGTAAAGCCTCGATTTCGGCGCGAGCCTGGGCCGCCGTTCGGGTTGCGTCCTCGGCGTTGGCGTGGGGGCGTGCGGTGAGGTAGACAGCCCGGTTGTTCACCACTGCGTCGGTGCCGAAGATGCGGGCGTAGATGCGCAGGCGGGGCCACGGGTCGGGGCCGAAGGTCTTGCGCACCGCTCTTGCTGCGGCTTCCTGCTGGGCGGTCGCTTCGATCACGCCGGGGTCGGTGTCGATCCGGGGCCGGGTGACGCGCTCGACCCACGCTGCGGCATCCTCGTTCCACCTGGGCGGCTCGCCCCACTCGCTCGTCAGACGCTGCGCGCTGTCGTGGGCGAGGGCCTGGGCGGTGTGATGCTCGGTGGTGGCTCGGCGTTTGCCGAACCTGCCGACCGTACGCAGACGATCGCGGGCGACCCGCTGCGCGGTGTCCCCATCCTGCCATTCGCCCAGCGCCGCCGATGCCTGCTCAGTGAGCGGGGCGGCGACCTCGGCGCGCACCCGCTCGAGCTGGCGGGCTGCGCTGTCTGCGATCTGCGCTGCCTGGTCGCGTGCGTCGCGCTGCCGCGCATGAAGCTCGGTGAGTGCGTCGGCTGCCTGCTGCCAGAGGGCCGCCCGCTGTTCGGCGTGCTCGGCCTGCTGGGTGAGCGCGGCTATCTCGGTGTTGACGAGCTTCACGGGGCCGTCGTCGACCAGACCCCGCACCGCCTCGACCGCGTGCTGGGTGGCGTCGGCCAGTCCTCGGTCGGCGCGGTCACGCTCCACAGCGTCGATGAACTGCAACCGGGCCTCGGCGGTGTTCTCGGCGACGACGTGCAGCACGTTTTCGTCGGTGCCTCTGGTCATGCCGACGTAGACGGCCGCGCCGCTCATGGCGTCGGTGAGGATCGTGTGCGATGCCGGGGTGGTGATGCCCTGCACGCCGTAGGCGGTCGAGGCGTAGGCGAGGTGGGTGTGCTCGGTGACGTATTCGGCGGGCAGTTGCACGGTGTGCTCGCGCTTCCGGTCGCTGCCCGCTTCGACCGCCCACAGTGCCCCATCGTCGGTGACGTGTTGCACGACCCACAGTTGCCGGTTCGCCACGCCCAGGGTGGTGTCGTTCTTGCGGGTCTGGATCAGGTCGCCGCGCCCGATGGGGAGACCATCACTGCCGGTCGCGGTCCTCTCGTCGTCCACGGCCTCGGCGTGCGTGCGCTCGTCGCGGATGCGGGCGTTCAGCCGTGTTGCTTCGTCGTTGGTCGCGACCGTCACTGCTTCCCCGTCGCTGCGGTTCTTGGCGATGTGTTCGTGCAGGTGCTCGGTGTCGGCGTGCAGGTGGATCAGGCCGAGGGCGCGGAGTTGGTCGAAGATCGCGGCGGGGTCGTCGCGGTCGCGCAACCGCATCGACAATTCGGCGTAGGCGGGGTCGGTGAACCTGTGTACCTCGTTCATGTCGGTGGTGCGGCCTCGAATCTGCGCGGCCATGTCGAGCACGCCGCCCCTGCCGACGGCGGGGAGTTGCGCCCGGTCGCCGACGAGGGCGAGGGTTGCGCCCGTTTCGGCGGCGACGGTGAACAGGGCGAGGGCGCTGTCTTGGTCGAGCATCCCGGCCTCGTCCACCACGATCCGCTCCCCAGCTTGGAGGCGTGCGGTCTCGGGTGGGCCGGTGTAGATGCGGCCTGTCTCGGTGTCGGTGTCGCCGGGTGCGAGGCGCGTCCATACGCCGTCGGTGTTCCACCTGTAGCCGTGGGCGTGGACGAGCGCGGCCACCGAATCCGCCGCGATGCCGAGGGCACGGTGGGCGACGTCAGCGGCCTTCTTCGTCGGCGCCACCACCCGCGTCGGTCGGCCCTCCTGCTGCGCGACCTCGATTGCGACTCCGAGCATGGTCGTCTTCCCGCTGCCTGCCGCGCCTTCCACGATCACCAGGGCGTCGGTTGAGGCGACCGCTGCGGCGGCCTCGGTCTGGCCGGCGTCAAGGCCGGCGGTCTGCACCAGCTGGCGCACGTCCGGCAGGGCCGGCTCGTTCTCTGGCACTCGCGCGGCCATGAGGTCGCGCAGTTCCGTTTCGGCCTGCATGACGCGCACGCTCGTCAGATGCGCCACATGCTCGGGCCGTGGTGCGCCGGGCGGGAGGATCGTGAAGCAGTCCTCCAACGCCAGCCGCGACGCAACCATGATGAAGTCGCGTACCTCGCCGGGAGCGGCGCGCACGCCCTGCTCGGTCATGATCCGGGTCGCGTGCTCGGTCACCGTGTGCGCCGTCCATGTGGA
>NZ_JBKEAY010000043.1:0-7863 GCF_047972865.1 Microbacterium sp.
ACGCCCACCATCCCCTACCGTGCGGGGCGCCGAAACCACAGATGAGTTGGCAGAAACTACAGGTCGTCTGTCACAACCACAGAATCGATGGCAGAAACTACAGATGTGTTGTCATCGGACACGACAAACACCGAGAAAGATCACAAAAAGATCACGGAAACCCTTGCCACCGTTACCTGGCCGTTATAGAGTGCTCAGCACGGTAGTTGTTTTGCTGTGGCAGCTACCGACATGTGATTGCAGGACACTCTTGGTGCAAGGGACAAGGGCCGGCCGGAAGCCTCTCCGACCGGCCCTTACCCGTGCGGCGGCCTGTGGATGGGATGCCCCCGCTGGCGCGGCGCGCGGGCTAGTGTGGACGCCATGAGCGACCGTCGCCTTGCGATCGCCGCATGGGAAAGCCTCTTTCGTGCGCAGCACGAGGTCTTCAGCGACCTCGGCGGCGACTTCGCGGGCACCGCCCTCAATCAGGCCGAGTACGACGTGCTGCTCACCGTCACCCGCGGCCCCGACAACGCCGCCCGGCTGCGCGACGTCACCGCCAACATGCTCATCAGCCAGCCCAGCGTGTCGCGCCTCGTCGACCGCATGGTGGCACGCGGCCTGATCACCAAATGCCCCGACCCCACCGACGGACGCGGCACCATCGTGAAAGCCACCGTCGACGGCGCCGCCGCGTTCCGCCGCATCGCCACCGTGCACGGTCGCTCCATCGCGCACCGTATGTCCGTCCTCAGCAACGACGAACTACGCCAACTGCACGATCTCACCGAGAAACTCCGCGGCAACGATACCTGAACGCTCAGGGCGTGCGACGCCGCAGGGTCAGCGACGCCAGCACCAGCGCGCCCACGGCGAAGGCGGCCACCACCAGGATCGGATGCCACAGATCCCACCCCTCGTCGCCGTCGCGCACCGCTGCCACCGCATCGATCGCATAGCTCAGCGGCAACCAGTCACTGATCGCGTACAGCACCTCCGGCATCTGGTCACGCGGCATGAACAGCCCACCCAGGATCATCTGCGGAAAGACCAGCACCGGCATGAACTGCACCGCCTGAAACTCGGTGCGCGCGAACGCACTGGCCAGCAACCCCAGCGCCGTGCCCAAGAGGGCATCCACCACCGCCACCAGACCCAGCTCCCACAGCGCGCCATCGACCTCGAGCCCGCAGACGTACACGGCATAACTCACCGTCACGACCGCCTGCAACGTCGCCATCAGCCCGAACGCCAGCGCGTAACCGATGATGAAATCAGGCTTCGCCAACGGCGTCGTCATCAACCGTTCGAGCGTCCCCGACCGCCGTTCCCGCAACGTCGTCACCGACGTGATCACGAACATCACCACGAACGGAAACAACGCCAGCAACGGCCCGCCCAGCCGGTCGAAAACCCCCGCCTGGTCGACGAACAACCACGCGAACAACCCCACCAGCAGGCTCGGCACCACCAGCATCAACCCGATCGACCGCGGATCGTGACTCAGTTGGCGCAGCACCCGGCCCGCCGTCGCGAACATCCGCACCGCGCTCACCCCGCCCCCTGTTGCACGAGCCGCAGGAAGGCTTCGTCCGGATCACTCGTCCCCGTGTCGCGCAACAGGTCCTGCGGCGTGGTGACTGCGATGACCCGCCCCTCCCGCATCAGCAGCAGTCGATCACACCGCAACGCCTCGTCCATCACATGACTTGACACCAGCAATGTCGCCCCGGCCCCGGTGATCGCGCGAAAGACCCGCCACAACTCCGCCCGCAGCAACGGATCGAGCCCCACCGTCGGCTCGTCCAGGATGATCAACTCGGGACGCCCGAGCATCGCCACCGCCAGCGACACTCGGTTCTCCTGTCCACCGCTGAGCGAATCGACCAGCTGGTCACCCTGATCGGTCAGCCCCACCTGCTCCAGCACCCGAGCGATGTCCTTCCGCGGCGCCCCCGTCAGGCGGGCAAAATACCGCAGATTCTGCAGAACGGTGAGATCTCCGTACACCGACGCCGACTGCGTGTCGTACGCCACCCGCCGCCGCAGCGAGGCACTTCCGGCCGGCTGCCCGAGCACCGTCACCGTGCCGCCAGCGACCTTCTGCACGCCCACGATCGCGCGCATCAGCGTCGTCTTGCCACACCCCGACGGCCCGAGGAGTCCCGTGACCACACCCCGCGCGATCGACACGTCGAGCCCGTCGAACACCGCCGTCGACCCTCGCGTGACCCGCAGGCCCCGCACATGCACCGCCGCATCGTCCACACGATGAGAATGTCCCCCCGCCGACGGACGGTCAAGCACAACCGGTCACCAGCGGCGGTGCGTCTCTTCGGCGAACCCGTCGAGCCCCGAGAAGCGGATGCCGTCGAACTCCCCCTCCCAGGTGCCGAACAGCTGATCGCTCGCCGAAGCCACGATGCCGTAATTGACATGCGCGCTCTTGACGTACGCGGGAGTGAACGTGGCATCCAGCCCCCCGCCTGACACCCGCCACTGTGCGCTGCGTGACCCCAGGTCGTAACGCCACACCAGTTCCTCGGAGATCTTCCGCAGCCGACCGTCGACGAACACGCCGTTCTCGGTGGAACCCGTGCCGGCCGTCGCCCGTCCTCCCAACTGGAGGCCGATCACGTGCCCCGCCGCAGCCCCGGCCGCCGCGCCCCAGTTCCAGCGGGTGTCGTACGGCAATCGACCCCGCCCGTGGTCGAGCGTCGCCCAGGACACCCCCTCGGGCACGGCGTGCGGCCGCCCCTCGACCACGATCGTCCCCAACACCGGCAGCGCCACCGCCTTCACCGTGTACTGGAAACGTCGCATCGACCACGGCACGACCACCGCTAAGAAGTCGTGCGGCCGCGGCCTGGTCACCGTGAGATCGAACGACGCGTCGGGAATCTCCGCGTACAGCCGCCACGATCGCCCGTCCACCCACGGCGTCACCGTGACGGCGAGGTTCTCCGCGCGGGCCACCGCGGGCGCATCGTCGAACGATCGCGGCAGCTCGACATCACGCGCCGGAATCACCCGCGCGGTCTGGCGCCACTCCCGTCCGCTCTCCCGCTCCAGCACCCACACCTCGTGCACCGCGGCGTAGTCCAACGCCGCCACCGCCATCGACACGATGTGGTGCGGCGTCATCACATTCCAGTACTCCCAGCGCTTGTTGCGCCCCCACGAGCCCTCCCGGCCGATCGCCGAGGTGTCCACGAGCGGCTCACGGGCATAGCCGACGGCATCCGTGTTCAGCCGACCGTCGGGCTGGGTCAGCGAGACGGGTGCTGTCAACTCGCGTTCGGGCATCGCTCATCCTCGGGGCGGGATGTAGTGTCGGGTGCCCTGATCCTACCGATGGGAAGGCCCGCCCCATAGGGGGCGGGCCGTGAAAACTCCCGGAGGTGTGCGGCTGTCGCGCCGCACACCGACGGTCACTGGTCGATCGGTTGTGGGCTCTCGGCCGCGTCGACGACCGTGACCGGGGCGTCGGCGATGACCTCCACCTTGCGCGGCTTGGCCTTCTCGCTGACGGGGATCGTCACCGTGAGCACACCGTTGCTGTACGTGGCGGCGATGTTGTCGGTGTCGATGCCCTGCCCCAGGTTGAGCTGGCGCAAAAAGCTCGCCGCCTCGCGCTCGCGGGTGATCCACTTCACTCCGTCGCCCTCACGCAGCGTGCGCTCGGCGCGGATGGTGAGCAGCTGACCGTCGACGTCGACATCCACCGAACCCGGGTCGATGCCGGGAAGGTCGGCGCTCAGGACGTAGTGGTCGCCGTCGCGGTAGAGGTCCATCGGCATGCGGCGGGGGCCGCGGCGCGTGTCGAGGATGCTCGACGCGAGACGGTCGAAGTCACGGAACAGGTCGGTAGCCATGAGATCTCCTTCTCTGGTCTGAAAGTTGAGCCTGTTTGACTCAAGAAAGACCAGGCTAGCACTCTCGCCCCGGGAGTGCTGAGTGTTCGCTGGTGGCGAATCAGGGCCGCTGGAAGGCCACCAGCGCAACCGTGTTCCCCTCGCTGTCACGGAGGAACGCCTGCCACTCCTCATGACCGTCAGGACCAAGCAGTCCGTTGTCGTGCACGAAGACGACATGCGGCGGTGAGATCACCTCAGCCACCCCGCCCAACCGTTCCAGCGCCTCGTGCACATTGTCCACACGCAGATAGAACAGCGTCGACGGGGCCTTGGCGTCGAGCACGAGCCGCACCCCATCGATGTCGAAGAACACCAGGTCGGGGTCGACGAATCGCGCCCGCGGTTCCCGATCGAGGAGGACGGTGTAGAAATCCGCCGCGCGGTCGAGGTCGACGGCGCGCTGGGCGATCTGCAATAGATTCACGGATATCCTCTCTGCGCAGTGACTTCAGCGTAGCGCCGCAGAGACCGGCCGCCCGAGGAGTACCACCATGACTGCGTTGACCACGACCGAGGTCGACCGCTCGGCCGCGATCACAGCGGCCGAGCGCGCCGTACGGGTCGACGACGCGTTCCAAGATCGCGTCGACGAGCACTTCCCGCGCCTCCACGAGCTGTTCGCCCGACTGTACGGTGCCCACCCCGACGGGCGCGACCACCTCACCCGGCTCATCGCCCAGGCCGCGACCTCATGGCATCACCGCCCCGTCGAGCTGCGCGTCAGCGACGGCATGCGACGCGAGAACCCGAGCTGGCTCACGTCGGAACGGATGCTGGGCGGCGTCTGCTACGCCGACCGCTACGCCGGCAACCTGGCCGGAGTCGCCGATCAGATCCCGACGTTCCGCGAACTCGGACTCACCCTGCTCCACCTCCAGCCGCTGTTCGCCACCCCGGACGACCACAACGACGACGCACACACCGTGTCGAGCTACCGCCGCGTCAACCCGAGCGTGGGGTCGATGTCGCGGCTGGTCGGCCTCGCCTCCGATCTGCATCTGGCCGGGATCTCGCTCATGCTCGACTTCGCGCTCGGACACACGGCATCCGACCACGAATGGGCGCAGCAGGCGGCGGCGGGCGACGCGGTCTTCGCGGCCTACTTCGCGACGCTCGATGACCGGCGCGGAACCCTCGACTACGCCAACCCCGCCGTGTTCGTGGCGATGGCCGGCGAAGCGCTCTACCTCGCCAACCAGGGAGTCGACGTGCTCCGGCTGGATGCCGCTGACCTCGCCGACGGGTACGCCGCATCCCTCCCGCGCACGCAGCTCGTGCGCGACGCGCTCGCCACAGTGATGGCGATCGCGGCGCCCGGCGTCGTGTTCGCGTCCGCGCCGCCCCTCCCCGGCGCCGCGCACACCGACTCACCCGGCGCATGCGCGCTGAGCTACGACCCGGTGCAGATGACACTCACGTGGGAAGCACTGGCCACCGGCGACGCCCGGCCGCTGCAGCACAGTCTGGAGCACCGGGACACACCCCCGGCGGATGCCGCACGCATCACCTACGTGCGCGACCACGACGCCCTCGCCTGGGTCTTCGACGACGCGGACACCGGCGACGAGTCGGCGCGGCGACGCCTGCTCACCGACTTCTACCTCGGTAGCGCTCCCGGCAGCTTCGCGCGCGGGCTTCCCTTCCCGGACCCGCGCACCGGTGACACGCAGGTGTCGGGCACCGCGGCATCCCTCGCGGGCATCGAAGCCGGCGACGCCGCCGGAGTGGACCGTGTGGTCCTCGCGCACGCGATCGCGATGTCCACCGGCGGTCTCCCCATGATCTGCCTGGGCGACGAGGTGGCCCAGCTCAACGACCCGACCTTCCTCGACGACCCCGCCCGCCACGACGACAGCCGGTGGGTGCACCGCGGCCAGCGACCGCGCGACCGCTACGTGCAGCGAGCCGACCCGCGCAGCGACCCCGGGCGGGTGTTCACCCGTCTGCGTCAGTTGAGTGCCGCGCGCCAATACGCGCCCGAGTTCGCCGGCGCCGAACTGCTCGGCATCCGCGTGCCCGTCGCGTCGGTCCTCGGCTTCCGGCGCCCGGGACGGGAGGGCCATGGCGTGCTCGTGCTGGCCAACGCGGGAGCCGACGAGGTGACCCTCGGCGCCGACCTGTTTGCCGGCCTGCCCCGCGACGCGTACGACTTGGTGCAGGCGCAGCAGGTCGACCTGCGCGGCGGCCTCACCCTTCCCGCGCTCGGGTTTCGCTGGCTGCGGCTGGTCGAGCAGTAGTCACCCCGCTGCCCCGCAATCCGGGGGCGCCCCCTTCCACGGCGTCGGCGACGGTGCAACACTGGCGCCATGACCCGTTCATCCGTTGCCGCCGTGTGTCCAGACCAAAGCCAGGATTTCGTCGTGGAGAACGTGACGCTCGACGATCCGCGTGCCGGCGAGGTGCAGGTGCGCATGGTCGCCGTCGGGGTGTGCCACACCGACGCCGTGGTGCGCGCCGGGTGGATTCCGACGCGGTTTCCGATCGTGCTCGGCCACGAAGGGTCGGGGGTCGTCGAGAAAGTCGGTGAGGGTGTGCACAACCTGGCCGTCGGCGACCACGTCGTACTGACGGTGGCCAGTTGCGGGGAGTGCCGGTCGTGCTGGGAGGGGGAGCCGGCATACTGCCTGCAGACCTACGCTCAGAACTTCGCCGGCGGTCGCCCCGACGGTTCGCAGGCGTTCACGGGGCCCGACGGGCAAGCGATCACGTCGCACTTCTTCGGTCAGTCGTCGTTCGCCAGCCACGCCAACGTCGCCGCCCGCAGCGTCGTGAAAGTGCGCGACGACGTGCCGCTCGACCTGCTCGGGCCGCTCGGCTGCGGTCTGCAAACCGGGGCCGGCGCCGTTCTCAATCACCTGCAGCCGCGGCCCGACAGCACACTCGTCGTCTTCGGCGCGGGCGCCGTGGGGATGTCGGCGATCATGGCCGCGCGGGTGGCCCGCGTGCGGACGATCGTCGCCGTCGACCTGGTCGACTCGCGCCGTGCGCTCGCCCTCGAACTCGGTGCCACGCACGCGATCGACGGCGCCGCCGCCGACCTCCTCGATCAGCTGCTGGAGCTGTCCGGAGGGGGCGTGGACTACGCGATCGACACCACGGCGGTCCCCGCGGTGGTCGAGGGGATGCTCGCCGCGCTCGGTCAACGCGGCCACGCGGTGCTGGTGGGTGCCGCCGCTCCCGACGCCGAGGCGCGGTTGCCGCTGGCATCCGCTCTGTCGCGCGCGATCACGATCACGACGGTGATCGAGGGCAGCGCCGTGCCGCCGGAGTTCATCCCCGAGCTGCTGGAACTGTACCTGGGCGGCGAATTCCCGATCGACCGGCTGATGCAGACCTACGCGTTCCACGAGATCAACACCGCCTTCGCGGACAGCGATGCAGGCCATACCGTCAAGCCGGTGCTGATCTTCGACCAGTCCTGACCGCGCAGCCCCGCGGATCTCGCAGCTCCGGGTATCTGCACAACTCCGCATATCTGCACAACTCCGCATCCCACCAGCACTCCAGATCCGGAGAACCGCAGAACTCCGGAACTGCGCCGGATGCCGCGCACCCCCGCATCCGCACATCCGCACATCCGCACATCCGTACAACTCCGCATATCTGCACAACTCCGCATCCCACCAGCACTCCAGACCCGGAGAACCGCAGAACTGCGGAACTGCGCCGGATGCCGCGCACCCCCGCATCCGCGCACCCCCGCATCCGCACATCTGCACAAACCCGGGGATCTGCACAACTCCGCATCGCGCCAGCACCGCGCGTCCGGAGAACCGCAGAACTGCAGAACTGCGGAACTGCGGAACTGCGGAACTGATGCCGCGGGTCGGAGCACTCTGCACAACTCCGGGGATCTGCACAAACCCGGGGATCTGCGCAACTCCGCATCGCGCCAGGACTCCAGGTCCGGAGAACTGCAGATTTGCGGGACTCTGCAGGGACTATATGGCGCGCCTCGAGGGAC
>NZ_JBKEAY010000050.1:0-5763 GCF_047972865.1 Microbacterium sp.
GTCGTGTACGTCGCGGGGGGAGCAGGGCTCCTCGGCGGGCCGCTGGCGACGACCGCGGCCGCCGCCCGCGACGCGGGCGTGCTGCTGGTCCGGCCCGGCGAACCGTCCGCGGCATCCGGCACCGTCGCCGCGTTGCGCGAGGTCGGTGCCGCCTCGGTGGTGCTCGTCGGCGGACGCGGGTCGCTGTCGACATCGTATGCGCGTTCGCTCGAGGCCGCCGGGTTCGCGGTGAGCCGCATCAGCGGGGCGGATCGGTACGGCATCACCGAGAACATCGCCCGCACGTTCCCGAGCAGCACGACGCGCGGTGTGTTCACCGCCGCGGACGCCACGATCACGGTGCCCACCGCGGCCTGGCTGTCGGCGGCGACCGGACAGCCGCTGTACTTCGCGATTCCGCAGTGCATTCCCGACTCGACCGCCGCGGTGCTGGCGGCGCGGTCGGACCGGCCGCTCGTGCTCACCGCGGTGTCGGCCCTTAGCGACGACGTCGCCGCCGGCCGCAGTTGCACGACGGTGCGCACCCGCAACGAGGCGCGGCTGCGCACGGCGCTGCAGGAGACGCTGGCCCGCTACCCCGGGTCGTCGTACACGGTCAGCGCGCGGGAGGTCGGCGGCATCCGCGAGATGGTCAGCATCGGCGGGTCGACGCGGCGCGAGCCCGCCAGCATGATCAAGGTGTTCGCGGCGTGGGCGGCGATGAAACGGGTCGAATCGGGCCGCGTGTCGATGAACTGGCGGATGCCGTCGGGCACGACGCTGTACGACTGCCTGAAGGTGATGATCTACATCTCCGACAACTACTGCCACACCGACATCGTGCACTGGATCGGCATTCCCACCCTCAACCGCGAGATCCGCTCCCTGGGACTGAACAACACCTACTACGGGTCGGTGCCCAGCGGCACATCGGTGCTGTACGGGGGCAACCGCACCACCGCGAACGACCTGAGCGCCATGCTCTACAAGCTGAAAGCGCGCACGATCCTCAGCGACCGCTACAGCACACTGCTGCTGCGGTTCATGCGGAATCAGCCGTTCACGTCGCGCATTCCCGAGGGCATTCCGCCCGGCATCATCCAGGCGTCCAAACCGGGGTCGCTGTGGGTGGCGTCCGGGTTGATCCAGAACGACTCCGCCGTCGTCATCGGCTCGAAGAAGACGTTCGTGCTGACCGTGCTGGGGTCGGGCGGGTCGTCGAAGGCCGGCATCCGGGCGATCGCGCGCACCGTCTACTCACACTTCAACGGATCGTTCGGCGCCGCCGCGTCGCATCCCGACCTCCACGTGCGCACGAAAGCGCGTACCGCCATGCTCAACTCTCCGGAGGGGTCGGTCATCGGCTACATCCCCGGGGGGACGGCGCTGGAAGTGGTCGACAGCAAACGGCGGATGTATCAGGTGCGGTACAACGGACGGCTGGTGTGGATCTTCCACCTGCGCGTCACGGGGCTGTGAGCGCCGCCGCCTGCGTGTGGCGGAGGTGGATGAGGCACTCGCCGCGGGCACAGGACGAGCGCGCGTCGTCGATCGACAGCGGGCCCCCGGCCGCGGCGAGGATGCCCTCGATGATGCCGAGGTGCACCTGGCACCGCAGACTGCGCTCCTCGTCGCACACCGGTGCGTGGGCGCAGGGACTCAGATCTATCGTGAGGGCGCGCTCATCGAGCACGGGGGCGAACCCGGCATCCTCGAGATCGTCGATGACGGCATCGAGCTGGTGCAGCGCCTCGGTGCCCAGCGAACGGGGCCGGCTGTCGGGGAGCACGCGGCGCATCAGATCGCCGCGGGCCGCGGATGCCGCGATGCGCCGGCGCAGGATGTCGCTGGAGCCGTCGGCGGGATCGGCCATGCTGTAGAGCATCCGCGGTCGGCCGCGGGTGCGGCGGTGCTCGGGGGCGACCACGATGTAGCCGTCGTCGATCATGCGCTGCAGGTGTTCACGCACCGTGTTCGGATGCAGGCCCGTGGCGGCGACGAGTTCGGCGATGCTGCGATGCGCGCGCTGCTGGATCAGGTGGAGGATCTCCACGCGAGACGAACTTGAGATGGCGCTGTACGCCATCGGTCGGGCGGTGGGCACACCTCTATTCTCGCACATTTCGTTTGTGGTCTGACCATAAAACGGTCTCGGAGGATGAGACCGCTGCGGGTAGGGTGGCGGGATGTCCGAACCGGCCTCCTCGAGCCCTGACCCGGCGCCCCGCCCCGGAGCGATCTACCTCGTCGGCCGGGCGCTGCTGCGGCCGCTTTTTCGCGTGCTGTACCGACCGCGCTACGCCGGGCGCGAGCACGTCCCGTCGACCGGTGCCGTGCTGCTGGCCAGCAATCACCTCTCGGCGCTCGACACCGTCATGATCCCGGTGGCTGCGCCGCGGCCGGTGCAGTTCTTGATCAAGGCGTCGTACTTCACCGGGACCGGCCTGACCGGGCGTGTGCGCCGGTGGTTCTTCACCTCGATCGGCGGGGTGCCGGTCCATCGCGCCGCCGGTCGCGACGCACGCGCCGCGCTGACGGCGGGAAGCGACATTCTGCGCGCGGGGAGCGTCTTCGCCGTCTTCCCCGAGGGCACGCGGTCGCGCGACGGCAAGCTGCACGACGGACACGGGGGCGCAGCGTGGATGGCTCGCGACACCGGTGCCACGGTGGTGCCGGTAGGCCTGGTCGGGACCGGCACCGCGAGGCCGTTCGCGCACCTGCGCCGCGGGCAGCCACGGCTCGAAGTGCGCTTCGGCGCCCCGCTGGACCTATCCGACCTGGACGGGGTCGCCGACGGAAAGGCGCGGCGCGAAATCACCGAGCGGCTGATGTCGGCGATCGCGGCGCTGAGCGGCCAGGAACGTTCCGGCCACGTGAACGCATCGTCGCGGGACTGAACGCTACGCCCGCGACCGGCCGGCGAGCTCGCGGGTCGGGGACCACCCCAGCGCGGGGGCCACGTGGTTCGCGAACGATGCGACGATGCGCAGGTTGAACTCCACGCCCAACTGACTCGGGATGGTCAGCATCAGGGTGTCGGCCGACATGACGGCGGCATCCTGCCGGAGCTGTTCTACGAGCACATCCGGGGCGGCGGCATACGTCTTGCCGAAGGTGGAGCGGATGCCGTCGATCACCCCGATCCCGTCACCTTCTTGGCTGTGCCCGAAGTACAGTTCGTCTTCCGCGGTCGTGATCGGGAACACCGAGCGGCTCACCGACACCCGCGGCGTGCCGGGGTGCCCGGCATCGCGCCACGCCGCGCGGAAGGCGTCGATCTGCTCGGCCTGGAGCACGTCGAGCGGGCGGCCGTCGGCCTGTGTGAGCAGGGTCGAGCTCATCAGGTTGACGCCCTGCCGTCCCGCCCATTCGGCGGAGTCGCGGTTGCCGGCGCCCCACCACACGCGCGAGCGCAGACCGGGGGAGTGCGGCTCGATCCGCTGCATCCCGCTGCCCCCGCCGAACGGGCTCTGCGCGTCGCGTCGGGCCAGTCCCTCGCCGTCGATGGCGCGCAGGAAAAGGTCGAAATGCTCGCGGGCGATGTCCGATCCGCGCGGGTCGTCCGAGCCGGTGTACCCGAACGCCTCGTAGCCGCGCACCACGGTCTCCGGTGAGCCCCGACTGACGCCGAGGGCCAGCCGTCCGCCGGAGATAAGGTCGACAGCGGCTGCTTCCTCGGCGAGGTAGAGGGGGTTCTCGTAGCGCATGTCGATCACGCCGGTGCCCATCTCGATGCGGCGGGTCGTGGCGGCGATCGCCGACAGCAGCGGCATGGGCGAGGCCTGCTGCCGGGCGAAGTGATGCACCCGGAAATAGATGCCGTTCACGCCCAGCTCGTCCATGCCCTGCGCGAGGTCGATCGCCTGGTGCATCGAGTCGGCGGCCGTGAGCTGCCGCCCGCCGCCGAGAGGGCCGTAATGACCGAACGAGAGGGTTCCGAAACGTTCCATGTCGCCTGTTCAACCGTCCTTCACCGAGGTATATTCCGTTGAATGCGTCCGCGCCCCGGTGAACACCCCCCGATGGTAACCCGCGGAATACCGCCGCGCTCGCCGGACTTGTCCTGGGTATGACACGCATCGGCGACTTCGACGTCCTTCCCCTCTGCCTCGGCGGCAACGTGTTCGGTTACACCGCCGACCGCGACGCATCGTTCGCCGTGCTCGACGCGTTCCACGGCGGCGGCGGCACCTTCGTCGACACCGCCGACTCCTACTCCGCCTGGGCCCCCGGCAACAGCGGCGGCGAGAGCGAGACGATCATCGGCCAGTGGCTGGCTTCGCGGCGCCCGGAGAACGCGATCGTTGCCACCAAGGTCAGCCAGCATCCCGACTTCCCCGGCCTGTCGGCGGCCAATGTCCGGGCGGCGGCGGAAGCCTCCCTCGGCCGACTGGGAGTCGACCGCATCGACCTGTACTACGCGCACTTCGACGACCCCGAGACGCCGCTGGCCGAGACCGTGCAGGCCTTCGGCGACCTGGTCAGCGACGGACTCGTGCGTGCCGTCGGGGTCTCCAACTACAGCGCCGACCGCATTCGGGAGTGGATGCGGCTCTCTCGCGAACAGGGGGTCGCCGAGCCGGTGGCGATCCAGCCGCACTACAACCTCGTGCACCGTGCCGATGTCGAGGAGCACATCGCGCCGGTCGCGGCGGAGTTCGCTCTCGCGGTGGTGCCGTACTTCTCGCTGGCCAAGGGGTTCCTCACCGGCAAGTATCGCTCGGCCGACGCCGCCGGGCAGGCGTCGCCGCGCGCTGCCGCTGCCGTGTCGTACGCCACCCCGAAGGGGCTGGCACTGATCGACGCCATGACGCAGATCGCGGACGCGCACGGGACCTCCGTTGCGGCGATCGCGCTGGCCTGGCTTCGTATTCAGCCGACCGTCGCCGCGCCGATCGCCTCCGCATCGCGCGTCGACCAGGTAGTGGGACTGCTCGACGGGGCGCGCGTGGACCTCGCCGGCGACGAGATCGCCGCGCTGAGCGAGCTCTCCGCCGGTGGGGTCGGGTCGGCGTAGCGGTGCCTGCGTAGGCTGGGATGCCGTGGCATCCGTCCTGAACATCTCCGCCTACCGGTTCACCGGGATCGATGACCCCGTGGCGTTGCGTGACGTGTTGCGGACTCGCGCCGTCGCGGCGGAGCTGAAGGGCACGATCCTGCTCGCGCGGGAGGGCATCAACCTCTTCCTGGCCGGGGGCGCCGACGCCGTGCGCGGTTTCGTCGCCGAGCTGCGCACCGACCCGCGGTTCGCCGACCTGACGACCACGGAGAGCTGGTCGGACCAGCAGCCGTTTCGCCGGATGCTCCTCAAGGTCAAACGCGAGATCATCCGCATGGACCGCCCGCTCACCCCGGACACCGGCCGCGCGCCCGCGGTCACCCCGGCCACGTTGCGCCGGTGGCTCGACCAGGGCCACGACGACGCCGGCCGCGAGGTCGTGCTCCTCGACACCCGAAACGCGTTCGAGGTCGACTACGGCACCTTCGCGGATGCCGTGGACTGGCGCATCGATCGATTCACGCAGTTTCCGGGAGCAGCGGCCGCGCACCGCGACGAGCTGGCCGGCAAGACCGTCGTGAGCTTCTGCACCGGCGGCATCCGCTGCGAGAAGGCGGCGCTCGTACTGCGCGACGAAGGCATCGACGCCTACCAGCTCGACGACGGCATTCTCGGCTGGTTCGCCGAGCAGGGCGGCGCGCACTGGCGCGGCGACTGCTTCGTCTTCGACGAACGCGAGGCGCTGACGCCCGGCCTGGAGGTCACGGTCGCGTCGTCGCCTCGGT
>NZ_JBKEAY010000052.1:0-18901 GCF_047972865.1 Microbacterium sp.
CACGACGGCCGCGCTGCAGGCGCCCGGTGCGGCTGGCTTGTCGATCTACCTCGGAGCGAGCGTCCCCAACACGCCCTTCCTCACCCAGATCGACAACCTCACCATCACCACACCCTGACCACACCCGCCCAGGACCACGCCCCTACGCGGCGGGAAGCGAGCGGTACCAGCGCGTCAACGCGACGAGCAGGATCAGGGCGTTGAGCACGAGCAGGACGGCGTACACGGGGACGAAGACGGCCGGCAGCCACAGCAGCAGCATCACCAGCATCAGCAGCCCGTAGTCGGTCGGTGCGACCGCGAGAGAGTACAGCGGCGATGTGCGGACGCGGGTCGATTGCGCGGTGCGCTCCGCGGTCGGTGTGGACGAGGCCCGCCGCAGCAGGTCAGTCATGATGAAACCGAAGAAGAACGCAGTGGACACCACCGAATAGGCCAGTGGGATCAGCAGCAGGCCCTGGTCGATCTCGTAGAAACGGGCCCAGCAGATCAGCACCGCCAGATGGATCGACGACATCTTGATCGCGTCGGCCATGTGGTCGAACCATTCCCCGCGGGGGCTGCCGCCGCCGCGGAGCCTGGCCAGCTGGCCGTCCGCTGAATCCAGACCGTAGCCGAGCACGAGGAGAACCGTGATCGAGACCGAGCTGACCCACGTGGGCGGGACCGTGGCGATCATGGCGATGGCGCTGAAGGTGCACAAGGCGCTGACCAGCGTCACCTGGTTCGGTGTCATGCGCAGCGTGTGCGCGGCGGCGGCGAAGACACGGCCCAGCGGCCGATTGACGAACCGGGAATAGGCCGGTGCCCCGGCGGAGGACTTCTGCGCGGCGCTGAGCGATCTGATCGACTCGATGAAGGTCATCGGCTCCTCCTCCGGTTGTGACGCGTCATCGCGGCGTCGAAGACGTGGGCGTGCGCCTCACCGGCATCCGGCCACGCGCGTGCCGAGAGATCGGGGAGCTGTGTCGGGATGCCGCGGTCGAGTGCCGTCGCGAGATCCGCGGCGTCGACGATGTCGTCGAAGAGGTGGAGCCAGCCGTCACCGACCTCCTGCGCCAGCTCTTCGGTGATCGGATTGCGCGGGGCCAAGACCGGCCGTTCCAGCGACAACGCCAGCAGCAGCGCTCCCGAGTTGTGCATCGCGGCATAGGGCAAGGCGACGAGACTCGCTTCGGTGATGCGCTGGACCAGCGTCGCGTCGTCGAGGAAGCGGAGGTCGGCGGTGATGCGGGCGTCGGCGGCGGCGCGGTCGCGCACTTCGGCGGCGAGGCGCGCATCCGGGCAGGCTCCCGCGATCACCAGCCGCGCTTCGGCGTCGTCGAGACCGGCGAACGCGGTGAGGAGGCTGTCGGTGCCCTTGTATCCGCGGATCTGCCCCACGCTCGCAACGGCGCGCGGCCGGGGCGGAGAGGCCGGATGGGAGGCGTAATAGTCGCGGTAGTCGCCGTGGGGGATCAGATGCGCGGGGGGTGTACCCGGCGGGAGCGGCGAGTGCGCGTTGAGCGTGATCCACTCCGTGGTGAGGGCATCCCAGCGGGCGAGGATGCGCTGCTCGGCGCGTGAACCCTGCTCGTGCGGCGCCACGTTGTGGACCGTGCGGACCACCGGAATGCGTTGCGCGCGCACGCGCAGTTGCATGGCGCGGGTGAGGAGGCGCTTGACGCGGGTCTTCCCCCGCGACGACCCGCGGCTGAGCAACTCGGGCCAGTGCACGTGGAAGAGGTCGTAGCGGCCCAGCAACGCGCGGCGCCACGAGAACAACACCACATCGTCGTGCTGTGCGACGGTGGCGACGAGCTGGTGCAAGTACGGGTTCGTCGTGGGACGCAACTGGGGCACCGATTCCATGACGACCGCTCGGCTCGTCGGTACGGTCTTCGCTGTGCGCCGCAGGCTCGACGGCATCGATTGTCCTCCCCCCGAGGCCGCGACGTACAATGCTGTGTGCCGACCCAGTCTAGCGGGCCACCGCGCGCGGTCGGTGTCGTGAGGGGCTGGGGGAAGTGATGGACGACGCGCGTCGCGCCGTGGGGGTCGTGGTGGTCAACTACGGCTCCGCCGACATGGTCGAGCGAAATCTCGCCGTGCTCGATGAGCTCGCCGGACCGCGGGTGATCGTCGTCGTGGACAACTTCTCGACGTCCGAGGAACGTGCGCGCGCCGTCGCGCTCTGTCGCCGTCGCGGGTGGGTCGTGGCGACCCCCGACACGAACACTGGGTTCGGGGGCGGGGTGAACCTCGGGGTGCGGGTCGCACAGGAACACGGAGCCCGCGATCTCCTGCTCGTCAACCCCGATGCGCGCCTCCTCCCCGGCGACGTCGCGCGACTCGCCGCCGCCAGCGCCAGCGCCGGCGCCGGCCCCGTGCTGTGTGCGCCGGTCGTGCGTCGCCCCGACGGCCGGGTGTGGTCGGCGGGGCTCTGGCTCGACGAGGAGACCGGCGCGATCCGGCGGGGGGACGATCCGCCGTCGCGGGGACACCGCTGGCTCACCGGAGCCTGCCTCTGGGTCCCCGAGGAGGCGTGGGCGGCGATCGGCGGATTCGACGAGTCGTATTTCCTGTACTGGGAGGATGTGGATTTCTGTCGCCGCGCACTCGAGGCCGGATGCGAACTGCGCGTCGTCGCCGATGCCGAAGCCGTGCACGAGGTCGGTGCCACGCAGGACGGGTCGGCGCGGGCCAAATCCCCGGCCTACTACTACTACAACATCTGCAACCGGGGTCGGTACGCGGCGGCCCACCTGGGCCGGGAGGACATCCGCCGCTGGCGGCGGGGGGATTTCGCATCTGCGCGGGAGATCGTGCTGCGCGGTGGTCGACAGCAGTTCCTGCGGCCCTGGCGGGTGATTCCCCCCGTGGTGCGCGGTCTGCGCGACGCGCGCCGGCTCACGGCCGCCGCGCTGCGTCGGCGCTAGCGCCGCTCAGTCCGCCGCGCGGTAGCGGCGCCGCATCCGGCGCCGGCGGCGGCGAATGTCCATGAGGACGTATCGGTAGTAGGGCAGCACCTGGCACAATCCCACGGCGATGACCGATCCGGTGATCGCGCCCGCCGCTCCCCACACCGGGATGAGCAGGATGGAGATACCGATCGAGGTAGGGATCATCAGCAGGGTCGGGATGACCTGGAACTTCAGTCCGCGCTCGTCGGTCATGTACATGCCCAGCGGGTACTTCAGTGCCTGAACGATCACGAACGCGACGAAGGCCACCACGAGCCCCACCGGCAGCTGGATGAGCCCGTCCGAGACGAACCATGACAGCAGTGGCGACAGTGCGGCCATGACGACGGCCAGCGCGAGGCCTCCGCCGAGGAACCACAGAACAGGTCGGTGCGGCGAGATGATCTCCTTTTCGCTGCGCGCGCGGGCGAAGATCGGCCACAGTGCGACCCCCGCCGCCGACACCGTCTGCAGTGCGATCGAGAACAGCTGGAAAGCGAGGTTGTACTGGGCGAGGGCCATCGTCGTGGACAGTTGGCTGATGAGGATGCGGTCGGTCTGCATCGACAGCGCCATCGAGATGGTCTGGATCAGGGTGGGCCAGGCCAGTTGCAGCACGCTCACGCCTGGCACCGCGCGCGTGCGGGGCACCGCCGCGATGGCCTTGCCCAGCGTGGGGCGGATGGCGCGGGCCGAGATGATCAGGCAGATCACCGAGACCAGTACGTTGGCGAGGTAGGAGAAGATGGCGAGGAAGTCCCCCGCCGGGAGAGACAGCACGACGCAGGTGCCGACGCACAGCAGCATGAACGGCGCGACGACCGCTTGCACGCCGACCTGTGTCGTCGTCTTGCCCAGCCCCACCAGGATGCGTTGCCCGACAGTGAGGGGGACTCCGACCCCGAAGGTGACCAGACACAGCGCCGCCGACAGTTCTCCGGCACCGGGGGTCAGCGCGTCACCGAGGATCGCGCGCCACAGGCCCGAGAAGTACAGCAGCATCGCGATGCTCGAGATGATGAACCCCGAGACGACGAGGATGCGCATGGCGCTGGTGAGGGCGCGCAGCACGTACGGGTCGCGCCGCGGGTCCTTGGACTCGGCGATCGCGTTGATCACAACGGCCGCCAGGCCGAGGTCCGCGAACGGGATCAGCGCCGAGAGCGTTGTCAGCAGGCCGTACTGGGCGAACGCGTCGACACCGAAGTTCGTCACGATCATGCGGCTCGTGACGATGCCGATGAGGCCCGAAACCCCCATGACGGCCACCTTGACGCCGGCGGTCGAACCGACCGAGCGCCACCTCGTCGACGCCATTCAGCCGCCACCCCACGGTACGGTGTGTCGGTCACGGCGGTGGCGGGGCAGCAGCAGGGCGAGGCACAGCGCGACGGTGAAGTACGTGGTGCCGATCGGACTGAAGAACAGGTCCCACAGGGTGCGGGTGCCGAGAAAGAGCGCGACCCCGGTGGCCGTGCCGATCGCGATCGACGACGACATCCCGTACACGACGTAGATGAGGATCGCCGCCGCGAACGCGGCGCCGGCCAGGCCGCCCAGCAACCAGAGGTCGCCGATCAGCGAGTGCACCTCGAACTTGGAGCCGAACATGTAGCGGTCGACGTACCCGTTGTTGATCGGGTTGTAGTCGAGCGTCGCCATGCCCTCTTTCGCGATCTGGATGTCCTCGAAGGAGGGTTTGGTGCCGGTGCCGTATCCCCACGGTTGCGCGCGGAGAAGGGCGAGGGTTGCGCCGAGCTCGGGGCGCCCGCCGAGGAGGACGCTTCCGGTCGCCTCGATCTGCTCCGCGGTGCGCTCCTGCACCTGTTCGCCGAGCACACCCTCGACCATGGCGGATTGCAGGGCGAAGAACCCCGCGATCCCGATCACCGTGATCTGGACGCCGACCGTGAACGGCGACCGTTGGCTGGTGCCGTCGGGTCGGCGCCGGATGAGCAGGAGCGCGGCCGCGATTACGAGAGTGGCGGCGAGGGAGCGTGAGTCGAAGACCGCCGAGACGACGGCGAGGGCGACCATGGCGGCGACCTCGCGTTTCAGGGTTCTGGTGACGGCGGGAAGCGAGAGCACCAGCAGGGTCACCGGCACCGACAGCGAGAACTTCCAGGCGTTGTCCGGGTTGACTCCGTCCAGCGCCACATTCAGGAGCGTGCCGGCTCCGTAGGCGGCGGCGGTGCCGTGCAGGCCGATGACCGAACGCGCCCACAGCAGGGTGATCACGCAGATTCCGATGGCGAACAACCGGAAGGACTCGCTGACCATCTGGCTCGTTGTCGCGGTGTGGTCCACCACGGAGGCCAACGTCAGCAGTGCGCCGTTGACCGCCGCCAGCGCGCTGAGCACGAAGATCACCAGGCCGCCGCGGTATCGCCGCGCCGCCGGCAAGGTGACCGGGAGCAGCAAGAGCGCCGCAGCGGCGCCGAGGTGGAGGTTCAGCGGGAGATTGACTCGCACGGCGAGCAGAACGCTGATCGCGATGGCGACTATCTGCGGCAGACGGTCCGCCGCCCGGGAACCGGGCGGACCTCCCCACACGCGTCGAGAGGCGATCGGCATCGTCACACCCGCGGCGTCGAGGCCATCGATCGATAGCCTGCGCGCGTCGTGGTCTCCCTGTTCGCCGGTGCCGCCGGCTCGTCGATGACCGGTGCAGCGGCGGCGCGCATCGTCGGCGCCGCCGCCATCCGCCGCTTGGGCACACCGTCCAGAACCGTACCGAGCAGGTGCGCTTCGGCGTCGCGCAGCGCCCCGAGTGCGCGAGCGAGTCGACGTCGCGACGTACGGCCCCACTGCGCGATCAGCAGTGCTCCGTCGGTGACGTGCGAGAGCCACAGCGCGTCGGCGACGGCGGGTGTCGGGCCGGCGGTGATCACCACCAGGTCGTAGGCCTTGGTGCAGTCGGCGATCAGCGTTCGCATCGCGGCCCCCGACAGCAGCTGACTCGGGTCGGCCGGGATCGGTCCGGCCGCCAGGACGTCGATGTCGGCCTCACCCCACCGCTGGATCGATCGGGCCACCGGAGCGTCGGCGGTCAGCGCGCGCGTCAGTCCGATCCCCTCGGACAGCCCGGTCAGCTCCGCCAGAGAGGGACGACGCAGGTCGGCGTCGATCGCCAGCACGCTCTTGCCCGTCTGTCCCACCACGGTCGCCAGAGCCAGGGCGAGAGGTCCCTGGTGCCCGTCGACGGCGGGCGCCGTGATCACCAGCGAACGCAGACCCCCCGGGACGGAGAGGTAGCTGACGTTCGCCGCCAGGGCGCGAACGGAGTCGGTGACGGGGCTCAGCGGGCTGTCCAGCACGAGGCGGTGCGCCTCGCTGTAGTCGGTGCTGCGCAGCACCTGCCCGACGATGGGCGCATCGGTCAGCTGCGCCACGTCGCGGGGGTCGGAGACCTGATCCCACCAGAGGCGCCGGGCGAGCGCGTACAGCAGCCCCGCGATCAGGCCGACCAGCGCGCCGAGGGCGACGTACATCGTGGTGTTCGGCGACACGGCGAACCGCGGGACCGCCGGTTCTTCCAGCGTGACCGTCGTGATCGCCTCGATCCCGTCCTCGCTGCGCGGGGACACGGTCGGGATCGCCTTCTGCAGGCTCACGACCACGGCCGAGGCGATCTGCTGCGCACGCTCGGGGTCGCCGTCGTTGACGGAGATGTCGATGACGGCGGTGCCCAGCGGATTAGAGGCGCTGACCGAGTCCGCCAGTCGCCCGGGCGTCGTGGGCAGGTCGAGTTCGTCGATCACGTCTTGCAGGACGATGTCTGAGGTGGCGAAGACGACATAGGACGCGATCGTGGCTTGCACGAACGTCGATCCCTGCACCAGCTCGACGGTGCTGTCGCCACGGTCGTTCGACAGCAGGACGCTGCCGGAAGACCGGTACACTTCCGGCGTGGTCCGCGCGATCCCGAACCCGATCGCGGCGCCGATGAGCGTGAGGACCACGAGCATGATCCAGTGTTTTCTCAGTGCGTGTGCATATTCGACAACTGACATCTTCTGTTTCCCCCAGAAATTGACTTCGGCGCGCTACCCCCTCGCGCTTCGTGACGTCCGACGCGACCCCATGATGCGATCGGACGTCCTATCCAGCATAATTTACTCCTGCTTCTTTCCGAACACGTGTGTGGGGGATGGCGATGGAAACCGGAACAGCGGGGGACGGCGCTGCGCCCGAGCGCCGCGGAGTGAGTCGGCGCGCCGTGGTCGTCGGTGCCGCCGCGCTCGCCGCCGGCGCGATCGGCGTTCCGCTCGGGTGGATGCTTCGGGAGCAACTGTCGCCACCGGGGTCCCCGGCCGCGACGCCGATGCCCACGGCGACCGCCGTGGAGCCGCCGGTGGCGGCCATGCAGGCGGCGGCCGTGTTCACCGTCGCGCATCGCGGGGGCTCGGCCGACTGGCCGGAGATGTCGCGGATCGCCTACGATGACGCGGCTGCGCGGGGGGTCGATGCCCTGGAGATGTCGCTGGCGCGCACGTCGGACGGTGTCTGGGTCGGTTCCCATGACCGCGAGCTCGACCGCGTCACGGGGGAGAGCGACTTCGAAGTGGGCGCGCACACGTGGGCCGAGGTGCAGCAGCTGACGATGCGCCCCACCGCGGCGGGCCAGCAGCCGCAGGGATTCCTCCGGGTCGAGGAGTTCATCGATGTATACCACGAGCGGTATGCATTGTGGCTCGACCCGAAGGCTGTCCACCGGAAATATTATGAAGAGCTGATGGCGATCATGGTCGCCCGAGTGCCGCACCCGGCTGAGGTGTACGTCGCCAAGTGCGACGGGTCGATCACCGAGTGGGGGGAGCTGGCGCGGGAGCAGGGCATTCAGAGCTGGGGATTCTATTTCGCCCGCGACCTCGACGCCGATCCGGAACTGTTCGCGCGGACCAACCAGGCGTGGAGCATGATCGGGCTCAACTGGGATGCGTCGCCCGAGCGCTGGCAGGCGTTCGTCGGCGACGGCCGGCCTGTGGTGGCCCACGTGATCACCGATCGATCGCAGTACGATCAGGCGGTGCAGCGCGGGGCGCGCGGAGTGATGCTGGCGTCGGTCAGCGCGGCGCCGGGCTGACCGCGCGCCCGTCGGCGATGACGTCGACGATCTGTCGGCCGTACTGCTCGTGCGAGAACGCGGTCGCCACCTCATCCGCATCGGCGACGGCGCGAGCGGCGAACTGTTCCCACTCCTCGCTGATGCGCAGGACGGCGTCCGCGAGCGCGACGGCGTCGCCGGGCGGGACCAGGACGGTGGCGGTGGAGTGGCGCGATGCCTCCGGCAGGCCGCCGACCGAGCTGACGACGGCGGGGCGCGCGGCCAGCGCCGCCTCGACGGCGGTGTTCCCGAACGGTTCGTCGACGGTGGAGGGGATGAGGGCGACGTCCGCGGCGGCCAGACGCTCCCACACCGCTTCCTGGAAGCCGGAGAACGTCACCGCATCGCCGAGGCCGTGGTCGGTCACGCTGCGGCGCAGCTGTTGCTCGTAGGCCTCGTTGCCCGGGAAGACCTCACCCACCAGCTCGAGGGTCGCCGCCAGACCGCGTTCGCGCAGCAGCGCGAGGGCGTCGACGGCCACGTGCGGTCCCTTGCGGGCCGACAGGCGGCCCACGTAGACCAGGCGCAGCGGGGCGTTCGCCTCGGGGCGGGGCGGGGTGACGCGGTCGGGTCCGCTGACCGCGTTGTACACGATGCGGGTGCGCGCTCGCAGCCAGGGTGCGACACCGGTCATGACGTCGGCGCTGAACCGGCTGTTGATGATGACGCGGTGCGTGAGCGCGAGGGGGGCGTTCAGCGCGTGACGCAGCAGCGGCGCGACCGAGGCCTCGCCTTCGTGCACGTGACAGACGGTGGTGCGGCCCGTCACCCGCGACAACAGCAGCCACAGCGGCGGCGTGATGGTGTTGACGAGCACCGTCCCCGCTTCGCTGCGCCGGAGCACCCGGAGGCTGGGGCGCAGCGAGCGCAGCGTGTCGCGGGCCAGTTCGAACAGGCCGCGTACCGACAGCAGTCCCTTGCGCACCACGGGCGTCGGGCAGATGACGACCTCGGCCCCGGCCCGTTGCAGGTAGGGGATGAGTGGTCCGTCTCCGGCGACGGTCGCCACAACGCGGTAGCCGCCCTCGGTCAGCGCGCGCACCGTCTCGATGGCCATCCGGTCGGAGCCGTACAGGTCGGCGCCTGGATTGGCCAGCAGGAGGGTTCGGGGGTCGCGGCGGCTCACGCGGTGGGCCAGTACTCGTCGACGAGGGCGACGGTCGACGCGATGTTGGCGCGGCTGGAGGCGCCGAACACGATCGCCTCCAGCTGCGGCAGCGCGGTGACCCACTCGATCGCTTCGCGGGGAGCGATCGCGCCGCTGGCGAACACCGACATCGCGACGGCGCGGAAGCGACGGTTGTGGAGGGCGTCGAGATACGCATCGACACCACCCGACATCCGGAACCCGAGCTTGTTGATGTTGGAGCACACGATGGGGTTGTCCAGCCCGACCCGATCGAGGGCGTCGAGCGTCGTCGGCAGGTTCATCGTGATGAATCCGGGTTCGGCCTGGTACCGCGTGCGGACGTGGTCGGCGAAGATGCGGAGGGCATCGGTGAAGCCGAGGCCGACCAGCAGGTCGACCACGACGTTCTGCAGCCAGATGACGGGCGTCGAGAGGCCGGCGAACATCTTCAACTCGGCGTCGATCAGCAGGGTCGTCACCCCCTCGATGTCCTTGCGGGCCAGCGACGAGGTTCCGCGGGCGATGCTGTCGAGCATCCCCTCTTCGGGAAGGAAGCGGCGCACGGCACCCAAGAACCCGTCGTCGGTGATCGCGTTGGCGTACTTGTGCGCGTACGGCATGCACGGGTAGAAGGAGAAGCCCTCGTAGCGCGCCGGTTCCGCTCGGACGCGGTCGCAGACGTCGGTGATGCGGTCGTGGGTGGTGCACATGAACGTGCGCACGCCCTCGTCGTAGGCGCTGTCGAGCACCGCCATGATCGCGTCGAGGTGCTGGAACCGGATCTGCTGCGCGCGCGCCTTCTCCTCCGACATGTGGTTCACGCCGAAGAACTGGTTGTCTCCGAACAGCAGCCGATTCATCGGCGTTGCGGTCTCCGCCACGTCAGTTCCTTCCTCGTAGCGCTCGCCAGGCGGCGGTGAGCCGCCCCTCGGGTGCGGGCGGTGCGGCCATCGTCGCGCCGGCGGGAGTCAATCGGGATGCCTCCCGTGCCGAGTCCTCGCCGATCAGGGCGATCACCCGATCGGTGGCGGCCGCGGAGGTGAAGTCGTTCTCACCGCGCACCTGACCGGAGGCGACCCGGGTGACGAACGCGTCCAGTTGCACGCTGTACTCCTCGCCGCGCAGGTAGAACCAGGGCGCCTCGGTCAGGTCGGTCGTGTAGCGCACGTTCCATCCCGGTTCGTACCCCGCCACCGGCGGCGCGGTGTCTCGCAGGTACACCTGGATCTCCTGACGGTCGGCGTAGATGCGGCCGTGCGGTCCCCACAGCGTGAGTTTCGTGGTCATCTTGCGCTGGGACTCGTCGGACCAGTTCGCGATGATCTGCGCGGTCCCGCCGGGGTAGTGCAGCGTGCTGGCCACGGCGTCATCGATCTGTGCGGAGAAGATCTGCGTGAGCTGGCTGCCGCTGACTCCGCTCGGTGAGCCGAGCATCCAGGTCAGGAGGTTCAGCGGGTGCGCGGCGTAGTCGTAGAGGCATCCGCCGCCGGTGGCGCGCTGACTGCGCCACGTGTGCCCGGACGGGCGCAGCACGACGGGCCCGTACGCTTCGGCGAGCGCTGTCGCCACCGGTCCGATGGTACCGAGGTCGACCAGGCGGTGGGCCTCGCGGAAGCTCTCCACGAACCGGTTGTGATACCCGACCTGGGTGACGAGGCCACGTTCGACGGCGATCCGGGCCAGCTCCTCACCCTCCGCGGGATCGATGACCAGCGGTTTCTCGCAGAAGACGTGGATGCCGCGATCGAACGCCGCGCGGATCATGTCGGCGTGCAGATGGGTCGGCGTCGCGACGATGAGCGCCTGCGGCCGGGCCTGGTCCAGCATCTTGCCGAGGTCTTTGTATGTCTCGATGCCGGTGTACTTGTTGAGGATGCTGAGGAGGTAGCCGGTGGCGTCGCACACGCCGACGAGGTTGACGTCCGGGTGTGCGCGGATCATGGACAGGTGGGATAGGCCCATCTTTCCCAGGCCGACCACTGCGATATCAATCATGAACGTCCCGTCCGTTGCGGTGAAGCTGCGATGTCGGGCACCCGTTTCGCCCGTGCCGTGCGCAGAGCGTGCTCGTACTCCGACCCGATCTTGTGCCACGTGAATTCGTCGCGGAACCGTTGCCGGTTCGCGCGCCCCAGGAACGCCCGCTGTTCGGGGTCGTGGAGCAGGCTGTCCAGCACGGGGGCCAGATCGTCCGCCGTCGTGAAGAACTCGCCCTCGCCGATCACCCAACTGTTGTAGACGTTGTCGTGCGCGATGACCGCGTTGCCGGCGGCCATCGCTTCCACGAGCGACGGGTTCGTGCCGCCCACGGTGTGGCCGTGCAGGTACACCGCGGCGTGGAAGCGGAGCGCCTGCAGCCGCTCCGCGTCGAAGATCGCGCCGGGGAAGACGACCTCGTCCGAGGCAGCATCCCGTACCGCGCGATGGTAGGGGTCGGTCGTGTCGTACGGGCCGACCACCAGCAGCGGCATGCCGCGTCGGATGCGTGACCACGCCTGCACGATCTCCAGCACGGAGTTCTCCGGGATCGGCCGGCACACCACGATGCCGTACCCGTCGGGTGTGAGATCGAGTGCGGCGACCGGTTCGGTGGGCGCGGTTTCGACCTCGTGGGCGCCGTAGGTGATCGTCTGCACCCGCCGGGAACCGAAGTGGCGGCGCAGGTAGCGGGAGATCACCGGGTGATCGCCGATCAGCACGTCGCCGACCAGGCCCGCGAGGCGCTCGTTGGCCAGCAGGATGCCCTGTTTGACGATGCCCCAGCGTTTGCGCGTCCACTCCATGCCGTCCATGTTGATGACGTTCGGAATGCGCCGCAGCCGGGGAACGATGTTGAACACCCCGGTGTTGTACCCGAAGGTGAGCCAGACATCGCCGTGCTGGTGCGCGGACATGGCGTGGCGGATCGAGCGGAAGTCGAAGGAGCTCGTGCCAAGCCAGCCGCCCCGCGGCTCGTGGATGAGGACGCGCTCGATGCCGTGCCACTGATCGGTGCGGGTCGGTCCCGATCCCGGCAGCTGGCAGTAGACGATGACCCGCCATCCCCGATCGTGCAGGAAGAGTGCGACGTTCTCGGCCGCGGTCTCGAATCCTCCGTACGCGGCCGGCACGCCGTGCGTGCCCAGGATGCGGACGGTGGGACGATGCCCGTCACCGCCGGGCATCCGCTCGTCGCCGTGGTCACGATCCGGTTCCGGGCGTCCTGCCCGCACCGACGTCGCCATGCGCTCTCGAAAGCTCATAGAACTATCCCCCATCATGCGCCGCGCGAATCGTGCCGCACGACGCCGATCATTTCCCCCGGCGCTGCCACGGAGCCCCCCTCCGCGGTGTCGCCACGGGAAATCCCCTGACGCGCGCCAAATCCACTATAGCGCTTGGCCCACGGAAGGGGATTCGTGACGGTGGTGCATCTCGGGGGAGGAGATTCACCGCCGCTGAGGCAGGCGCATGAGGTCCTGCGGGCGGCCTGCGCCACCGTCACGAATCCGATCGAGTTCGCCGGACGCGGGAGCATCCGGCGAAGTCTGTGCGAAGGGCGCCATCAGTACGCCCCCTTCGGAGCGATCATGGCGCGTGCCGTACGCGACATGATCATGAGGTCGTTCATGACCGACCAGTTCTCGACGTATCGCAGGTCGAGGCGGACGCTCTCTTCCCACGTCAGGTCACTGCGACCGCTCACCTGCCAGAGGCCGGTGATGCCGGGCTTGATGAACAGGCGGCGGTAGACGCGCCCTTCGTAGCGGCTCACTTCCCCCGGCAACGGCGGTCGCGGCCCGACGACGCTCATGTCCCCGCGCAGCACGTTCCAGAACTGCGGCAACTCGTCGAGAGAGTACTTCCGCAGGAAGGCGCCGACCCGGGTGACGCGCGGGTCGCGCGTCAGCTTGAACAACGGACCGCTTCCCTCGTTCAGTGCCCGGAGGTTGTCGAGCTGTGCTTCCGCGTCGACGCTCATCGTCCGGAACTTCACGATCGCGAAGGTGCGGCCGTCGCGCCCGACGCGGGTCTGTCGGAAGAACACCGGTCCCCGGTCGTCGAGGGCGATGAGCAGCGCGATGACCGGCGTGATCAGCGCGATCGGGATCAGCGCGACCGTCGACACCGCGATGTCGACGGCGCGCTTGAGCGCGTGCCGGGTTCCTTCGAACTCGGGGATCTTCACCCGGATGAGCGGCAGACCGTCCACCTGCTGGAGCGAGATGCGCGGGCCGGCGACGTCGGCGATCCCGCTGGAGAGCACCAGTTCGGACGCGGTGCCTTCCAGGTCCCAGCTGAGCCGCTTGATGAACTCGGGGTCGTCGTCGGGCCGGTTCGCCACGATGACCGTGTCGGCTCCCAGGCGGCGGGCGTGCTCGGCCACGGTCGCCATCGAGCTGACGACGGGGTAGCTCCGGTTGCCCACGATCAGGTTGTCAGTGCCCCCGTCCGACGGGGCGACACCCACGATGCTGTGACCGTGCGAGGTGCTGTCCCCGACGGTGCGCAGGACGTGCTCGATGTCGTCACGCGTGCCCGTGACGATGGTCCGGCGGGTGAAGCTGCCGCCACGGCGCTGGGCGACCAGCCAACGGCGCCAGCACCACCGCGCGATCAGCACGATGACAGTGCCGGCGGGCAACGCGATCAGCAGTTGGGCGCGCAGGGCGTCCCACGGTGCGATCAGGAACGCCGCCGCGAGGATGCCGAAGGTCGCCGTCGACGCGTGCACGACGCGCTTGTACTCGCTCGGTCCCGACCCGATGACGCTGCCAGCCCGTGAACGCGTGACGCCCAGCGTCCCGATCCACAGCAGCCCGGTCAGCACCGCGGCGGACCAGACATCCGGGCCCGCACCCGCGACGGACATCATGATCACCGCCGTGGCCGCGGTGAGCGCGACGACCAGCAGGACGTCGGTCACGAACAGCCGGGCGCTGAATCCCTGTTCCCACTGCCGGCGCCGTTCCAGTGCCGGCTCCGTGCGTGGGCACGCAGCGAGCGGGCGCACGGAAGGACTGCCCGAGTGCGTCGACGTGCGTTCAGTGGTGTTCGCGTCGACGAGCGAACGTATTTCGATGACACTCATGCGCGCTCGCCACCGTCCCCCGACGTACGCGCGGTACCCCAATACCCCATGTGTTCTACCCCAGATAATGCGTCGAAGCGGCCACAGCCGTACTTCGAGTCCCCGTCTGCACGTCCGCCGGATCCCCATCCGGCTCGAGGTCGATTGCCCGCGACCCCTCGCGCTTGGGCCACTATACCCCGAGCGTTCAGCGAACGAAAGCGAAGCGCGTCGTGGTACGGGGCGCGGGCCGCCGCTACCCTGGGGTCCGTGGCGTACGACAATGGCCTGGCCGATCGCATCCGCGCGCACGTGCCGGCGGGTTCCGAAGTCGCCGAGATCGCGATGTTCGGCGGGGTGTGCTGGACGCTCAACGGCCATATGTTCGCGGGGGTTCTGGGCTCCGCGCTGCTGGTTCCGGTAGGGCGTGACGGCATGGCGGACGCCCTGGCGCGCGGCGCCCACGAGATGCGGATGGGTCAGCACATCATGTCCGGATTCGTCGGTGTCGACGATCCCGACGACGTGCACATCGACGAGTGGCTGACGGAGTCGGTCGCGCGTGCGGCGAATCTGCCGCCGAAGCAGAAGAAGCCGAAGAAGCCGAAGGCGGGTGCGCCCGGGTGACTCCGGGCGGGTGATTCTGCGCGCCCTCTCAGCCGGGACCCCTGGACCCGGGTGTGCGGGGGGACCAGACTGGAACCGTGGGTGCAACGGGGGTGTATCGGGCGACGGCGTCGGCTGTGACGTGCCGCGCTCGACGGCGGGCGGTACGGGTTCTGTGTGGCCCGACCGCCGCTCCTCCGCTGTTCGCCGGTGAGGCGATGCGTCGCCTCGTGGTCCGGGGGGTGCCTGGGCTGTTCCAGAGTAAGGGGAGATGAGAAAAATGGACGACCAGCAAGCGACGTCGGGTACCGAGGGCCTCGTGGAGGCCTCGCAGGCGTCGGGATGCCCGGTGGTGCACGAACCGGCGGTGATGCCGCCGACTCACGCCGACGCCAACCAGGGCTGGTGGCCGACGCGGCTGAATCTGAAGGTGCTGGCGAAGAACCCTGCGGTGGCCAATCCGCTCGGTAGCGATTTCGACTACGCTGCGGCTTTCGACGCCCTCGACCTCGACGAGGTCAAGCGTGACATCGCGCACGTGCTGACCGACTCGCAGCCGTGGTGGCCGGCCGACTTCGGCAACTACGGGCCGTTGATGATCCGCATGGCGTGGCACGCCGCCGGCACGTACCGGGTGCAGGATGGGCGCGGCGGGGCCGGCACGGGCCAGCAGCGGTTCGCCCCTCTCAACAGCTGGCCCGACAACGTCAGCCTCGACAAGGCGCGCCGGTTGCTGTGGCCGGTGAAGAAGAAGTACGGCAAGGCGCTGTCGTGGGGCGACCTGATGGTGCTGACCGGGAACGTGGCGCTGGAGACGATGGGTCTGCCGACCTTCGGCTTTGCCGGCGGACGAGTGGATGCCTGGGAGCCCGACGACGACGTGTACTGGGGCCCCGAGACGGAGTGGCTCGGCGACGAGCGGTACACGGGGGAGCGTGATCTGGACAACCCGCTCGCGGCGGTGCAGATGGGTCTGATCTACGTGAACCCCGAGGGCCCGAACGGTGAGCCCGATCCGCTGCGGTCGGCGATCGACATCCGCGAGACGTTCGCGCGCATGGCGATGAACGACGAGGAGACGGTCGCGCTGATCGCCGGCGGGCACACGTTCGGCAAGACCCATGGTGCCGGCCCGGCGGAGTCGGTGGGGCCGGAGCCGGAGGCGGCGCCGATGGAGCAGTCCGGCCTGGGGTGGAAGTCGAACTACCGTAGCGGTGTCGGCATCGATGCGATCACGTCGGGCCTGGAGGTCACCTGGACGTACCACCCGACGCGGTGGGACAACGAGTTCTTCCACATCCTGTTCGGTTACGAGTGGGAGCTGTTCGATTCGGCGGCCGGTGCGCACCAGTGGCGCCCCGTCAACGGCGGCGGCGCCGACATGGTGCCGGAGTCGTTCGGGCCGGGCAAGCGGGAGCCGCGCATGTTGACGTCGGACATCGCGTTGCGCACCGACCCGGTGTACGAGAAGATCTCGCGGCGGTTCCTGGAGCATCCCGAAGAGCTGGCGGACGCGTTCGCCCGCGCCTGGTTCAAGCTGACCCACCGTGACATGGGTCCGGTGACCCGGTACCTGGGTGCGGAGGTGCCCGCCGAGGAGTTGCTATGGCAGGATCCGATCCCCGCCGTGGACCACCCGCTGGTCGACGCTGCCGGTGTCGCGGAGCTGAAGAAGCAGATCGTCGACACCGGGTTGTCGGTGTCGCAGCTGGTGAAGACGGCGTGGGGTTCGGCGGCCTCGTATCGCAACAGCGACAAGCGGGGCGGGGCCAACGGCGCCCGCATCCGGTTGGAGCCGATGCGCAGCTGGGACGTCAACGACCCCTTCGAGCTGGGCGAGGTGTTGACGGTTCTGGAGGGCGTGCAGGAGGCGTTCAACGCGTCGGCGAGCGGCGGGACCAAGATCTCGCTGGCCGATCTGATCGTGCTGGCCGGCGGCGTCGGCGTCGAGCTGGCCGCGAAGGCGGCGGGGCACGAGGTGACGGTGCCGTTCACGCCCGGCCGGATGGACGCGACCGCTGAGCAGACCGATGTGGAGTCGGTGGGCTACCTGGAGCCGCGTGCCGACGGGTTCCGCAACTATGTGGGACGAACGGTCGGGATGCCGGCGGAGTACCTGCTGATCGATCGTGCGAACCAGCTCAGCCTGTCGGCGCCGCAGATGACGGTGCTGGTGGGCGGGTTGCGCGCGCTCGGGGCCAACACCGGCGGGTCGGCCCTGGGGGTGTTCACCGATCGGCCCGGCGTGCTGACGAACGACTACTTCGTCAACCTCCTCGATCTGTCCACCCAATGGAAGCCGGTCGCCGAGGCTCCGGAACTGTTCGAGCACCGCGACGCCGACGGCGACGTGGTGTGGACCGGTACCCGTGCCGACCTGGTGTTCTCGTCGAATGCCGAGTTGCGTGCCGTGGCCGAGGTGTACGCGAGCGACGACGCCGCCGAGACGTTCGTCGACGATTTCGTGGCCGCCTGGGTGAAAGTGATGGAACTCGACCGCTTCGACCTGGGGTAGGGGTGACGGGTGTGGGCTGCGGTGATCCGCGGGCCCACACCCGTGTCCGGGCTGCGGTGGGGCCGTGTCCCCGGGCGGATGCGGCGGCGTGCCGGGTGGGGTGGGGCGCGGGGTTGTCCCTTCCCGCCTGGGGTGCGGTGCCGAGCGAGCGCACCTCCGGTTGCTCGTAGCATGAGGGTCGGCGGGGATGCCGGGACTATGGAGGTTTCATGACGACGTTCGGTGTCATCGGTGTCGGGTCGATCGCGTCAGCGATCGTGACCGGGTTGTGCGAGGGGCTGGCCGAGCCGCCGCGGGTGGTGTTGTCTCCGCGGGGCGCGGTGCGTTCCCGGGACCTCGCCGAGCGGATGCCGTCGGTGCGGGTGGCGTCGTCGAATCAGGGAGTGGTCGACGACAGTGACGTGGTGATCGTGGCGGTGCTGCCGCAGCAGGCCGAGGACGTGCTGGGGCAGCTGGCGTTTCGCGCGTATCAGGCCGTCGTCAGCGCGGTGGCGGGGGTGTCGCTGGCGGTGCTGCGCCGTGTTGTTGCTCCCGTGACGGAGGTCGCACGGGGCATTCCGATGCCGGCGGTCGCACACCGGACGAGTGCGACGCCCGTGTTTCCGGCGACCGCTGCCGCGCGAGATCTGTTCGATCGGCTCGGGGGCTGTGTTGTGGTCGCCGAGGAGTCCGCGTTCGATGCGGTGGCGGCGGCGTCGGCGACGGTGGCCGCACACTGCCGGTATCTGGAGGCAATCGCTCGCTGGCTCTCGGCGCACGGAGTGCGCGGCCCCGAAGCGCGGCAGTACGTGGCATCCATCTTCCGGGAACTCTCCGCCGAGTTGGACGTCCCGGAGCCGGATTTCGACGCGATGGCCACCGCGCACTCGACTCCCGGCGGCCTGAACGAGCAGTTCGCCCGCCATCTCGCCGCCGCCGGCGCGTTCGCCGCCGTCCCCACCGGCCTGGACGCCGTCCTCACCCGCGTCACCACCCCGGGACCCCCCGCCCCACTCCGCCCCAGCACCCCGCGCGACTACAGCGGCGCCAGCGAGACCCCGCGTTTTACGCGCGGTCTCGATTGGCGCATAGCCTGAGTTGGTACGGCTAGTCCAGCGACCTGGTACTGGCGTTCCGTGGAGGTGGTACCGGCTCCGGGCTAGGGGGTCCTCGGGAGCCGGCACCGTTGGGTGTTACTCCCAGTAGTCCTCGTGGGCGCGGGCGTGGTCGTGGCGGAGTCTGCGCATGTCGATCTGGCCGAGCTTGATCGTCCGGGCGTGGTTGGCGAGCCGGTTCACGATGGAGTCGGCCGCGACCCGGTCGGGGAGTTCGGCGACCCAGTGCGCGGGGCCGGTTTGCGATGCGATGATCGTGGGCAACCGGTGTTCCCGGTTGGCGAGGATCGCGAACAGATCGCTGGCGGCGTCGCTGTCGATGCCGACCGTTAAGAAGTCGTCCAAGATCAAGACGGCTGTTTCGGAGAGCTCGTTGAGCAGCTTCTGGTGTGCGATGCTGTCGCTGCGGGCGATCACGAGCCGGCGGGCGAGGTCATCCATCCTCGCGTAGGTGACGG
>NZ_JBKEAY010000080.1:0-16990 GCF_047972865.1 Microbacterium sp.
GCAAGAACGTGTGAATGATCGCGAGGGATGAACCCCGCGGACCCTCGCGCACCGTGCCGTCGGCATCGATCCGGTGGGGCAGCAGTCCACTTGTCGGGTCGCGGAGGCGATCCACCTTGTCCAGCCACGGTGTCAGCTGTGTCGTCGGGCGGTCGGCCACGTCGTTCACACGGACCACCGCGGCCATGGCGACCACCGCGTCGCAGGGCCAGTATCCGTCCGGATAGGAGGCGGCGACGCCGGCGGGGCTGGCCACCAGGGCGCCCGCGATCGTATCGGCCTCGGCGAGCAGGTCCGGGGCGACGGTGCCGGTCAGCTCGGCGCGGGTCGCTTTCAGCAGCAGTGACCATCCGCGCAGGAATGTCCCGTGTTCCAGGGCGGGGATCTCACCGAAGACCGCCATAGACTCCGGGCGCTCGATGACGGCGACTGCCGCATCGAGGCGGTCGACGGCCTCGCGTCGGGTGGTCTCGTCATCCGAGGCGAGCGCGAGGTTTCCGCCCGCCAACGCGGTGAGTGCGACCGTGAATATCTCGCCCTCGGGGAACACTGCCTGCATCCGCGGTCCCGCCCCGGAGGCGATCGCGTCGTCGAGGTGGGCGATCTGCGCGTGCACCTGCCGGGGGGTGGTCGGGATCCACGCCTGCACCGCGCAGACCGCGCCGATCACCCCGAGGAGGCCCCAGACGATCAGGGCGATGAGGATGACGCGGTGCACGCCGCGGCGGGCGTGGGGTGGTGCCGGGGCTCGTGCGTCCGTGCCGGGACTCGGCGTGCCCCCGATCGCCGTCACGTCTCACCCGCCCCGTCCGCCGACCTCATCCCGCCGACCTCATCCCGCCGACCTCATCCCGCCGGCCTCATTGTCGTGGTCCCATCGTTGCCGGTCCAACCGTGTGTTCCCTGAGGTCCCCGCGCCGCGGCACGGTGGGGAGCGGATCTGCGCGGAGGAGGGTGTTCGGCCGGTGTCGGTCCTCCGGAGTGCTGTTCTCCTCCGGGGTGCGCGGGGATGCGGGGGTGGCTGACCGTGCGGACCCAGCCGGCCGTGGGGTGCCGAATCCGTCAGGCGGGTTCTGCGTCGGCGTCCGCCACGGCCGGGACGACCACGGCGGCGGGGGCGGACGCCCCCGCGCCAGCCCCATCGGCCCCGCCCCGCGACAAGCCCTGGGCGATGCCCTGACCGAGCGCTTGACCCTGGATCATCGCGGCGAGGTCGATGCCGGTCGCGGCGCTCACGCTGTCGAACACCGACTTCAGCGCCTTGGCGCTGTCGCCACCGACGACGCCGGACGCCCCATCCTCGAAGCTGCCGATGATCGAGACGTTCCCGATCGCGGCATATCCCTTCGAGAACTCCGCCATGATCGACGGCAGCACGTCGAGCACGCGCTGGGAAAGGAAGGCATCCTGGTTCGACGCGATCGCCTTGGCCTCCGCCTCGACGGCGGCGGCGCGGGCCTCGCCCTCGGCGCGGATCGCTTCGGCTTCGGCGCGGGCCCGTTCGCGGCGGGCCTCCGCTTCGGCGACGGCCTGGGCGCGCAGCGCTTCGGCCTCACCGGCCGCTGTGGCGACCGCGGCCGCCGCCTCACCGTCGGCGCGCGCCTTGTCGGCCTGCGCCTGCTGCTCGGCGATGCGGGTGCGCGCCTCGGCGCGTTTGACCTCCTCGATCGCGGCGGCCTCCGCGGACCGCTCGCGGGTGTACAGGTCTGCCTGCGCCCGGGTCTCGGCCTCGTAACGCTGGGCGTCCGCGACGCGCTTGACGTCGGCATCCAACTGGGCCTGTTTGTTCTCGGCCTGCTGCTGCAAGACGGCCTGCTCGGCCTGCGCGCGGGCGAGCTGTTCGGCCTGCTCGGCCTCGGCGCGGGCACGGCCGACGCCGGCGGCGGCGTTGGCGGTGTTGGTGTCGAGGGCGGTCTGTTCGATCAGGTTCGCCTCGTTGTTGGCGATGTTCTTCTGGTTGATCGCGCGGTCGGCGTTGGTCTGCGCGATCTCGGCGGACTGACGTTTGGCCTGGATCTCGGGCGCACCGAGCGACTGGATGTAGCCGACGGCGTCGGTGATGCCCTTGATCTGGAACGAATCGAGGATGAGGCCCTGCTCGGCGAGCTCCTGGGAGACGTCGGCGGCGATCTGGTCGGAGAACTTCTTGCGCTCCCGCATCAACTCGACGACTGACAGGGTGGCGACGATGCCGCGCAGCGCACCCTCGAGCTGCTCCGTCGTGAACTGCTCGATCGCGGAGTCCTGCGACGCGAACCGTTCCGCGGCGCGGCGCACGAACAGCGGGTCGGAGCCGATCTTCACGATCGCCACGCCGTCGACGTTGAGGGTGACGTTGTCCAGCGACTGGGCTTCGGCGTTGAGTGAGACCTGGCGCGAGCGCAGCGAGATGATCTCGTGGCGCTGCGTGATCGGGTTCACGAGCGACTTGCCGTTGACGATCACCGTCACCGGCGACTCGCTCATCTCGGAGTGGCTCGACCCGTCGGCGGCGACGACCGCGCGCTGCACCTTCTGCTTGCGCCCCGAGATCACCAGGGCTTCGTCGGCGCGCGCGACCTTGATCCACGCACGGGCCATCAGCAGACCGATCAGGGCCAGGACGATGAGGACGACGACGGCGATGCCGACCAGAACCAGGATGCCGGCCAATCCGACGAATTCCATGCGAGTGCCTCCCTAACGTGCCGCGACTGCCACGGCGACGTCCCAGATCGACTATGCCAGAGGTCACCACGGGGAGGGACAATCGCCGCCGGCGCCCCGCCCAGGAGACGATCTCGACCGCGGCCGATCACCCTCGCTCGCCCGGGGTCGCTGCGGATACCGTCTCCAAGTGAAAGCTCGGTGTCAGTGGTTTAGCTTTTCGGCTGCAGAGCAGAGGAGGTAGACGCTTTGATTGGTGGCGGTGCTGTTCTGCTCGGGCACGGTGCCAAATGCGACCGGTGAGCCAGTCACGGCGAGCACATCACCAGCGGTTGGGGCAAAGAATGGCCGTGGCGGCAATGCGCAGTAGGCGCGAGCGTTCGGGGTAGTGCCATGCACGGTCCCCGCAACGATGTTGTCGTATTCGCTCCCGAGTATTGCTCTGGCGGCTGCCTCGTCGACGCGGTCAAGGTCGGTCTGTTCAGGTGGAGCGAGCTGGATGATCAGGGTGCCCGAAGGCTGCGTCACCAGCACGACGCCGATGGTGGCGAACGCGGAACCGCTGAGGGTGTGGACCAGACGGGGGACCTCGGAGAGCGCGACGGTGTCGACCTTTCCGACCTCGTCCCAGCCGTGCCACTGTTCGGGGTCGAAGACCTCAAAGTTGCGTGCGACGTAGTGGACAGATTCCTGGTAGCAGGCGGGCGGCCGCGCCCACATCCCGTCATCACAGATCCCGTCGACTGCTTCCTGAACACGCCGGTCCGTTGCTGTGAGCACGGGAATCAAGATCAGGGCAGCGATGATCAGAGCGCCAGCACCGGAGAGCGCACGTCGCCAGACGGCCTGCCGAAGGTACGCGAAACACCCGAGCACTACCAAAACGACGATGGCGATCCAGACCGCCGCCCAGCCTTCCGCGGGCAGGTTCGACACGTCGAGGTGCTGCGTCGCGAGGGTGGGAACAACGACGCCCATCATGAACGGGAGCAGCCACTTTGCTCGCTGCCACCGGTCACCCACACTGACTGACCTGCTGCCGCTCGGGGGCCGTCGCTTGTCCTCGCGCGTGCCGGAGCTACGTCGCCGCGAGGGCGAAACATGACTCTTGCTCCGGTTGCGGCGACCCTTCTTGTTGGTTCGCTTGCGCTTCACACCCGTCTCCCCGTTACGGTTCACTATGCCACTTGCGATGACGGTGAGGATCGGCCGCTCGCGCCCTACGAGCCTCAAGGCACCGGGCCCGTGACGAACGGTTACGGGCGATTTCGGGTGGCATGCGAATGCCGACACGATGGTCAGCATGCCTCCCTCCGCCGCGCCCTCGCACGCCAGCGGGCGCCCCGCCAACGCGCTGCGCCTCACCGGCGTCGGTCGCGCGTTCGCGGGGGAGCGCGGCGCCCGCGACGTGCTCCGTGATGTGAACATCGATCTCATCCCCGGCGAGATCCTCGCGATCGTGGGGGCGTCGGGATGCGGAAAGTCGACCCTCTTGCGCCTCGTCGGCGGGCTCGATATCCCGACGCGCGGCAGCATCCTCATCGACGGCACCGGTGTGACCGACACCGACGAGCGCACCGCCACCGCGGTCCAGGAGCCGCGGCTGCTGCCGTGGCGCACCCTCGCCGAGAACGTCGAGATCGGCCTGCCGCGCGGCACCGGCCGCCGCGCCGCGAAGCAGCGCGTCGCTGAACTGCTGCACCTGGTCGGACTCGATCACGCCGCCGACCAGCGGCCCCGCGAGGTCTCGGGGGGTATGGCGCAGCGGACATCCCTCGCTCGCGCCTTAGCACGCGACCCTGGTGTGTTGCTGCTGGACGAGCCGTTCGGCGCGCTCGACGCCCTGACCCGGTTGCGCATGCAGGACCTGCTGCTCGACATCCACACCGCCCAGCCGACCACGATCGTCCTGGTCACACACGACGTCGAAGAAGCCCTCTTCCTCGCCGACCGCGTGATCCTGCTGCGCCCGATCGCCAACTCCGGCGCCGGGTCGATCGCCCGCGAGATCACCGTGCCCGGCCACCAGCCCCGCGACCGCGCCGACCGGCGCCTCGCGGACCTCCGCGCCGACCTTCTCGAAGGTCTCGGCGTCGACACCCACCACCACCAACACCACCAGAAAGAAAAGAGCCGATGAGCGCCATCCTTCGCCGCCTTGTCCCCGTGACCGCGATTGCCGGCGCCATGATGCTCGCCGCCACCGGCTGCCTCGCCGGTGAGTCGACCAGCGCAGCCGCACCCTCGTCGAACGGCGACAGTGACAGCACCTGGTCGGCCGACACCCTCACCGTCGACTTCGCCACCTACAACCCGCTGAGCCTCATCATCCGAGACCAGGGCCTGATCGAGGAGGCACTCGGCGACGATGTCACCGTGGAGTGGGTGCAGTCGGCCGGATCGAACAAGGCCAACGAACTGCTTCGCTCGGGCTCCGCCGACATTGCCTCCACCGCCGGATCGGCCGCGCTGCTGGCCCGCGCCAACGGGTCGCCCATCCAGGTCATCGACATTTACTCCCAGCCGGAGTGGTCGGCGATCGTCGTCGGAGGTGACAGTGACATCACCTCGGTCGAAGACTTGCGCGGAAAGTCGGTCGCGGCGACCAAGGGCACCGACCCGTACTTCTTCCTGTTGCAAGCGCTCGACACCGCCGACATCGGGCTCGACGAGGTCGAGGTGCAGAACCTGCAGCACGCCGACGGCCGCGCCGCGCTCGACGGCGGATCGGTGGATGCCTGGGCGGGGCTCGATCCGATCATGGCAGCCGCCGAGGTCGAGTCGGGCGACCAGCTCATCTACCGCAACGTCGACTTCAACACCTACGGGTTCCTCAACGCCACCGAGGACTTCATCGCCCAGCATCCCGACCTGGTGCAGGTCGTCGTCGACGCGTACGAGCAGGCCCGCACGTGGGCGCTGGACCACCCCGACGAGACGGCGGCGCTGCTGGCGGAGGTTGCCGGCATCGACCTCGACGTGGCGACCACCGTCATCGCGGAGCGCTCCAACCTCGACGTCAGCGGTGTCCCCGGCGACGACCAGATCGCCGTCCTCACCCGCATCCTGCCGGTGATCGCCGACTCCGGCGACGTCAGCGGCGGCGAGGAGGCCCTCAACGCCGCGCTGGAGACCATCGTCAACGACACGTTCGCCGCCCAGGCGGTGAACGGTCAGTGACCGTGGTCGCCCCGCCGGAACCCGATGCCACGGGATCCGTCGACCCGACCGCGCCGGATGCCGCCTACGCTCCGGCGCGGTCGTGGTGGGGCCGCCCGGGGGTGCGGATCGCGGGTGGACTGCTGCTTCCGCTGGCGATCCTGGCGGCGTGGCAGGCCGTCACCGTCACCGGAATCGTTCCCGCCTATCGACTGCCCACCCCCGGCTCCGTGGTCGCCGCCGCCGGCGAGCTCGCCGCCAACGGCCAGCTCGCGAACCACATCGCCATCTCGCTGCAGCGGGTGCTGGTCGGGTTCGCGGTCGGCTCGGTCATCGGTCTCGCGATCGCCGCGATCGTCGGTCTGTCGCGGCTGGGCGACGTGCTGCTGAGCCCCACCCTGGCGGCGCTGCGGGCGGTGCCGTCGCTGGCGTGGGTGCCGCTGCTGATCCTGTGGTTGCAGATCGGCGAAGAGTCCAAGGTCACCCTCATCGCGATCGGGGCGTTCTTCCCCGTCTACACGACCGTCGCCGCCGCCCTCCGGCACGTCGACCCGCACCTCATCGAGGCGGGGCGCTCGTTCAGCCTGCGCGGCTGGTCGCTGCTGCGCACCGTGCAGTTGCCCGCCGTCATGCCGTCGGTGGTATCGGGTCTACGGCTCGCCCTGGCCCAGTCGTGGCTGTTCCTGGTGGCCGCCGAACTCATCGCGTCGTCGATGGGCCTAGGGTTCTTGCTGAACGACTCGCAGAACAGCGGACGCGTCGACCGCATCCTGCTGGCGATCGTGCTGCTGGCCCTGCTGGGCACGCTGACCAACGCGCTGCTGGCGCTGGTGGAGAAATACCTGCTGAAGAGGTGGACATGACCGACGACCACGTGTTCGGGTTCCGCACCCGGGCTCTGCACGCCGGGGGCACCCCCGACGCGGCGACCGGTGCCCGGGCGGTGCCGATCTATCAGACCTCGTCGTTCGTGTTCGAGGATGCCGCCGACGCCGCCAACCTGTTCGCGCTGCAGAAGTACGGCAACATCTACTCCCGCATCTCCAACCCCACCGTCGCTGCGCTGGAAGAAAGACTCGCGTCGCTCGAGGGCGGCATCGGGGCGGTGGCCACGGCATCGGGGATGAGCGCCGAGTTCATCACATTCGCCGCGCTGGTCGGCGCCGGCGACCACGTCGTCGCGTCGGCGCAGCTCTACGGCGGCACCGTCACCCAGCTCGACGTGACCCTGCGCCGCTTCGGGGTGGAGACGACCTTCGTCGCCTCGGACGACCCGGCCGACTACGCCGCCGCGATCCGGCCGGAGACCAAGGTGGTCTATGTCGAGATGATCGGCAACCCCGGCGGTGAGATCGCCGACATCGCGGGGCTGGCCGAGGTGGCGCACACCGCCGGCATCCCGCTCGTGGTCGATTCCACCCTCGCCACGCCCTATCTGGCGCGGCCGTTGGAGCACGGTGCCGACATCGTCATCCACTCGGTGACGAAGTTTCTCGGCGGGCACGGTACGACCCTCGGCGGCGTCGTAATCGAGAAGGGTGCATTCGACTGGGGCAACGGAAAGTTCCCGCAGATGACCGAGCCGGTACCGTCGTACGGCGGGATCAGCTGGTGGGGGAACTTCGGCGAGTACGGGTTTCTCACCAAGCTCCGCTCGGAGCAGTTGCGTGACATCGGGCCCGCGCTCAGTCCGCAGTCGGCGTTTCAGCTGCTGCAGGGCATCGAGACGCTGCCGCAGCGCATCGACGCGCACCTGGCCGGTGCCGCTGCCGTCGCACGGTGGCTGGATGCCGACCCGCGTGTGTCGTTCGTGACCTGGGCGGGCCTGGACGCGCACCCGCACCGCGCGCGGGTGCAGCGGTACCTGCCGCTGGGCCCCGGGTCGGTGTTCGCGTTCGGGGTCGCGCCGTCGGGCACGTTCGCGTCCGACGCCGAACGGCTGGCGGCGGCGCGGGCGACGGGGGAACGGTTCATCGAGTCGCTGCAGCTCGCGTCGCACCTCGCGAACGTCGGTGACGCGCGGACCCTGGTGATCCACCCGGCATCCACGACCCACCAGCAGCTGACCGCCGAGCAGTTGGCCGCCGCGGGCGCGCCGGCCGACCTCATCCGCATCTCGGTGGGGCTGGAAGACATCGACGACATCCTGTGGGACCTGGACCAGGCTCTCACCGCGGCGACGGGAGAGACCCGATGAGCGAGACCGACAGTCCGGCTGAGCCCGCGGAGGGCTTCGGGGTATCGTGCGCCGTTCCGCCGCCGCCGGTGGCGTGCGCGCTGCCGGGTGCCGCGGCATCCGTTGATCGCACGTGGCAGGGTCCCGGCGCCCAGGAACGTCACGAGATCCTGCGGCGCACCCGATCGATCGCGATCGTGGGGGCCAGCGACAACCCCGCCCGGGCGAGTTACTTCGTGGCGACGTATCTGCGTTCGAGCGCGCCGTACGACGTGTACTACGTGAACCCGCGCGTGGAGCGGGTACTGGGGCAGCCGGCGTACCGGTCGCTGGCGGACCTGCCCGTCGTGCCCGACCTGGTGGATGTGTTCCGTCGTCACGAGGACCTGCCCGCCGTCGCCGACGAGGCGATCGCGGCCGGCGCGCAGACGCTGTGGCTGCAGCTCGGGCTGTGGCACGAGGGTGCCGCCCGCACCGCCCAGGCCGCCGGGTTGTCGGTCGTGATGGACCGCTGCGTGAAGATCGAGCACGCGCGGTTCCACGGCGGTCTGCGTCTGGCCGGCTTCGACACCGGCGTCATCAGCTCCAAGCGCCAGCTCCTCGGCCGCTGACAGCGCCCGTCCCGCGACCCCGTCCCGCCGTTCCGGCGTCCCGCGAGACGGCAGGCGCGCTATCGAGATCGCGCGGAATCCGGACGGTTTCGACACGGCCGCTGTCGTCTCGCGGGGAATCGGGCGCGGGGACCGGTGGCGGGGTCGGGAGTCAGGACGGGGGACGAGCGGCGGCGCGGGCCAGCGGCGTCGCGCGGTAGGCGATCTCGGTGCCGAGCACGATCGTGGTGGTGGTACGGAGGATCGCGGGCAACCCCGCGATCCGGTCCACGACCCGCTGCAGATCGACGTTGCTGCGGGCTACGGCGCGGATCCACAGGTCGGCCTCCCCGGTCACGGTGTGAACTTCGAGAACCTCGGGCACGTCGGTCAGCGAGCCCATGACGCCCTCCTGCCGCGCCGACTGCGTGATCTCGGCGAGCACGAACGCCGTCACCGGGAAGCCCAGCGCCGCCGTATCCACCGTGGGAGCGAAGTCGCGGATGACGCCGCGCGCGAGCATACGGTCCAGACGTGACTGCACCGTGCCGCGGGCGACGCCGAGCCGCCGCGCAAGCTCGTACACCCCGATGCGGGGAACGTCCGTCATCAGCGTGATGATCGCGGCATCCAGTTCGTCGACGCTCATGGCAGCAGTCTGTGTGATCGGTGGGCGATCCGTCCAGTGAAAAGCGGAGACAAACACCAGATACTATACAAATCACTCAGCCAATCGCTCGCCTGTGGTGCAAATAGACCCTTCAATGCACAATATCGGGATACCCCCGCCGTCGAGAGGATGCCCGTGACCACCGTCTCCGCCGCCATTGCCGACGCTCTGTCCCGCGAGATCACCGAGGTGTTCGGCCTCATGGGCAACGGCAACGCCCGGTTTCTCGACGCGATCGAGCGCCTCCCTGGAATGACCTTCACCGCGGTGCGCCACGAGGCCGCCGCCGTGGTCGCCGCCGACGCGTACCACCGAACCAGCGGCGGGCTGGCGGTGGCGACCACCACGTACGGCGCCGGGTTCACCAACACGCTGACGCCGCTCGCCGAGGCGGTTCAGGCGCGCATTCCGCTGCTGCTGGTCGTCGGCGACGAGCCGTCGACCGGCGCGCGCCCCTGGGACATCGACCAGACCGGCATCGCGACGCTGCTGGGCGTGCCGACCGTGGTGGCGACCGCCGCGGATGCCGCGGATACCGCGCACGCCGCCGTCCGCCGCGCCCTCACCGAACGGCGCCCGGTTGCGATCGCGATCCCGTACGACCTCGCGAACGCACCCGCCCCGCACGACGCCCGGCCCCCCGCACCTCACTCGTCCGAGACCCCGGACCCGGCGCTCCTGGCCCCGGTCGTGACGGCCCTCGCCGGCGCGCAGCGCCCGTTCCTGCTGGCGGGGCGCGGCGCCTGGCTCGCAGACGCCGGGCACGCGCTAGGCGAACTGGCGGCGGCGACCGGTGCCGTGACGGCATCGACGGCTCTGGCGCGCGGCATCTTCCCCGACCGGCGATTCGACCTGGGGGTCACCGGCGGCTTCGGGGCCGACGGCGCGATGGAGCTGGTGCGCACCGCGGATGTCGCCGTGGTCTTCGGCGCGGCCCTGAATCAGTTCACGATGCGGTTCGGCGATCTGTTCGCCCCCGAGACGACGGTCATTCAGATCGACACCGTTCCGGCGGCGACAAACCCGAGGGTCGACCTTTTCGTCCGTGCGGACGCGGCCGCCGCAGCTGCCGCCGTGGTGGCAGCGCTCGGGGACGAGTCGGGTTCGCGCTGGCGCGAGCGGATCGACGTCGCGGCGCTGCGCGCATACGACGACGGTCACGGCGTGGCCGCCGACGGCCGGCTCGACCCGCGCTCGGTCGCGATCCGCATCGGCGAGCTGCTGCCCGACGACCGCGTCGTCGTCTCTGACGGTGGACACTTCGTCGGGTGGGCCAACATGTACTGGCCGATTGCGTCGCCGGATCGGATGGCGATGGTCGGCACCGCGTTCCAGTCGATCGGTCTCGGCATCCCCTCGATGGTGGGCGCGGCCCGGGCCAAGCCCGATGCGACGGTCGTGCTCACTTCCGGCGACGGTGGCGCGCTGATGGCGTTGGCCGACCTGGAGTCGGCCATCCGTGTGGCGGGTGGACGCGGTCTGGCGTTCATCTGGAACGACGCCGCCTACAGTGCCGAGGTCTCGCTCTACGGGGCGATGGGTCTGGCCGAGGGGCCCATGCTCATCCCCGAGGTGGATTTCGCCGGGGTGGCGCGGGCGCTCGGAGCCGACGGCCTCATCGTCCGCGACCTCGCAGATCTCGACGCGCTCGCCGCCTGGGCGCGTCGCGACGCGGCCGACCGGCCGTTCCTGCTGGTGGACCTGCGGGTGTCGGGGACGGTCGTCGCGCCGTACCAACGTGAGATCATGCGGGTGAACGGTGTCGACGTCGACACCGACGAACCTGTGGAGGCCCACCGATGACACTGACCGCCGACGCGCTCACCGAACTCACCGACGCCCTGCCGGGGCGGGTGCTCCGCGATCCCACCGAGATGGCGCCGTTCGCGGTCGACACGTCCCGCGAACAGCTCGCCGGAGACCCGGCTGCGGTGGTGCTGGCCGAGTCCACCGACGACGTGTCGGCCGCGCTGGCCTGGGCGCACCGGCACGGCGTGAAGGTGTCGGTCCGCGGCGCGGGGTCGGGTCTGTGCGGCGGGGCGATGGCCTACCCGGGCGGTCTGGTCGTGTCGCTGGAGCGGATGAACCGCATCCTGCACATCGATGTCGACAACCGTCTCGCCGATGTGCAGGCCGGTGTGATCACCTCCGATCTCGACGACGCGGCGCACGAACACGGTCTGTTCTTCGCGCCCGACCCGGCGAGCGTGCGCATCTCGACGGTGGGCGGCAACATCGCCACCAACGCGGGCGGGTTGCGCTGCGTCGCCCACGGTGTCACGTCGGATGCCGTCGCCGCCCTCAAGGTCGTCCTCGCCGACGGCCGGGTGATCCGCACCGGTGGACGCACCCGCAAGAACGTCACCGGCTACGATCTGACCAGCCTGTTCGTGGGGTCGGAGGGCACGCTCGGGGTGATCACGTCGGCGACGGTGCGATTGAAGCCGGTGCCGCCGGGGGAGCCGGTCACGTTCCACGCGATGTTCGACGACATCGGCGCGGCGGGTCGCGCCGTGATCGACATCGTCTCGAGCCCGTACCCGCCGGAGGTGCTGGAGCTGCTCGACACCATGAGCGTCGAGATCATCGAGCGCTACCAGCACACGGGGCTGCCGATTCCGAACGCGGCGCTGCTGGTGGGCCAGACGGTCGGCCACGACGCACCGCGGATCGCGGAGGGCATCGTGGGCATCTGCCGCGCTGCGGGGGCGACGGATGCCGGATTCTCCGCATCCGACGCCATGATCGAGGCGCGCCGGCTGGCCAACCCGGCCCTGAACGCGCAGGGCCTGCGGGTCTCGTGCGACGTCGGGGTGCCGGTCAGCGAGCTCGCCACGATCTTCGCCGGGATGGACGAGATCGCGCAGCGTCACGGCCGGCGGATCGCATCGGTCGCGCACGCCGGCGACGGCAACCTCCATTCGACGGTCGAGGCCGGCGAGACGCCGGACGAGTACCGGGCCGCCGAAGCGGTGATCGATGACATCACCCGCTTGGCGTTGTCGCTGGGCGGCACCATCACCGGCGAGCACGGCATCGGCTCCACCAAGCACCACGAACTGTCGTGGCAGCTGGATGAGAACACCCGCGCGGCGCAGCTGGCGATCAAGGCGGCGCTCGACCCGACCGGCATCCTCACGCCCGACCGCGCCGTCTGAGCGCTGCTCGGTACGCTCGGAGCATGCCGAGCAGCAGCGACGACGAGCGGGACCGGTCCGACGAGAGCGTCAACTTCCACACCCGGAAGTGGGTCAAACCGGAGGATCTGAACGCGAACGGCACGTTGTTCGGTGGCAGTCTGCTGCGGTGGATCGACGAAGAAGCGGCGATCTACGCGATCATCCAGTTGGGCAACCACCGCGTGGTCACCAAGTTGATCTCGGAGATCAACTTCGAGGCGTCGGCGCTGCAGGGCGACCTCATCGAGATGGGCCTGACGGCCGTCCACTTCGGGCGCACGTCGCTCACGATGCGTGCCGTGGTACGCAACATGATCACGCGTCAGCGCATTCTCACGATCGAGCGGATCGTGTTCGTCAGCCTCGGCGGCGACGGGATCCCGGCCCCGCACGGTTTCACCTCGATCACGTACGACCGCGATCGGATGCCGCGCGAGCACCCCGGTACCGGTTCGATCGGCCTCCCCGGTCGATAGCCCGGGACGACGCGGATTCTCCGCACCGCTATGGTCGGAGCCATGTCGAGTTCGCGGTCCCGTGGGCGTCTGGGCCGGCCCACCGTGCGTGACGCCGTCTCGGGGTTCGTGACGGGTCTGTTCTCGATTCCGGAGGGGATGGCGTACGCCACGCTCGGGGGTTTCTCGGCGCCGCTCGGACTGTGGTCGGGCGTGGTCCCCACCATTGTGGGGTCGGTGCTGGCGCGCACGGTCCTCATGATCACGACCCTCACCAGCGCGATCGCGCTCACCGGTGCCAGCGTGCTGCGGGCGGCGGGGTACGAGGCCGACGATGTCGGGGCGATCGCGACCATGACGGTCATGGTGGGGATCGTGATGCTGCTGCTGGGTCTGCTGCGGATGGGCTCGGTGATGGCGTTCGTCTCGACGGCGGTCATGACGGGGTTCACCACCGGTATCGCCGTGCAGATCGTCGCGGGGGTCATCGACGACGCGACCGGGTACCAGCCGACCGCGCACGACACGGTGGGCAAGATCGTGCAGGCGGCTGCCCATGTCGGATCGTGGAACCCGGCCACTGTCGCGGTCGCTGGCGCGACGGTCGCGGTGTGGGCGGTGTTCCGGTTCATCAGGCGGCTCGCTTCGATGGCGACTCTCATCGCGTTGCTCGGGGTGACGATTGCGACCGTGCTGATCGGGGTGAGGGTGCCGCTGGTGTCGTCGATCGCGACCATCCCGAATGCGCTGCCGCCGATCACGGTGCCCGACCCCGCCGACCTGCCGCACCTGGCCGTGGGCGCGGTCGCGATCAGCCTGGTCGCCCTCGCGCAGGCGGCGGGGATCGGTTCCACCGTGCCCAACCCCGACGGCTCGCGCTCGGACTCGTCGGCGGACTTCGTCGCTCAGGGGGCGGCCAACCTCGCGGGAGGGCTGTTCGGAGCCCTCCCCACCGGGGGGTCGATGTCGCGCACCGGCGTGTCGACCAGTGCCGGGGCTCGGACGCGCTGGGCGGGCATCTTCGCCGGGGTGTGGCTGGCGGTGATCATCCTGGTGGCCGGACCGCTTGCCGGCTACATCCCGATGGCGGTGATCGGTGGCCTGTTGATCGTCATCGGCGGCGAGTTGGTCGTCGGCAGGTGGCGCGACATCGTGCTGGTCGCGCGCACGTCGTGGTTGTCGCTGTTGGGACTGCTGGCCACGTTCGCCGCCACGACCTGTCTGCCGTTGCAGCAGTCGATCTTCCTCGGCGCGGGCCTGTCCATTCTGGTCACCGCCTACCAGATCCAGCGTCAGGAGCGGGTCGTCGAGCTCACGCCCACCGGCGATGGCGGGTGGACGGTGGGTCGGCCGCCGGCGAGGCTGCCGAGCGGGCGCACGACCGTGCTGCACAACACTGGCATCGGGTTCTTCGCCGAGGTGCCGCGTTTCGAAGCAGCCCTTCCGGAGACCGGCGCCGCGCACGATGCGGCTGTCGTGCTGTCGGTGGTCGGTGCCGAGGCGGTCCCGTCTGCCACCGTACTCACGGCGGTGGAGCAGCTGGCGCTCCGGCTGCGCGAGCGCGGCATCCCGTTCGTCATCTGCGGCGTGAGCGAAAAGGTGTACGCGCGGCTGGTGCAGACCAAGGCACTCGATGTCATCGGCCGTGACAACGTGATCGCCGCGACCGCTGAGTTCGGCGAGGCGCTGGAGCGCGGCTATCAGCGTGCCGAGACACTTCGTACGTCGGGTGTCTGACCGCTGACGCGACGCGCTACAGGGGTCGCACTGTGGCGGTGGGAGCGCTATGGTGACAGGGGCCACCACGGAGCGGGCACTCCAGTTTTCCTGGTCGACGGACCTCGCGGGACCCGCAGTTGGCGGGTAGTCCGATCGTGAGGGAGGGGCAATGGGTAGTTCTCCCCATCGCGTCGCGTCGAGGGATTGTCTACCGTGGAGGCATATGGGGACACCGGGGATGTAAAGCTGGTGGGGAGCTAGACGGGAAAGTGCGGCGTTCCGTGTAACGGGGGGTGCACCCGGAGGGTTCTGAGAGATCGTTAGGACTGTTGGGGACGACTAAGTGCGTCATCCTGGCGATTTTCGGACCCTCGCGCGGACATGACACGCACGAGTACCGATCTGGCTCCTCACCGCCAAGCGTCGAAACGGGTCTCGTTCCGGAATCTCCGGCGCGAGGCCCGTTTTTCTTTGATCGCTCACCCCGGATGCCGTCATCTGCGCCGCCACTTGCTGTTCGCTTGCGGGTGGTGAACGCTGGAGGTATCGACGCCAGGCACGACCGTACGCCGGGCAGAACCACGGAGGCACCTATGACCGAGCCCACGCGCGGCACTTTCGATGCAGACGACCGGGCGATCCCGTATGCGGATGCGGGCGACGGCCCCACGTTGGTCCTGCTTCCGGGCGGAAGCTTGAACATCACCTACCTGGCCTCGTTGGCGAGTGCTCTGGTCGAGGAGCACTTCCGGGTGGTGCGGATCGGTTCCCGGCGCCCCTCGAAAGACGCGACATCGACGATCACGATGCACGACCTCGCGCAGGATGTGGTCGACGTGATGGACCATCTCGGTATCGAGCACTCGTGGGTCGGGGGGCACGCGTTCGGCAACCGCGTCGCGCGGGCGATCGGCCTGGACCACACCGATCGAGTCAACGGCATCCTGCTGTTGGCGGCGGGCGGCACGGTGCAGCCGTCGGGGAAGGCGAAGGACGCGCTCAAGACGGTGTTCTCGAGCCCGACCGACCAGCAGGTGATGGATGCGATGCCGTACCTGGTCGGCAACACCGACCCCGACCACGCGTGGAAGATCGTGAAGCCGTCGTTGGAGCCCGAGCTGGGTCCGATGCAGGCCGCGGCCGTCGCGAACACTCCGGCACAGGAGTGGGCGGCGCTGCCGCCGGGGGTGCCGGTGCTCATCCTGCAGTCCAGCGATGATCAGATCGCGCCGGGCGCCAATGGTGAGCAGTTGAAGGAGTCGGCGCCCGACCAGGTCAGCCTGGTTACGATCGACGGTGGTGGGCATCTGTTCGCGGCGACCAAGCCGGGCGAGACGGCGGCGGCGATCGAGGACTACCTGGACTGGGACTGATCCCCGCCCCACCTCAGCATGGCCGGGTCGCCGTCCCCGCGCCCCACGCCCCGCGCCCCACGAGACTTCACATATGTCGGCGAAAACGCTCGTATTGTGTACATTCGTGAAGTCTCGCGGGACAGGCAGTCGGGACAGGCTCGCGGGGCAGGTGGGCGGGGTCAGGAGACGGGCTTGGTGTATTGCGTGATGAGCAAGCGCTCCAACGGGTCGTTGACCACGTCGGTCATCGTGCCCAGGTCGCCACGGATGACGCGCTCGTGCACAAGTGGGATCGTGGCGTCGGCCTGGAGGATCGCTGCTTCGGCATCCATCGTCGCCTGCTGCCGCTGCGGGCCCGGTTCGAAGGCGAGTCCGGCATTGAGGAGCGCATCGATGGTCGGGTCGCACAGCTGTGAGATGTTGTAGCCGCCGTCGCAGCCGAAGTCCTGCGTCAGCGCCGACAGCGGGTCACCGGTGTCGAGCATGATGTTGCGCGAGACGATCACCGCGTCGAAGGCACCCGAGAGCATGTCCGTCTCCATGTGCGCGTACTCGCGGACATCCTGCGTCACGACGAAGCCGGCCGCTTCGAGTTGTGCCTCCAGCAGGACGGCGATCTCGGGGTTCTCGGCGCGGTCGGTGTAGGTCGCCAGGGTGTTCTCGACGCCCTCGCCGGATGCCGCGGCCGTGCTCGAAGCGACATCGCCGCGCAACTCGGCCGCCCAGGGCACCGCCGGGCCCAGCAGGCCGACGGCCGGATCGGCGTGACCCTCATAGATGCCGTCGGTGATCGACGACGGATCGACCGCTGCACGTGCGGCCGCCCGCATGGCCGGGTCGGCGAACGGGCCCGACTCCGTGTTCAGCGACAGGTGGGTCGTGCGGGGCATGAACACCTCTTCGAGCATGTCCTCGTCGAGCAGGCCGATCTGCGAGATCGGGATCGTCTCTGCGACGTCGACCTCGGATGCCCGCAGGGCCGCCGCCCGTGCGGTGCCGTCGGGCACGAACGACGCGTCGATCCCCGCGACCAGCGCCGCG
>NZ_JBKEAY010000094.1:0-5220 GCF_047972865.1 Microbacterium sp.
CCCCGGCTGGCCGCTACTGGGATGATGGCTGTATGCGGAGAACGTTCGAGGTGGTGACGGTGGGTGCTGTTGTAGCTCACCATGCCATCGAGACTGCGGCCGGGCTGGGGCTACCTGGCGAGCCGTTCCTTGGGCGCCGACGTGCCGTGTTCGCGTGGACGGGCGTGTTCGCCGCGAATCTGCTGCTGCTTCGACGAAAGGGGCGACTCGGCGAGGGTCTTGTTGGGTTCGCCAACGGCGCGTATCAAGCGCTGGCGTTACAGCATTACGTCGATTCGCCCTGGAAGCTCCGCTTCGGCGTTCCCGTGCTCACCGAGGCCGAAGGGCTGCCCCATGAGTCGCTTGCGCCCTACAATGCGGCGCTACTGACGGTGACCGCCAGCTCGACCGCCGCCGTGATCGCTTCTCGCCGACACCCCGCAGTGGTGATCGGCCACCTGTTGGGGCTTGCGACGTTGCCGCTGCAACTCGCCTCTGCACGCCACCACGTCGGTTGGTTCCGCGCCGCTCGCTGACGGAACAGTCACGCACAGCAACCTGAGCCTCGTTCGGCCGTGCGGTTGATCGCACCCCGCACGGTGGTACTGCGCCGCGCTCTTCGTTATCCGGCGCGGCCTCGGCGTCCGGGCGGGAGCAGTCCCTTGCGGCGGGCGCGGGCGACCCACCCTTGCGCGGTCGAGAGCGGCACCCGGCTGAGCTCGGCCATACGCGCGGTCGGGTTGGGTTCGCCGTCGTCCACGAGGCGGGTGTGTTGGAGGGCGACGACCTCGTAGAAGTCGGGGGTGCGCTTCGGGTTCCCCAGCGGCTTCATCACGTCCGCCGAGCGCATGACACGGCCGGAGGGCATGGTCATGGTGCCGCCCTCGAACCTAGAGGCCCCGGTGACGGCGAACTGGCGGCGGTTGATCGCCGCCTCGATCCGTGACGTGGGCAGGTTGCGCAGCATCGGGCTCGCCACAGGGTCACCCGCCCATTCGGGCAGGTAAACGATCCCGGTGATGCGCACCTCGCCCTTGGGCTCCTCACCCATGACGTACTGGCGTTGCAGTCGCAGCAGCACGCGAGTGCTCGACTCGACGTGCTGGATGAGGAACCAACGCCCGGAGTCGTTGTTGTTGTGGCTGGAGTTCAGCCGCCGATCCAGGCCCGGCTCGGGGTCTGCCCACTGCTCGTACCTGAGCGCCGCGTCAATCTCGGCGCTGTCTCCTTCGGGGTCGATGGGCGAGGGCTCGGGCATCTGCCAGCCCGCAGGCAAGTCCGCTGCCACCAGCAGCGGCACGCTCTCCAACTCCTCGACCATGAGCCCAAGCCTAGCAGAATCTCATGCAATGGCCGCTACGCCATATCTGTGCTAACGTGGTGCTGGCGTATCTGCCACAGCGTGAGATAGAGATGAGTGACCCGCCCCGACCCACCGACGATGAGCGACCGCGACGCGCGACGCGAGGCAGGAGTGCGCTCGGGGCGGGTGACCGGAACGATCCGGGGCGGCTGCGTCTGCGGGTCACGCGACGAGCGGAGCCGGATATGCGACGGCTGGTGGAGTGGGTGCTGAACATCACCCAGGCCCGCTACGACGCGCACCGTGCCGGGGAGCCCGACCCTTTCGACCTTCCCGCACCTGACGGGCTCGGCCTGGTGTCAGACCCGCGAGGCAGGATGGAAGCTGAGCCACAGCACCAACGAAGGAGCACCGCATGAGCACCACCACTGCTCCCGCCCTCGCCCCGGCAGGCGTGACCGACGACCGGATGGACGACAAGCCGGTGCTGCTGGCCGTGTCCTACCTGCGCGTCTCCACCCGCGAGCAAGCCGAGCGCGGCGGCACCGAGGAAGGGTTCTCGATCCCCGCGCAGCGCGAGGCCAACGCACGGAAGGCGGCGGAGTTGGGGGCGCGGATCGTGCGCGAGTTCATCGACGCCGGGGAGTCGGCACGGTCGGCGGATCGTGACGGGCTACAGGACATGCTCGCGTTCATCGCCGCGACGCGGGTGCAGTTCTGCCTCGTGCATAAGCTCGACCGGCTCGCTCGCAACCGAGCGGACGACGTGAAGATTCACGAAGCCCTCATTAGCGCCGGGGTCACCCTTGTCTCCGCCACCGAGTCCATCGACCAGACCCCTTCCGGGATGCTCGTCCACGGCATCATGTCCTCCATTGCCGAGTTCTACAGCCGGAACCTCGCCACCGAGGTCACCAAGGGCCTGACGCAGAAGGTCGCCCAGGGCGGCACCCCGATGCGTGCTCCCATCGGCTATCTCAACGTGCGTCGCACCGACGACGCGGGCCGTGAGATTCGCACGGTTGAGGTCGATCCCGAACGGGCACCGCTCATCACTTGGGCGTTCGAGCGGTACGCGGGGGGTGAGACTTCCGTGACCGGGCTGCTGCGTGACCTGACCGCGCGGGGTCTGGTGACGGTGCCGACGCCGAAGCGCCCGTCGAAGCCGTTGGGGAAGAACACGCTCTACAAGCTGCTGACGAACCCGTACTACGCGGGAGTGATTCGCTACAAGGGCGGGCTGTATCCCGGCGCGCACGAGCCCGTCGTGGAACCAGCCCTGTTCGACCAGGTGCAGTCGCTGCTGCGGGCGCGCACCGCGAAGATGACGCGACACGTTCAGCACGCCCACCACCTCAAAGGGCTGCTGCATTGCGGCACCTGCGGGTCGCGGATGCTGCTCGACTTCGCCACCAACCCCAAAGGCACGACTTACGCCTACTTCGTGTGCTCGGGCAGGGCATCGAAGCGGACGGCCTGCAACCGGCGGGCGGTGCCCGTCGCGGTCGCGGAACGCCTCGTCGCGGACTCCTACGCCTCCATCACGATCAACGACCAGACCTACAGTGACCTCGCCGCGAAGGTCGATGCGGCGTTCGACAAGCGCATGGCAGGCCGCGACCAAGAGATCGCTGACCTCATGGCAAACCGAGCGAAGTTGGAAGGCGAGAGTGACAAGCTGCTGGCCGCGCACTTCGCCGACGCGATCGACCTGCCGACCCTGAAGCGACACCAAGACCGCATCCGGGCGGGCCTCGCAGACGTGAACCAGCGCCTTGCCGAGCACGACGAGCACCACACCGGCGGACGCGCGTTCCTGCACGACTCGCTGCGGCTGCTCACCGACGCCCACCACGCCTACGCCCGATCCGGCGACGCCGACCGCAGGCTCGCGTGCCAAGCGTTCTACACGCGCCTCGACATCACCGACGACGAACAACTACGCCCCACACTCGCCGAACCGTTCGCCACGATCTTCCGCGAAGCCCACGACAGCGGCGACGAAGGCAAGGAAGCGAAAAGGGAACACACCACATCTTCTGATGTCGCGTGTTCCCGTAAGACGCTGTGAGGATTGGTTCTGGCCGGTCTGGGACTGGCTGGCAGAGTGGGTGACGGCCGTGTCGCCCGGTGGGTGTGGCTCACGTTAGAACTGGCCCCGACGGGTGCCCTGCAAAAGAAATGCCCACCCATCGAGCGGCCGGCCGGCACCTACCCGGCCCACTCCGGTGACTTGATCAGAAGGTTGTCCACCCCGCCTGGGGTGTGACTCGTCACAGTGCTGTTCCGAAGTGATTTCTCCCCGGACTGGTACCGGCCGTCAGCGGTCGATCCCCAGCCCGAAGAGAGAACCGAAGGAACTATCGCCATGTCCAGCATCGCGCATACGCGCCCGTTTGTCGTCGGCGTCGACACTCATGCCAGAAATCACGTCTATGCCGTCCTCGCCCCTGACGGCGAACTCCTCGATACCAGAGAGTTCCCTACCAGTAGCGCGGGCATCACTCGCGCGATTGACTGGGCAGCACGCCGCACCGGAGGCGATCTCGCGACCCTCTGGGTGATTGAAGGCGTCGCCTCCTACGGGGCGCTCCTGGCCGCTGCGGTTACCGCGACCGGCTACCAGGTTGCCGAAGCGCCACGCATGGGACGTCATCTCCGGTATGGCGTCGGGAAAACCGACACTATCGACGCGCAACAGATCGCACACGCGGTCCTGCCGCTCGAGGAGTCGCAGCTGCGCACACCCCGCTTGAGCGAAGGCACGCGAGCCGCGCTACGTGTACTCGTTGGCGCTCGCGAGACCATGGCGAGAGAACGCACGCGAGCAGTCAATGCGCTCACCGCCCTCGCGCGGGTCAATGATCTCGGACTCGACGCCCGCACGCCATTGACCCGCCCGCAGGTCCATGAAGCCAGCCGCTGGCGTGCCCGGCGTGAACCACTCGCAGTTGCGACGGCCCGAGCTGAAGCATCTCGCCTTGCAAAACGAGTCACTGCACTCGACCGCGAACTCGCGGCCAACCTCGCCCAGCTCACTCGGCTCGTTGAAGCGAGCGAGGCGGCCCCTCTGCTGGACGAAATGGGGTTTGGGCCGGTCTCTCTCGCGATCTGTCTGACCGCGTGGTCACATGCCGGACGGGTGCGCTCGGAAGCCGCGTTCGCCTCGTTGGCAGGGGTGAACCCGATCCCAGCATCGTCGGGGAACACTGTCAGGCATCGCCTCAACCGCGGAGGCGACCGGCAACTCAATCGAGCGATACACATGGTCGCGCTCAGCCGCATGATCCACCACGACGAAACCATCGCCTACGTCGAGAAACGTCAGCGCGAAGGACGAACACTGAAAGAGATCCGCAGAAGCGTCAAACGCTACCTCGCCCGCAGAATCTACAAAACCCTCAACACGCATCAACTCACGCCGTCTCCAGCTTGACATCCATAGAAGGGTCTTTGGGTGGAGCCTAGGAGATTCGAACTCCTGACATCCTGCTTGCAAAGCAGGCGCTCTACCAACTGAGCTAAGGCCCCGACGCGGCGTAGCCGCCCCAGACAACCAGACGATTCTACATCTCTCGCCGTGGCATCCTCGCATCCGGCGCCGACCGCGACATCCTGGCCCTGTGTCCGTGCTTGTTCACGTCGTGATCCTGGCCCTGCTATTCCTGTTGATGGGCGTCCTCACCACACCGCCGCACGACCCCGAGAAGTGGCGGCGACTGCTGTCGTTCGTCGTCGCGATCGCCCTGGCGCTCGCACTCATGCTCTTCGGTTTCGTCATCGTCGTCACAATGCTGCTCGTCTACACTGCCGCGCTCAACGCACTCGGCGTGCAGGTCGGCGTGCTGCTGGGCACGCTGGTCGTCGTGGTTGCCGGGGGTGTGGCGCTGTTTCTCATCGCCCGGCCTGTGATGCACCAACTCCGCGTCACCCACGAA
>NZ_JBKEAY010000104.1:0-20919 GCF_047972865.1 Microbacterium sp.
TTCGTGGGCGGAGCCGCTCGCAACCCGTTGCTGGCCTCGTTCGCCTCGCTCATCGCGCTGCTGCTGTGGTTCAACCTGTCGGCGCAGGTGATTCTCATCGCGGCCTCGTTCATCGTGACGAAGCACCTGGAGGATCACGACCGCGTGCGAGAACGGTTCGGTGCCCGCACGCTCGCGCAACTGCGGGTGCGTCACACCGAGGACCTGACCCACATCGCCGCCCGTGACCTGCAGAGTGCGCGGGATGCGCTCGCCCGGGAACGCGAGAATCGGACCTCCGCTGTCTCGACCGTGTGAACAGTGTGCAACGACCTGCGGGATCGGTCGGGAGAGGTGTCCGGACGACGGTACGGTTTTCTGTGTGTCTGATCTCCCCGCTCCCCGCCCCGCAGGTGCCACGCACCCGCTCGCTCTCGCCCCCGTGACCGCTCCGCCGAGTACCGTGGACGGTTTCGTCCGACGATTCCTCGAGAACCTCAACCTCCAACGCGGCGTCACCCTGTCGGCGGCGACCGTCAACGACCAGTTCCACGCTCTGGCCCATACCGTGCGCGACTACCTCATGGCCCGGTGGCTGGAGGACCAGCGCCGCCAGCGCGAAGCGCAGGCCAAAGGCGTGTGCTATCTGTCAGCCGAGTACCTGCTCGGGCGCCAGCTCGACAACAACCTCCTCGCCTCGGGGCTGCGTGACGTCGCCGCCCAGGCTCTCGCGTCCTGCGGCATCGACCTCGACGACATGCGTGCCGAGGAGGTCGAGCCGGGGCTCGGCAACGGGGGCCTCGGCCGCCTCGCGGCCTGCTTCATCGACTCGCTGGCAACGATGGGCGTCCCCAACATCGGGTACGGCATCCGTTACGAATACGGCATCTTCCGGCAGACGTTCGTCGACGGTCAGCAGGTCGAGCGACCGGATGCCTGGCTGACGCTCGGCTCCCCGTGGGAGTTCCCCCGGCCCGAGGCGGCGCAGATCGTGTCGTTCGGCGGTCACACCGAGACCTACGACGACGCCGGCACCGCTCGCACGCGATGGGTGCCGGCGTGGAATGTGCAGGCCGTGCCCTACAACTACATGGTTCCGGGGTACCGCAACGGGCGTGTCAACACGCTGCGCCTGTGGTCGGCGGTCGCGACCGACGCGTTCGACCTGCGGATCTTCAACGCGGGCGACTATGCCGAGGCCGTGCGTGCGCAGACCTTCGCCGAGAACATCTCCAAGGTGCTCTACCCGGAGGACTCCACGCCGCAGGGCAAGGAGCTGCGGCTTCAGCAGCAGTACTTCTTCGCCGCCGCCTCCATCGCCGATTTCCTCAACGACGTGCTGCCGGCGGGATTCGACCTGACGCAGCTGCCGGACCGGGTCATCTTCCAGCTCAACGACACCCACCCGGTCATCGCCGTTCCCGAACTCATGCGCGTCCTGGTGGACGAACGCGACATGACATGGGAGCAGGCCTGGCAGATCACCCAGCAGTGCTTCGCTTACACCTGCCATACCCTGCTGCCGGAGGCGCTCGAGGTGTGGCCGGTCGAGCTGCTGGGCCGGCTGCTGCCGCGGCACCTCGAGATCATCTACCGCATCAATGACGACTTCCTCGACGAGGTGCGTGCCCGCTACGGCGACGACGAGCTGCGCATCCGCGACATGTCGATCATCGCCGAGCACCCCGAGCGGAGCGTCCGTATGGCCTACCTCGCCACCGTCGCCGGAGCGAAAGTCAACGGCGTCGCCGAACTGCACTCCCAGTTGCTGCGCGAGAAGGTGCTCCCCGCGTTCGACGCGTTCTTCCCCGACAAGTTCACGAACGTGACCAACGGGGTGACGCCCCGCCGCTTCCTGCGGCTGGCCAACCCCGACCTGTCCGACCTGATCACGGGGGCGCTCGGCACCGGGTGGCTTACCGACCTGGAGCGGCTGCGCGAACTGGAGGTGTACGCCGAGGACCCCGACTTCCGCACCGCGTTCGCCGAGGTGAAGTCGGTCAACAAGCGCCGGCTGAACGACGTGCTGGCCGCGCGCGGCGACGTCGGCATCCGCGACGGGCACCTCCTCGACGTGATGGTCAAGCGACTCCACGAGTACAAGCGTCAGATGCTCAAGGTGCTCCACATCGTCACGGTGTACGAGGGGATCGTCTCGGGTCGGGTGCCGGCATCCGACGTGCAGCCGCGCACCTTCGTCTTCGGGGCCAAGGCGGCGCCCGGCTACGCGATGGCCAAGCGCATCATCCACCTGATCAACGCGGTCGCCGCGACCGTGAACACCGACCCGCGCGTCGAGGACCGGCTCAAGATCGTCTTCCCGGCCAACTACAACGTCACCCTCGCTGAACGGCTGATCCCGGCCGCCGACCTCTCCGAGCAGATCTCGCTGGCGGGCAAGGAAGCGTCGGGGACGGGCAACATGAAGTTCGCGCTCAACGGCGCGCTCACCGTGGGGACCGACGACGGGGCGAATGTCGAGATCCGCGAGCTCGTCGGCGATGACAACTTCTTCTTGTTCGGCATGAGCGAGCCCGAGGTGGAGTCGCTGTGGGCCACGGGCTACCGCCCCAGCGAGGTGTACCAGGCCGACGAGGGGCTGCGCCGCGCGATGGACCTCATCGTCTCCGGCGTGTTCTCCGGCGGGGACCGCACCGTGTTCGAGCCGATCGTGTCGAACCTGCTGTACGACGACCGTTTCATGGTGCTCGCCGACTACGCCTCGTACATGGAGGCGCAGCGGCGGGTGGATACCGCCTACGCCGACCAGGATGCCTGGACGCGGTCCGCGATCCTCAACGTCGCCCGGTCCGGTTTCTTCTCGTCCGACCGGTCCATGCGCGACTACATCGACCGCATCTGGCACACCCCGCCGCTCCTGTGACCCACCGGCGGGGGAGCGGGGTCAGCGCGCGTAGCGCTCCGCGAAGCGGCGCAGGATGCTGCCGGTGTGAGTCACCGGCAGCCGCCGCACCGCGGCCAGCGTGAGATCCTTCTCCTCCGCCGCGAAGTACCCGTAGCCCGAGTACGCGTGAATGCGGGTGGTGATGCCGTCCACGTCGAGCTCAGGGTGGAACTGCGTGGCGTAGACGTTGCGACCCACCCGGAACATCTGCACCGGGCATCCCGGCGAGGTCGCCAGCAGCGTCGCGGAGGCGGGGAGCGTCGTGACCGCCTCCTTGTGGCCCACGAACGCGGTGAACGTGTCGGGCATGTCGGTCAGCAGCGGGTCGCCGGCCCCGGCGTCGGTGCGGGTGACCTCGATGACGCCGATCGGTTCGCGGTAGGTGCGGTCGATCACGGCGCCCTGGTGCGCCCCGAGCGTCCCGACGCCGTAGCAGGCCCCGAGGAACGGGAAGTCGCGCGCGACGACGTCGTCCAGGAGCGCCGCGAACTCGGCTTCCACGCGGTGCTGCACCGGGGATTTCTGCGCGGGCGGGTCGGATGCGTTGAATGGCCCACCGCCCACGAGGATTCCCGACAGTCCGTCGAGGTCGATCGGCGGCATCGGCTCGGCCTCCAGGCGCACCCGGAGCAGGTGCCGCTCGTCGAGGCCGGTGTACCGCAGGAACAGCGCGTACTCCTCATCGGCGGGGAGGTCTTCGGCACGGGTGGCCAGCAGCAGGAACGGCTTCATCGCTGGTAAGTCTATGGTCGCCGTCGACGGCGGGCGGATGCTGTGGACAGTGCCCGGTCGCGCCCGGACGCGGCGGACTAGGCTGGAACGAGGAGGTCACCATGGCTATTGCACGACTGCTCGGTGGGCCCCTCGACGGTCAAGTCGTACCGATCGAGGACGCGATGCAGGACCAGTACATCGTCCCCTACGGCGAGGGGCAGATCGTCTATGTGCGTGAGGGCGATCCGACCCACACCGGTGACAGCGACGGACCGACCGAGACGCGGCTGCGGTACGTCGAGGCGACCGAGGACATCGACCCGGATCCCGACGGTCGCGACGAGTGAGTTCGGTCGTGCCGGGCCCCGAGTACAGCTTCGAGGTCGAGCAGAAATACGACGTCGATGCGGACACCGCGGTGCCGGACTGGGCTGCGCTCGCCGGGGTCGCTTCGGTCGATGCGCCCGACCGCCGTGCCCTCGATGCCCGGTACTTCGACACCGCGGACGGCGCACTGGCGCGATCGGGCACCGCGCTGCGGCGGCGCACCGGTGGACCGGATGCGGGATGGCACGTCAAGCGGTCCGCCGTGGGCGGCAAGCACGAGACCCGATGGCCGCTGGGGGAGGGCGCCCACGACGAGGCGACCCCGCCGCCGCCGGTGCTCGATGCCGTGGCCGAGCTGGCGTCGCCCCCCTTCGTCGTTCGCGCCCGCATCCGCACCGACCGCACCGCGACGGTGCTGCGCGACGGGTCCGGTCACGTGCTCGCGGAGTTCGTCGACGACCGTGTCACCGCGACCGACGTCGCCCGGTCGGTGACGACCGAGTGGCGCGAGTGGGAGTTCGAACTCGGCGCGGCCGCTCCCGCGGAGGCCGCGGGGAAGGCGGCGCTGTTCGCCGCGGCCGACCGGCTCGTCACCGCCGCGGGAGGCCGAGTCGCCCCCGCCGACTCGAAGCTCCGTCGCGCGCTCGGCGGCTGAATCGCCGGCGACGCGGACGGGGCGGGAGTGCGCACACGCTGACGCCGCCCCCGGCTTCGCGGTGGGGCGGCGTCAGCATCGAAGCCCCACGCTAGCGCACTGGAGCATTCGTGTGAATAGGTGGATCCCGATCGGGTCGCGGCCTACAGGTTGATCATGTGGCCGACCAGGCCGTGCAAGGCCTCCTGCACGGCCTCCGAGAGCGTCGGATGGGTGTGGACGTTGCGGGCCGCTTCCAGGGCAGTCAGATCCCACTTCTGGGCAAGGGTGAGCTCGGGCAGAAGCTCCGAGACGTCGGGCCCGATCATGTGAGCGCCGAGCAGTTCGAGGTGCTCACTGTCGGCGACGAGCTTGACGAATCCGACCGGTTCTCCCAGGCCGTTCGCCTTCCCGTTCGCGCTGAACGGGAACTTCGCCACCGCGACGTCGTGGCCGGCGTCCCGGGCCTGCGCTTCGGTCAGGCCGAACGAAGCCACCTGCGGCGAGCAGAACGTCGCGCGGGGCATCATCCGGTAGTCGCCGAGCGTCTGGGTCTCCGCCTTGCCGATCGTCTCGGCGGCTACGACGCCCTGCGCTTCGGCGACGTGGGCCAGCTGCAGTTTCGCCGTGACGTCACCGATGGCGTAGATGCCCTCGACATTGGTGCGCATGTGGTCGTCGATCTCGATCGCACCGCGGTCGGTCAGCGCCACGCCGGTGTTCTCCAGCCCGAAGCCCTCGACGCGCGGCGCGAACCCGATCGACATCAGGACGCGGTCGGCCTCGATCGACCCCTGCGCCCCCGACGCGTTGTCGGAGTAGCTCACGGTGACCTTGTCGCCGGAGTCGACCACCTGCTCGACCTTGGTGCCGGTGAGGATGTCGATACCGTACTTCTTGTACTGCCGAGCGATCTCCTTCGACACGTCGGCGTCCTCGTTGGGCAGTGCGCGGTCGAGGAACTCGATGATGGTGACCTTCACGCCGTAGTTGTTCAGCACGAACGCGAACTCGATGCCGATCGCGCCGGCCCCGACGATCACGATGGACTCGGGCAGATCCCGGTTCAGGATCTGCTCCTCGTAGGTGACGACGTTCTCGCTGATCTCCACGCCGGGGAGGAGCCGCACGGTCGACCCGGTCGAGATGATGGCGTTGTCGAAGGTGACCTCGTCGGTGGTTCCGTCGGCGCGGGTGACGGTGATCGCCTTGGGGCCGGTGAACGCGCCACGACCCTCGTACTCGGTGATCTTGTTCTTCTTCATCAAGAAGTGGATGCCCTTGACGTGGCCCTCGGACACCGTGCGACTGCGGTCGTGTGCCGCGCCGAAATCGAAGCTCACGTCGCCGCTGATGCCGAACAGGTCGGCCTTGTGGTGGAAGGTGTGGGCGAGGTCGGCATTGCGCAAGAGCGCCTTGGAGGGGATGCAGCCCACGTTGAGGCAGACACCACCCCAGTACTTCTCTTCGATGACGGCCGTGGACAGGCCGAGCTGAGCACAACGCACCGCCGCGACATAGCCGCCGGGGCCGGCACCGAGAATGACGACGTCATAGTGAGGCATGTCCCTCAGCCTATCGCTCGGCGGGGGCCGCGATCGGCCCTGTCGCCGGTGTCGTCCTCGCCCTACCATGGTCGTCACGGCGGGCGTTCCTGTTCGCTGATCGGATGACGGAAGTGGGTATCGGAATGGACGCGAAGATGATGGACGCCGTGTCGCCGGACATGATGTCGATGGCGGGCATGCCGGCCATGGACATGGCGGTGATGCAGGCGTGCATGGACGCATGCTCGGCGTGCGAACAGGCCTGCGTGGTGTGCTCGATGCAGTTGATGGACTGTGCGCCGGCCTGCGGGAACGCCGCCGACATGTGCAATACGATGATGCGCGCGATGATGCGCATGTCCGGCATGACGCCCGCATCGATGATGGCGATGCTCGACGCGTGCATCGCGATGTGCCAGACCTGCATGGACGCGTGCATGATGCACGCCGACGACGCGGTGTGCCGGATGTGCGCCGACGCCTGTCAGGCCTGCATGGACGCGTGCAACGCGATGCGGGAGGCGATGGCGGCCTGAGCCGGGTCAGCCGATGACGGCGACGTTGACGATGCGCGCGCCCGCCGATACCGCATGGTAGCGGGGGTGGTACGCGACCGGCTCACCGACCGTGAGGGATGCCGCCGCGCTCCACAGCTCGACGGGCGTGCCGTCCAGCGTGTGGACGAGGATCGTGCCCGTGGCCGGGTCGGCGGCGGTGACGATGACATCCACCCACTCGGCCGGGGTCGCCGCGACAAGACGCGCCTGGATGAGGTGCACGCCGTGACCGGGCGCGAAGCTCGAGCAGGCTCCGCCGCTGGCGCACATGCACGCCGCGGCCGAACGGACCGGGGCGGATGTGAGGCGCTGGCGCGGAGTGGACACGAGAATTCCTTGGGTTCGTCGGAACGAGGGCTGGTCCAGGCTAAGTGGCGGTGGGCCGGCGCGCCACGATGGCGACACACGCCGCAACAATCGGCGATGCGCACGTCGCTCATTCGAATGTCGGCGGAGGCACGGCATCCGTTAGGGTGAGTGCGGAGGAGGACTCAGGTGTTGAGCAACGATCGACCGGGCGGCGAGATCAGCCGCGATGATTTCGGCGCTTCTTCGGGCGCGCCCGATACCACGCAGACGTTCGGAAGCGACTCCGATCTCTCCTTCGTCCCGTTCGGCATGGAACTGACCGAGGCGGAGGTCGACGCGATCGCGGCACTGCCGTCGCGTTCCGCGCTCCTGCTGGTGCGCTCCGGGCCGACCGCGGGCGCGCGGTACCTGCTCGACACCGACGTGACCACGGTGGGCCGCCATCCCGAGGCCGACATCTTCTTCGACGACGTCACCGTGTCACGCCGGCACGCCGAGGTGACACGACAGGGAACCGCGTTCGAGATGACCGATCAGCGCTCCCTGAACGGCACGTACGTCAACGGGGAACGGGTCGATCGCGCTGCGCTCGTCGATGGTTCCGAGGTGCGTATCGGCAAGTTCCGGCTGAACTTCTTCGTCTCGCCCCTCGATCGCGTGCCTGCGGCAGACGCGTGACGCCCGCCGCGTCGCCGCGTCGGCGTTCCTCGTCCTCGGGGTACCTGAGCATCGGTCAGGTGCTGGCTCGGCTCACCCCCGAGTTCCCGTCGCTGACCTCGAGCAAGCTCCGCTTCCTGGAGGTGCAGGGCATCGTCACGCCCATGCGGACCGAGTCGGGCTACCGCAAGTTCTCGCCGACGGATCTGGCGCGCGTGCGCACGGCGCTCATGCTCCAGCGTGACCACTATCTGCCGCTGGCCCGCATTCGGGAATACCTCGACGAGCACGGACCGGACGGCGCGAGCGCGGCGGTCGTCCCTATGTCGATCGTTCCGGTGGGCCGCCGGTACCGCCGGGCCGAGCTGGTGCAGGCCGCGCAGGCGAACACGGCGCTGCTGGCCGATGCCGTGTCGGCGGGACTACTGCCCGCCGCCGACACCTATGACCAACGCTCGCTCGCGATGCTGCGCTCCCTCGTGGCGCTGGAGACGCACGGCATCCAGCCCCGGCACCTGCGGGGGGTGCGGCAGGCCGTGGAACGCGAACTGTCGCTGATCGAGAGCGCGCTGGCACCGTTGCTGCGGCGCACGGATACCGGTTCCCGCGAGCGCGCCGGTGAAACTGCCGCGGAACTGTCGCGGCGGATGGACGAGTTGCGTGCCGGACTGATCCAGACGGCACTGGAGCGGCTGACGCGTTAACCCCCGCCGTCGCATCGCGACACGCCGAGGGCATCCGGGCGGATGTCGTTGCCGCAGGTGCTGGACTGCTCTAGCGTGGAGAGAGGTGGAATCGTGGTGGAGGAATTGATGAGCGCGAAGGATGGCGGAAGCGGTCACCGGTCCGCCGATGCGCTGCTGTTCACAGACGGTCTGCCCCAGCGCGACGAGGAAGTCGGCTATCGCGGGGCGGAGGCGGCTCGGGCCGCGGGCATCACCTACCGCCAGCTGGATTACTGGGCGCGCACCGGTCTGGTCGAACCGACCGTGCAGAGCGCGACCGGGTCCGGGTCCCAGCGCCTCTACGGCTTTCGTGACGTGCTCGTCCTGAAGCTCGTCAAGCGACTGCTCGACACCGGAGTCTCCTTGCAGCAGATCCGGGTAGCCGTCGACCAGCTCCGTGCGTCCGGCATCCGCGACCTGGCGGGAACCACGCTCATGAGCGACGGTGCCTCCGTGTACCTGTGCACCTCGAACGACGAGGTCATCGACCTCGTCAGCCGCGGGCAGGGTGTGTTCGGCATCGCGGTGGGCAAGGTGCTGCGCGAAGTGGAATCGACGCTCGTCGAATTCGACGCCCTCACCCCCGCGCCGATGGACGAACTCGCCGCGCGCCGAGCCGCACGCACCGCCTGATCGGCGGGCACGGCCCGTCCGTCCGCCGTCAACGCCGCGCGGGCGCTGTTACGCGGACGCCTCGCTGGGGGCGGGGATGCGCCCGGCCCGGATGATGCGGTCCAGCAGCGCGTCGAAGTCGCGCGCGAGCTCCTGGGCCGAATCACCCGGCCAGATGTGCAGGGGTTTGGCGGCACCCTGTGCCTGCTGCAGCGAGGTGCGCTCGGGCAACTGCGGGGACAGCACGAGCGGGCCGAACATGTCGCGCAGTTCCTTGATGCGGAACTGGTGTTCGATCGACTGCGGGCGCACTCGGTTGACGACGATGCCCAACGGCTGCAGGCGCGGCGAGAGCCCGCGCCGGATCTCCTCGATCGCGCGCAGGGCGCGGTCGGCGGCGGCGACCGAGAACAGTCCCGGCTCGGTCACCACCACGACACGGTCCGACGCGGCCCAGGCGGTGCGGGTGAGCGCGTTGAGCGAGGGCGCACAGTCGATCAGCACGAGGTCGTACTCGGACTCGATCGTGGAGAGGGCTTCTTCCAGCTTCCACACGTCGCGCACGCTCGGGTGGGGCCCGTCGAAGTTGATCGCGGACGGGCTGCCGATCATGACGTCGATCGTGCCGGGATGCACCTTGGCCCACCCGCTGGTGGTGATCGCCTGGCGCACCACCTTCTCCTTGGGGTTGGCGAGGACATCTGCGATGTTCAGCCGGCCCGCCACCTGGATGTCCATGCCCGTCGACACGTCGGACTGCGGGTCGAGGTCGACGACGAGTGTTCGGACCCCTCGGGCGAATGCGGCGGAGGCGAGACCGAGAGTCACCGTCGTCTTGCCGACACCGCCCTTCAAGGAACTGACGGAGAGAACGTGCACGAAGCATTACGTTACCGTCCCCTAGGCTGAGAACACACTTTGGCACCCCGGGAGGCCCAACTGCGGCGGCCCGGCCGAGTTCGTGAGGTGAGCATGTTCCGGAAGATCCTGGTCGCTAATCGCGGTGAGATCGCCATTCGAGCCTTCCGTGCCGCCTACGAGCTCGGAGCGCGTACCGTCGCGGTCTACCCGCAGGAGGACCGGTATTCGCTGCACCGGCTCAAGGCCGACGAGGCCTACGAGATCGGTGAGGAGGGGCACCCGGTCCGCGCGTACCTCGACGTCGACGAGATCATCCGCGTGGCCACCGAGTCCGGTGCCGACGCGATCTACCCCGGCTACGGGTTCCTCTCCGAGAACCCGGAACTGGCCGAGCGGGCCGCCGCGCACGGCATCACGTTCATCGGTCCGCCCGCGCGCGTGCTGGAGATGGCCGGAAACAAGGTGACGGCCAAAGAGCACGCGATCGCCGCCGGTGTCCCGGTGCTGCGTTCGACGGAGGCCTCCGACGACGTGGATGCGCTGGTGGCGCAGGTCGACGACATCGGGTTCCCCATCTTCGTCAAAGCGGTCGCCGGCGGCGGCGGTCGAGGGATGCGGCGGGTTGAGGCAGCGGCCGACCTGCCCTCTGCCCTCGCCGAAGCCATGCGGGAGGCCGACGGCGCCTTCGGCGACGCGCGCGTGTTCCTGGAGCAGGCGGTGCGCCGACCGCGTCATGTCGAGGTGCAGATCCTCGCGGACACGAGCGGCCACACCGTGCACCTCTACGAACGCGACTGCTCGGTGCAGCGTCGGCATCAGAAGGTGGTCGAGATCGCCCCGGCGCCGAACCTGTCCGGCGACGTGCGCGAGGCGCTGCACCGGTACGCCGTGGCGTTCGCGAAGTCGATCGACTACGCGAACGCCGGCACGGTCGAGTTCCTGCTGGAGACGGCCGGGCCGCGCACCGGCGAGGTGGTCTTCATCGAGATGAACCCGCGCATCCAGGTGGAACACACCGTCACCGAGGAGGTCACCGATGTCGACCTGGTCCAGTCACAGATGCGGATCGCGGCGGGGGAGACCCTCGACCAGCTCGGCCTGCGGCAAGAGGACATCCGGGTGCGCGGTGCGGCCCTGCAGTGCCGGATCACCACCGAGGACCCCGCGCAGGGTTTCCGGCCCGATACCGGCAAGATCACGACCTACCGGTCGCCCGGCGGCGCCGGCATCCGCCTCGACGGCGGGACGACCGCAGCCGGTTCGCAGGTCAGTCCTCACTTCGACTCGATGCTGTCGAAGCTGACCTGTCGCGGTCGTGACTTCGCCTCCGCGGTGCGCCGGTCGCGCCGCGCGCTCGCGGAGTTCCGCATCCGCGGGGTCAGCACCAACATCCCCTTCCTGCAGCGGGTGCTCGACGACCCGTCGTTCGTCGCGGGCGACCTGAGCACCGCGTTCATCGACGAGCGGCCGGAGCTGGTCAACGGGCGCGAGTCGAAGGACCGCGGCTCGAAGATCGTCGCCTGGCTGGCCGAGACGACCGTCAATCGCCCGCACGGCGAGAATCCGGTGTCGGTGGAACCCCGCGCCAAGCTCCCCGAGCTCGACCTCGACGCGCCCGCTCCCGCGGGGTCGCGGCAGCACCTGGCCGAACTGGGCCCGACCGGGTTCGCCCGCGCGTTGCGGGCACAAACAGCCCTCGCCGTCACCGAGACCACGTTCCGTGACGCGCACCAGTCCCTGCTCGCCACTCGCGTGCGCACCCGCGACCTGGTCACCGTCGCCCCGTACGTCGCGCGGATGACGCCGCAACTGCTGTCGGTGGAGGCCTGGGGCGGGGCGACCTACGACGTCGCCCTGCGTTTCCTCGGCGAAGACCCGTGGGAGCGACTCGACGCGCTGCGCGAGTCCCTGCCCAACGTCGCGATCCAGATGCTGCTGCGCGGACGCAACACCGTGGGTTACACGCCCTACCCGACCAAAGTCGCCGACGCGTTCGTGCACGAGGCGGCCCGATCCGGCGTCGACATCTTCCGTGTTTTCGACGCGCTCAACGACGTCAGCCAGATGCGACCGGCGATCGAGGCGGTCCTGGCGACCGGTACCGCCGTCGCCGAGGCCGCCGTCTGCTACACCGGCGACCTCCTCGATCCCGGCGAGGACCTCTACACCCTCGACTACTACCTGCGGCTGGCCGACGAGGTGGTGCAGGCCGGCGCCCACATCCTCGCCGTCAAAGACATGGCGGGCCTGCTGCGTCCTGCCGCCGCAACGCGCCTGGTCGCCGCGCTGCGCGAACGGTTCGACCTGCCCGTCCACGTTCACACCCATGACACCGCCGGCGGGCAGCTGGCCACCCTGCTGGCGGCAAGCGCTGCCGGCGCCGACGCGGTGGACGCCGCCGCGGCGCCCATGGCGGGCACGACGAGCCAGCCCTCCCTGTCGGCGCTCGTGGCGGCGCTGGCCCACACCGACCGCGACACCGGACTCGACCTCACGGCGGTGTCCGACCTGGAACCGTACTGGGAGGCCGTGCGCGCCCAGTACCGCCCGTTCGAGTCGGGCCTGCCCGGTCCCACCGGACGTGTGTACCACCACGAGATCCCGGGCGGGCAGCTCTCGAACCTGCGGCAGCAGGCGATCGCCCTCGGCCTGGCCGACGACTTCGAGCTCATCGAGGACATGTACGCGGCCGCGAACGGCATCCTCGGGCGGGTCCCGAAGGTCACGCCGTCATCGAAAGTGGTGGGCGACCTCGCCCTGCACCTCGCCGCCGTCAAGGCCGACCCCGCCGATTTCGAGGCGCATCCCGAGAACTACGACGTCCCGGACTCCGTGGTCGGGTTCATGGCCGGCGAGCTCGGTGACTTGCCGGGCGGATGGCCGGAACCGTTCCGGTCGAAGGTGCTGGCCGGACGCACTCCGAAGACCGGGGTGACGCCGCTGACCGACCAAGACGAGGCGGCACTCGACGGCGACGCGACCGCGCGCCGCGACATGCTCAATGCGCTGCTGTTCCCGGCGCCCACCCGGGCGTTCCAGGACATGCGCGAGACCTATGGCGATCTGAGCGCGATGGACACGGTCGACTACCTCTACGGGTTGGTCCCGGGCCAGGAGCACATCGTCCAGATCGAACCGGGCGTGCAGCTCTACGTCGGACTGGAAGCGATCGGCGAAGTCGACGAGAAGGGCATGCGCACCGTCATGGCCACCCTCAACGGGCAACTGCGCCCCGTGGCGGTACGAGACCGGAGCGTGAGCGTCGAGACGAAAGAGGCCGAGAAGGCCGACCCATCGCAGCCCGGTCACGTCGCCGCGCCCTTCTCCGGGGTCGTGACCGTGAAAGCGGCCGTCGGCGACGTCGTGGCGGCCGGCCAGTCGGTCGCCTCGATCGAGGCGATGAAGATGGAAGCGGCGATCACCGCTTCCGTGGACGGCGTCGTGGAACGGGTCGTGCTGGGGGCTGCCGCGCCGGTGGAAGCGGGAGACCTTTTGCTCGTCATCCGGCCCGGAGAGTAGTCTGGGCTGTCGGGCGGGGACGTGAACCGCTGGGGAGCAAGCCCGAACCGACCTGGAGTGATGAGGCAGTGAGTTCTGAGCACAAGGACGACGAAGCCGGCGAGTACGAGAACGCGGTCCTCGACAACACCGGCACCATCGGGACCGCGGGCATCGGGAACCTCGGCACCGCCCAGGTCCGCGTGACGTTGCCCACGGCCGACGACGACGACGCGGACCTCGTGGACGATGAACCGAGCGCCCCGCGCAGCCCGGCGGACGAGGCGCGGCCTGCGCCCGCGCTGTACCGCACGGTCGCGTCGGTCACCCCCGCCGCACCGGAGCCCGCGACACCGCCGACGGCTGCCGCGGTCGTCCCGGCCTCGACGGCGGAGCAAGTCCCGGAGCGGGTCCGCCCACGGACCTCGGAGGTTCCGCTGCAGTCACGCCGACTGGGCGAACTCGGTGCCGGCCGCGAGACCAGCGACCTGCTCACCTCCGACCGGCTCGTGGATCCGGCACGTGTCGCGCAGCCGGCCCCGGAGGGCGTATGGCAGCGATTCGTCTACGGCGTGTCGGGGCACCTGGTCAATCTGGGCGACAGCAAGGGGGCCCGCGAGCGCAAGGAACTCGACCGCCGGATCGCACAGCCGCTGCACGGCGGGGCCAAGTTCGTGCCGGTGCTGTCGCGCAAGGGCGGCGTCGGGAAGACGACCATCACGACCCTGCTGGGGATGGCACTGGCCGACACCCGGGACGACCGCATCATCGCGATCGACGCCAACCCCGATCGAGGGACGCTCGCCGAACGCGTGGGGCAGACCGGGGGGAAGACCGTGCGCGACGTCGTGCGCACGCGCGAGGAGATCCGCGGATTCAACGACCTGTCCGACATCGTCGCTCGCGACGAGACGAGGCTGGACGTCCTCGCCTCCGACACCGACCCGCACGTGTCCGAAGCCTTCAGCGACGAGGACTACCGCCAGGTCGCCGATCTGGCGGCGCACTATTACTCGGTCATCCTCACCGACACCGGCACCGGCATCGTGCACTCGGTGATGGACGCCACGCTCGCCGCGGCGGATCACCTCGTGGTCGTCACCGGCCTCAGCGTCGATGAGGCCCGACTCGCCTCCGAGACCCTGACGTGGCTGGAATCCAACGGGTACGCCGACCTCGTGCGCAACACCGTCGTGGTCCTCAACGCGGCCCGCCCCGGTGCCGAGCTGGTCCGCGGCGACGAACTGGAGACCCACTTCGGCACCCGTGTGCGCGCGGTCGTCCGCATCCCGTACGACCCGCAGATCGCGACCGGGTCGGCCGTGTCGTTCCGTGATCTGCGTCCGGCCACCCGCGCGGCGGCGCGCGAACTTGCCGCCACCGTCGTCGAGGGCCTTCGCAGTTCGAACACGGCCGCCTGATGGCGCTGCGCCCCATTCGGCTCTTCGGCGATCCGGTCCTGCGGATGAGATGCGAAACCATCGAGCAGGTCGACGACGGCATCCACGCGCTGGTGCAGGACCTTCTCGACACCGTCGCCGAACCCGGCCGCGCGGGCGTCGCAGCACCGCAGATCGGGGTGGGATTGCGGGCGTTCAGCTACAACATCGACGGCGACATCGGCTACGTGCTCAACCCGGTGCTCGCCGAGGTCTCCGGCCAGCCCGAACCGATCGGTGAGGGTTGCCTGTCGGTGCCGGGCCTGTGGCACGACGCGGTGCGCTCGCCCTACGCGCGCGTCACCGGCATCGACCTGGACGGACGGGAGATCATCCTGGAGGGCGAAGGGCTGATGGCCCAGGCGCTGCAGCACGAGACCGATCACCTCGACGGCATCGTCTACCTGCAGCGGCTGAGCCCCGACGAGCGCCGCATCGCGATGCGCGAGGTGCGCGAGTCGGACTGGTTCTAACGGCGGTCAGCCCGCCGCAGCGCTCGGCGCCGGGGCGTCGTACATCGCGTCGATCGCGTCGGCGAAGTCGGTGAGGATGACGTTGCGTTTGATGCTGAGCTTCGGCGTCAAGTGTCCGCTCGCCTCGGTCCACTCCGTGTCGAGGATCGTGAAGGCACGGATCGACTCCGCGCGGGACACCGCATCGTTGGCGTGGTCGATCGCGCTTTGCACCTCGGCACGCACCTGCGGGTTGACCGCGGCATCCGCGAGCGACATGTCGGCGGGCAGGCCCTTGTTGGCCAGCCACGTCGGCAGCATCTCGGGGTCGAGGGTGACGAGCGCCGACACGAACGGGCGCTGGTCTCCCACGACGACGACCTGACCGACGATCGGGTCGGCCCGCACCGGATCCTCCAACCCGGCGGGGGAGACGTTCTTCCCTCCCGCGGTGACGATGATCTCCTTCTTGCGACCCGTGATCGTCAGGAAGCCCTCGTCGTCGAATGTGCCGATGTCGCCGGTCTTGAACCAGTCGCCGTCGAACGCGTCCGCGGTGGCCTCGGGGTTCTGCCAGTACTCGGCGAAGACGTTGACCCCGCGGACCTCGATCTCACCGTCGTCGGCCAGGCGCAGGCCCACACCGGGGATCGCCGGACCCACCGTGCCGATCTTCGACCTGTCGGGCAGGTTGACCGTCGCCGGGGCGGTGGTCTCGGTCAACCCGTATCCCTCCAGGATCGTGATGCCGAGGCTGTGGAAGAAGTGTCCCAGGCGGGGGCCCAGCGGCGCAGAGCCCGACACCGCGTAGCGCACGTTGCCGCCCATCGCGGTGCGCAGTTTGCCATACACGAGGCGGTCGAACACCGCGAACACCACGCGCGAGCCCAGCGACGGAGCGACGCCGTTCTGCAACGCGGTCGAGTGGTCGATAGCGACCTGGGCCGCCTTGCGGAAGATCTTTCCCCTGCCGCCGGCTTCGGCCTTCTGCTCGGCGGAGTTGTACACCTTCTCGAACACTCGCGGGACGGCCAGCAGGAACGTCGGCTTGAACGACCCGAGCGCCGGCAGAAGCTGCTTCGTATCGGGCTGGTGACCGGTGCGCACCCCTGCGTGGATCGCGAGGATCGAGATGAACCGGGCGAACACGTGCGCCGTCGTGATGAACAGCAAAGTGGAAGCATCCGGAGTGTTCACGACCTCGCCGAGCGCCTTCGCGGCGTTGCGCGACAACTCGACGAAGTTGCTGTGGGTCAGCACACAGCCCTTCGGGCGGCCCGTCGAACCGGACGTGTAGATGAGGGTGGCGATGTCAGAACCCACCGCGAGGTTGCGGCGGCGCTCGATCTCCTCGTCGTCGACGCCGTCCCCCTGGGCGCGCAGGGTATCGAGGTCACCCGACTGCATGGTCCAGGTGTCGCGCAGCAGCGGCACCTCGCCGCGGATCTCGGCGATCCGGGCGGCGTGCTCGGCCGATTCGGCGATCACGGCGACCGCGCCCGAGTCGGACAGGATCCAGTTGATCTGTGAGGCGGAACTGGTCTCGTAGATGGGCACCATGACGGCGCCCGAGAAGAACAGGGCGAAATCGACCAGCGTCCAGTCATAGGTCGTCCGCGCGATGAAGCCCACTTTGTCCCCGGGGGAGATCCCGGCGGCGACGAACCCCTTGGCCAGGCCGATGACCTCGCGCACGAACGCCGCGGCGGTCACATCGCGCCAGCCGTCGCCGTCGGGGACGCCGAACAGCACGCGCGACGGCGTCGCCTTGACGCGGTCGACGAGCAGGTCTGTGACGTTGGCCTCCGGGTCCGCGGGCACGATCGCGGGGACTTCGAACTGTGCTGCGCTCATGGGCGGCAACTCCTTCGGTACCGTGTCAGCTTCGTGATGGGCGGTCGGGATCGAGTGTATCCCGCTCCCGCGCGCCAGGCCCGGTAGGTGGCGCGACGGTGACGTTAGACTCCCGATGTCGGTGCGGGCGGCGCCGGCGGAGAGGATGCGTAGTGCTCAGCGTCGGGATCGACATCGGCGGCACCAAGATCGCCGGCGGCGTGGTGTCGCCGGGCGGCGACATCGTCGACCGCGCGCGCGTGCAGACCCCCCGCGAGCCCGCCGCGATCGCCGTCGCCGTCGCGGAGATGGTCACCGGCTTCGAGACGCGGCACGAGGTGGGCCCGGTCGGCGTGGCGGCCGCGGCGTTCATCGACGCCGATCGGGCCGTCGTCCTGCACGCGCCGAACATCGCCTGGCAGAACGAACCGCTGCGCGACCGGGTGCAGCAGCTCCTCGGCCGGGCCATCACCCTCGAGAACGACGCGAACGCGGCAGGCTGGGGCGAGTACCGATACGGTGCCGGCCGCGGATCCCGCGGCATGGCGATGCTCACGCTCGGCACCGGTGTCGGCGGGGCCGTCGTCGTGGGCGGGACCCTGCTGACCGGCGCGTTCGGCATCGCCGGCGAGCTGGGCCACCTGCGCTCCGTGCCCGGCGGACGGCGGTGCGGATGCGGTCAGACCGGCTGCCTGGAGCAGTATGCGTCGGGACGGGCGCTGCAGGCCGAGGCCGCCGAGGTGGCCGAGGACGCGGAGATCGGTGCGGCGCTGCGGGCGGCGCAGACCGCCGACGGCCGGATCGACGGAACGGTGATCGCCCGGCTGGTGGCGGCATCCGATCCCGGCGCCCTGCGTGCCGTCGACCGTGTCGGGCGGGCGCTCGGTGAGGCGTGCGGGCAGTTCCAGGCGATCTTCGACCCCGAGCGCTTCGTCATCGGCGGTGGCGTCGCCCAACTCGGCGAGCCGCTGTTGCGGCCGGTCCGGGCATCCTTCGCCGCCGCCGTGCCCGGTGTCGGGCACCGGCCGATCGCAGACATCGTGCCGGCGACGCTCGGCAACGACGCCGGGCTCATCGGCGTCGCCGACCTGGCGGGAGAGCGGAGCTGACGATGTTCTACTGGTTCATGAAGTACGTCGTGATCGGCCCGGTGCTGAAGGCGATCTTCCGCCCCTGGATCGTCGGGCGCGGCAACATCCCCGCGACGGGGGCGGCGATCCTCGCGAGCAACCACCTCTCGGTGAGCGACTCGGTCTTCCTCCCGCTGATGATCGACCGGCCGATGTCCTTCCTCGCCAAGAGCGACTACTTCACCGGCACCGGGATCAGCGGCTGGGCGACGCGGTTCTTCATGCGGGCGACCGGACAGATCCCGATCGACCGCAGCGGGGGGAAGGCATCGGAGGCGTCGCTGAACACGGGCCTGGGCGTCCTGGGACGCGGCGACCTGCTCGGAATCTACCCCGAGGGCACCCGCAGCCCCGATGGCAAGCTCTACCGGGGCCGCACCGGACTGGCCCGGATGGCGCTGGAGGCACGCGTCCCGGTGATTCCGGTCGTCATGGTCGACACCGGCAAGATCATGCCCATCGGGCGCAGCATCCCGCGTGTCGGCCGTGTCGGCATGGTCATCGGCGAACCACTGGATTTCTCGCGGTTCCGCGGCATGGAGAGCGACCGGTACATCCTGCGGTCGGTGACCGACGAGATCATGGTCGCGCTGCAGCGACTGGGGGAGCAGCAGTACGACGACGTGTACGCCTCCACCGTCAAGGAGCGCAGGTCGCTGTGACGGCGTCCGACAAGCCGGCATCCCACTAGACTGACCGGGTGCCGACCCCCATCGACCTCGACTCGTGGCGTGCGCTTCCGATCAAGCAGCAGCCGACGTGGACCGACCTCGACGCCGTGACCGCGGCGTCCGATCAACTCGCCGGCCTGCCGCCGCTCGTGTTCGCCGGCGAGGTGGACATGCTGCGCGACCGCCTCGCGCGCGCCGCCGACGGTCGTGCGTTCCTCTTGCAGGGCGGTGACTGCGCCGAGACGTTCGCGGGCGCCACCGCCGAGCAGATCCGCAACCGCATCAAGACGGTGCTGCAGATGGCGGTCGTGCTCACCTACGGCGCGTCGATGCCGGTGGTGAAGATGGGTCGCATGGCGGGTCAGTTCGCCAAGCCCCGTTCCAGCGACACCGAGACCCGCGGCGACGTCACGCTGCCGGCCTACCGTGGCGACATCGTCAACGGCTACGACTTCACCGAGGCCTCGCGCGCCACCGATCCGCAGCGGTTGCTCACCGGCTACCACACGGCGGCATCCACGCTCAACCTGATCCGGGCCTTCACGCAGGGCGGTTTCGCCGACCTACGCGAGGTGCACTCCTGGAACAGGGGCTTCGCCGCGAACCCGGCCAACGCGCGCTACGAGCGCCTCGCGACCGAGATCGACCGGGCCATCAAGTTCATGGAGGCGGCGGGCGCGAACTTCGACGAACTGCGCGGCGTCGAGTTCTACACCGGTCACGAAGGCCTGCTCATGGACTACGAGCGGCCCATGACGCGCATCGACTCGCGCACCGGAACGCCGTACAACACGTCGGCCCACTTCCTGTGGATCGGGGAGCGCACCCGCGACCTGGACGGCGCCCACATCGACTACTTCGCCAAGCTTCGCAACCCGATCGGCGTGAAGCTGGGGCCGACCACCACTCCGGAGACGGCGCTCGCCCTCATCGACAAGCTCGACCCCGAGCGCGAGCCGGGGCGGCTGACCTTCATCACCCGCATGGGCGCCGGCAGGATCCGTGACGCGCTGCCGCCGCTCCTGGAGGCGGTGCGGGATGCCGGTGCCACCCCGCTGTGGGTCACCGACCCGATGCACGGCAATGGCATCACGACGCCCACGGGGTACAAGACGCGTCGCTTCGATGATGTCGTCGACGAAGTGCGCGGGTTCTTCGAGGCGCATCGGGTCGCCGGGACCTTCCCCGGCGGCATCCACGTCGAACTGACCGGTGACGACGTCACCGAGTGCCTGGGCGGCTCGGAGCACATCGACGAGGACGGCCTGGCGACGCGGTACGAGTCGCTGTGCGACCCGCGCCGGAATCACATGCAGTCCCTCGAACTGGCATTCCTCGTCGCCGAAGAACTCGAAAAGCTCTGACCCCCGGCGCGCCGCGCCGCGCGCGCCCGCGCCGCGCCCCGCGGGCCGCGAGACTTCACATATGTCACTCATGCGGCCGTTTTGGGTGACATTCGTGAAGTTTCGCGAGGGGGTGGGGACGGTTTCGAGTAAGCGGTGGCGTGAGGGGGCAACATGGCGGGATGCCCAGACGCCCCACACCGTTGCCGTTTCCATTGAGCTTGGGGCCGTTCGCCTTTGCGGAGGCCGCTGCGGCGGGTGTGGCGCGCAGCCGCCTCGGCGCGGACGATGTCCGGCATCCGCACCACGACGTGTACGTCCCGGCCGGTGGTGACGCACCGAACCTGCCGGAGCGCTGCGACGCACTCCGGGCGACGCTGGACGAGTACCACGTGTTCAGCCACCTCACGGCGGCGCGCCTGTGGGGGATTCCGCTGCCGTTTCCGGAGGCGCCGGAGGAACCGCTGCACGTGACCGCACTCGCGGCGCGGCCGCCGATGCGGCGTCCGGGTGTGGTCGGGTGGGAGACGCTGGATGCCGGAACCGACCGCACGCTCTTCGGCGGTGTGCCCGTGGTGACGCCGGCGCCGCTGTGGTGCCAGTTGTCGGTTCCCGGGGCCACTGGTGTCGACCTCGACACCGGGCGGAAGCGGTCATTGTCGCGGCACTGGCTCGTCGCTGTCGGCGACTATCTGCTCTCGGGTCCGCGACGCGGCGGGAGGCGGC